>NZ_FMUW01000030.1:0-35456 GCF_900101315.1 Blautia sp. SF-50
GGAGATATCTGTACCGTGGAAAGGTAAATGCCTTGGCAGAAAGTATCCTTTTAGCGATGGGGCGAAATATCAATAAACTTCATTGTAAGATTCAGACAGGAAGGACGGGAAGTCACCTTTTTGCATTAAAAAAGGCATAGATTTTGATAATTGAAAATAAAACAGTTTGAAATAAGGCATGCTGAAAGGGATGCTTAGGGACGAACTGCGCTTGTAAAGAATGGCATCAAAATGGTAATCAATTTCGATGCCATTTTGGCATAAAACGGGGCTGCCGCCCAGCAAAAATATTTGCTAATGCGACAGCCCCTCCTGCCTTTTTTCATGAAAATGATACGGGTATGGTATTTTTTATGCTGTCATTATGGGAATATCGGTCATATCTGGATTTTTCATTTACAAAGGTCAGCGATGCAGTTTTGTTTTCCGTTGTCAGAGCAGCCGTACCGGAAGCAATCTTCCGGGGATCTGTACCATATGCAGGTGCAGCGCCTTTTATGATGCGGACATTCTCTGTATTTGCCCGTACATCTTTCAGATAGTAGCGTAGTACCGGTTTTTCCCAGACCGTATACTGCCCCAGCGGGATATTCCTGAGAGTGACCGATAATGTTGCATAGCCATTTTTATCGGTTTCATAGCTTCCTCTAGTAAAGGTCACATAATCCTCATATCTGTGAGGATTTCCGGATAGATCCGTACCTTCTGCCACAAAGGAAAAGGTTGGATTTCCATGAGCCCAGGTAATATCCTCCTCTTTGATCTTTTTTATGATGGTGATATTTCCCAGCGGAAGTGTTACCGGAGTATTCTCTGCTTTCAGATCCACAGTATCCGTATCTGTATTTTCTTTTTTCTGGAAGATTACCTCCTTTTCGTATTTGCCTGTATAGTTTTCCGGATTTTTTGTTTCCACTACTTTGAACCTTCCCTGATTAGCATCTGTAAGCAGCAGCTCTTCCGTAGAGTACCATCCGGTTTCTACGTCAAATTTCAGGATGCTCTGCCCGCCCAGGTCATTTTGGTAAGTCTGCTTCCCTCTATTCCACTGAAGCACGGTAAATTCCGCATCTTCCAGAACTTCCCCGGTATAGATATCTGTTTTTCTCAGACGGATCACCCCTGTATATTCCTTTTCCTTTTCATTGACAACTTCAAAGGAAAGGCGTGCATCCTTGTCTGTGATATCTACCATTTCTTCCCAGCTTCCTGTATATCCGGGCGGAGTCTTTGTTTCCACGATCTTATATTTTCCCTCATTATCCGAGGTCTTTAAAAGTTCTCCGCTTACATAAAGTTCGCTGGAGCTGTCATAATCCAGAAGTGTTCCTTTTTCTTTATAGGCTTTTTTTGCTGCACTGTATTCATAAAGTGTAAATTCCGCACCTTTCAGGATCTCACCGGTTTTCGCATCGATCTTACGAACTTCAATCCTTCGTTTTTCAGTCTGGTAGTTCACTGCTTCAAACAGAAATTCCTGCTTTTCTCCCGGCTTATCCAGCGTAAAATTCTTCTGCCAGTTTCCGGTGTAATTGGGAGGAGATTTTGTCTCACGCACACGGAATTTTCCCTGATTGTCTTCGGTATAATTAAATTTCCCGGAGTTATAGGTACGCTTCTGTCCATCATAAGTCAGTTTTTTTAAGGTTACGTAGGCTTTGCTTTTTTTACTCCACTGATACAGGGTGAATTCAGCTCCTGCCAGTGGATCGCCGGTATTTCCGTCTTTCTTTCTGATGGATACTGTTCCGCTGATATCCATGATATCCGTTACGCTGACGGTTGTCGTCTTTCCGCCGGTTACTGTAACATTTTTGATAGCGGTGTTCAGTTTATAGCCTGCAGCGGCTTTCGTTTCTTTCACATAGTATTTTCCCGGAACCAGTTTTGAAAAAAGGATCTCTCCACTGGCATTTGTTGTTCCGGTTGAAACCTTCTGATCCTTACTGTACATAGTCCGGTATCCGGAGGTCAGAGCTTCTGCTGCAAACAGTCCGTACTGCGCTCCCTGGATCAGTTTCCCCGTGTTGGGTTCCTTCTTGACCAGCTTTGCATTGCCGTAAACCGATGGCTTTACTGAAAAGGAAAAGCTTCCTCTTGTTCCCTGGTATACGTAAGCGCCAAAATCCTGTACTCCATCTTTTCCTGCCTGGGCACTTCCGTCAACCAGGATATAGGAAACCGGCTGAAGTAGCATTTTGCAGGAAAACTTCTTTGTTGCAGATGCATTTAACGGAAAGATCAGAAAAAAATATGCCCCATCCTTAAGGCTCAGGCTTGTCCCCGACATCATTTTGGGATTAGTTTTCTGTGAATTATAATCCGCTGCGCTCGTCCAGTAGGCCAGCTGCCATTTTTCTGTGGCTCCTCTTGTTATGGTGATCCCGTTCCCTGCTTTTGCTCCATCTGTTACTTTCATAAGAGTACTCATCTGAAATCCGTCCTTCATACTGTCAGGAACAAAGGGAAAACCTGCAGGTCTGCTTCGGAATACACTTAACGGGATCGTCTTTCCGGATGCTGCTGCCCAGGAACCGTCTTCGGAAACATAAACGGCAGCTTTGTTTCTTGCAGGGATCGTCAATGTCTGGATCTTATCGATCAGACGGTTTATTCCTGTATGTTCTACTTCTGCTGCTGTGGCATATCCACAGTCATTAAAATATACCTTTGACAGCGCAATATGAGTAAATACATAACGGTTCTGCCATTTTGACCAGTCTATGTGACTGCAGGAGGGGTCATATCCGGTCCCCAGATCCCCCGGTCCTCCGTAACCAAAGTACAAAAGCTTCTGGATCACAGAATTAGTCAGTGCTTTTACTGCCTCATTCTTCAGCGTCATACTGTCTAGTCCATCCTGAGTTGCTTTCAGGCAATACAGAGGTGAAACCTTTTCCTCTCCTGTATCATCGATATAATGTACAGAACGATACGTACATCCCATACGGGTTTTATTTCCGGAACCAAGAAAATCATTGGCAGCTGTCCAGATCTCATCGCAGTAAACCCTGGTCCAGCTGTCCAGATAATACTGGGACGGGGAAAGTGCTGTAGCTACGATAGCATCCTCTCCTTCTGAGATTACTTCCGCACTGCCAGCTTCCCGGAACTCCCCGGGAAGTGCTGCAGAAAGAGCAATGATCTCTCCGTTTTCGATATCCTGGATCAGTTCCTGATCCTCTTCACTTTCTCCTGTAAGGATTTCCGCGTTTTCTTCCGTGAATACAGTAAATCCCGGATCCTCTGTCTGCTCCGGTATCTCTGTCAGAGCTATATTTTCTCCTTCTTTTGAAACAGCTTCCGGTTCGATTAGCTCATCACTGTCCGTATTTTCAGTATTATCTTTACCTTCTTCAAAAGCTTCCTCCACCGTTTCCGGTTCAGGCAAGGCTGTCGGAACCGGCATCTCAGCCTCCCCGGGCTGATCTGTTACCGGAATATCCGGGGCCTCCTCTTCTTCCTCCGGTTCTGTCTGTTCCTGCTGCGGATCTGCTGATACCGAACTCATATCTGCTGCAGGACTGGCCGAAACCACAAGAGAAGAAGCTGTGATCATCAATGCCATCCATGCACCGATCATTCTTCTTTTCAATTTTTTCGTCCTCCTTTCCATAGCGTCAGACTGCAGGTAAGCAGCGCCATACCAGCCATCAGTGCAAACAGGATCACAGGAGATTCATCTCCGGTCTTCACTGGTGTTGTCCTTACCGAAGAACTGTTATTTCCGGAAGCTCTTTCTGTGGCTTCTTTCCTGTCATTCCGGCGTGGGACGGAACTGGTTTCCGCCGTCTCCTGATCCTCTTCCACGGAAAAGATCCATTTCACATCTGCTGCCCGAAGAGCATATAAATTATCCAGCTCTGCCGGAACCGTAACCTCAAATCTCATGTTTCCTTTTTCTCCGCTGGAAAATTCCCCCAGGGACACGGCCTTATTGAGAGACACAGCCAGAAGATCCCCGGAATACAGCTTTTTATCATTCATGGTGATCACCAGCTTCAGCTTTTTCAGAAATTCCTGATCTTTTACCGATTTACATTCCGGTGATGTGCGGAAGAAGATCTCTGCTGCATGCTCCGTTGTATTACGAATCTCTACAGAATCATAAAAAACATCTCCCGGCATTGCCGTGGAAAATCCGGAAAAAAAGTCTTCCGGAGCCGCGATCAGTTTGTGCGCATTTCCTTCAAACTCCACCTTCAGATCCACCGGACTTTTTTTCTGAACCACAAGACCATCGGTATCGTGGATACATCTTAAGATCTTCTGATTTCCCCAGGGTGACATGGCACGGAAATCCGGTGCAAAATTTGCCGCCTGGACAGCATCCGCCACGATGGTGATCCCCAGCTTCTTATCCTGGTAGGATTCATCCCATTGGGATGGTACAGTCACACCGGTAAAAATATCCACGCTGTCTCCCTGTTCCAGCTTCCTGGTATAATAAAAATACTCTCCCTTCCGGATCCATCTCGGTGACATTCCTGTAAGATTCCTGTCATCCAGACCATCCAACCCTTCCAGATCATCTGTATAAGAGATCTTCACCCTTACCCAGCATGGCTCTGAGTGATTGGTGATCCTGGGGATCTTGGATATCTCATCTCCCGGAAGAACGATCCGGCGATCTTGATATTTCATTTCTCGGCCGTCCTTTTTTTCCAGTTCCCGAAGAGAAATATTGATATCTCCCACTGATATGTGATTGGTCACTGTCACGGAATCTGAAAATCTGGCATAAGCAGCCGTGCACGCCAGGATACTGCCTGCTACAACAGCACCTGCCAGCAGGGCTTTAAGATGTTTTTTCAAGCATTCCCCCTCCTTTCTGCCTGAGCAGAAACCGGATCTGAAAAATACCTCCACGCACTTTCATAATCTGAAAATCCTTCTGCCTGTACAGCTTCCTCATAAACATTGATCTCAAAATCCTTAATGCTGTCCCTATAAGTATCATCGATCTTTTGGGGATCGATCTGAAATCCGGTACACAGAGGAGTTGTTTTTTCACCCTCGGATATTTTTTTCCGGTAGTAATAATAGCCGTCCTGACTGTTATACACCCAGTTTGCCGTATCCAGACCTGTTAATTTCACGCCTCTGCCTATATCGTCATTGGAGTAGGAAAGGGACATCCTCACATAGCAGTCTGCCTGGAACCCTTTCACACTGCCGGAAAAATTTCCGATCCGGATCTCTTTTCTGTAGGACGGACCATTCTCCATAGGCGTAGGTGTAGGATCCGGAAAATCTTCCTCGATCTCCGTTGTCACATACCCCACTGCAGCAGAATTTATCTTTTTTTCGAAGTCTGAAAAATACGCCGCAGTCCCTGTTGCGCACAGGAGCCCTGTTGTCAGGAGAAGGAAAACGGGTCTTTTTAATTTATTCATTTCGTGACACCACCGGCCTGTCCTTTATTCTGATTTACATATTTCTGGTAAGCAGCAGTTGCCTGCTCCAGAACCGTAGTCTTGTCATCCCCGGTATTGGTAGCCTGGATCGCATAAGCCCGTACCGGCATATCAATCTGCTGTGTATCCAGCTGACCTTCGATGATATTGGCAAAGGTTACTGTATCAAAAAGAGTTGTAGTCTTTGTTCCCGGCTTCAGGATGTGGTTATATGCATAGGTGTAGACCATATTCTGCCCCACTTCGGTCCGCTCCAGCTGTGTCCAGTCCTTGTTTTTGGTGAAGCTGAACAGCTCTGTTTTTGCAAGCGCATTCCTGGTACCATCCTTGGCTACCGTGATCACATTTCGGACCGGAACAGAAACTTCCAGATAGACAAATGCTTCATTTACTCCTTTATTTGCTACATAGGGGTCCTTCCGGATCACCTGAGTAGGAACCAGATCTGTATTGTCCTCCGGTTTCCAGTTAGGCTCATCCAGGTCGATATCCACTTTTCCTACGGTAAAGCTATTGGTTGCCGTTTCAAAATCCGTGAGATATGCAGCTGTTCCTCCGGCTGCCAGTGCAGTGATCACAGCAGCAAGTGCAATTCCTTTTACCAGTTTTCTGTTTTTCATCATGATTAAATTCCTCCCTGTATTTTTTTCTTTTTTGGGGTATATGCCAGATCAAAGAGTACTGACAGACATGCCGCTATGCAAACTGCGGCAAAAGGGATCCGGGCTTTCAGAAAATGGATCACGTAGCCCAGATAAGGCAGGTGAAAGACTACCCGCCCGATGATCTGTGACGCCTCTGCGGGAACAGGATCTTCTGTCTTGTTGGCGTCACCTTTTGTAATAAAGATATCCTTTTCTTTTTTAACCACTCTGTGGGTAACAACGGTATCTCCGTTATGAAAAGTAATGATATCTCCCTTTTTCGGAGAAAACTCTCCTTCCTTTGTAAAAACCACAGCTCCGGTTGGGATCTCAGGTTCCATGGATCCGGAATAGACCACATAGGGCCGGATCCCGAAAAGTCCAGGAATAAGAAGCACCAATGCCATCACCAGCATCAGTCCCAGAACTGTGTTGCCGATACATCGAAAAAATATTTTCATTCCTGTATTCTGTTCTACATACGATATTTGATGATCACTTCCCTCTGCAGGGAAAGAAACAGTGTTCGGATACCAGGAAAATTCCGGCGGAGACCTGCCCCACATAAATTGAGCCATAAAAAAGTCCTCCCTGTATAGCAGTCAATATGGCAATTCGCAACATGCTCCCATCACTTAAACTCACAGATTTTGAAGCGAGGACAAGCATGATCAAAATAATAATACAGCAAAAATACTGAATGGAAATTATTCGAGCAGATATGCTCAGATGTGCAGTTCCTCTCATTACTTACAGAGGTGAAGGATTCCTGCGACATTTGTTAAAAAAGATTTGTTTCAGATGATGTTATTATAGGGTCCGCAGATCCGGAAGTCAATCAAATTCGTCCGACAGGATTCGACACTGGTTTCTCAGCGGGTATGTCTGTCACCCTATTTTTCATAAGCTGACAGACCCTGCATCCGTGCAACGCCAGATTTTTTTACAGCTGTACCAGAGAGTAAATATATTCCAATGGAAGCAGCATCAGATCACGGATTTCCCGTTCTTCCTCTTCTTTATTTCCGGAATTTACCGGCAATTCGATCCGGAAAGCCGGCTGGCGGATCATTTCTCCGTAATACTGTTCCGCCCTACCTGTGCTCCTTCGCCCGTTCTGCGCTTCTCGTTCTATTGCCAGCTGCTCCAGCTTTCCCCTGGTACATTTTTTCAGGTGGCGTGCAAGACGGTAGCATCTCTGACCAGTGGAAAAATTCTGATCCCGCCGATAATAAACCACCTTTTTTCCATATCCGCAGAAAACCAGCAGGCCACGTCCTCCGTATTCCTGAAAGATCCGGATCAGTGCACGTGTCTCATTTTCACTGGCAGGCTGCTGATGAATCTTTTTTCTGCTGCAGAAGGTAGTAGGAAAATTCCGTGCAGTATCCATTCCTCTTGCATTCCCCTCGAATTCATCGCAGGGAACATCCTGCATTTTCAGCATTTGACGGAAAATGGGATTTCGCACAGTATTGTAGCCCTTCCGGCAGATCTCATATCCATCCGGATTGACCACCGGTATGATACAAAGCCTGGTCTGATCCAGGAGCTTTTTTACCTCATAAAGCTCGTCCACGGTCCAGTTGCATTCATATATTCTGCAAAGCTCCAGTGCCACCCTGGTAAGCCTGTCCGTCATCTGTCCATCCGTTCCGGAAAAACCGGCCACACAGAAAATACAGGCATCTCCCTGTCCGATCTCCAGCATAGGGATCATCCGGTCATCGTGGCTTTTTCCGATCACCCGAAACTGCGTAAAGCTGCTGTAACGCCTGGCTGCCTCCCACAGTGAATAATAAATTGCTTCGTAGGTTTTATCCTGTACTGTATCCATGATGTTCCCTTCCTTCCGTCTTTATACATGTTCATTATTATATATATTATGCGAAAGAGCATAAAAAAAGAACCGGTTTAACACCGATTCCTTTTGTTTACAAAATAATTCAGGATACCGCCGCCGATGATGATCACCAGCGCAACTGTAACCACTCTTTTCGCTGCCTCCTGAGGAAGCTGGCCCTTGGAGCCAATAGAAGCCTCATAAAAGGTCAGCGTATAATCGATCTCATGCGGGGCGCCCATGGCCAGTGTATCTGCGATCACTTCCATCTTATCATCCAGGGCAGTTACCGGGACAGTAAAAACAGAATTTCTGCCTTCCTCGCTCTCATTGAGATATTTTTCCCCATCTACGATCATATAATCATAGTTGGAGCTGCTCCACTGGAGCCGTGCATACATCTTCCCCTCTTTTACCAGCATCAATGTGGGGGAAGAAACACTGGCCTTTCCACTTCCGCCTTCCAGCTCCACCTGTATGGAATATTCTCCGTCCTCCAGATCTGTCTTCACTGCGTTCTCTCCACCTGCAGCCAGAACCTGTATCGGGCATAGCAACAGCATAGTCAGAAGAAGCAGCATTATTGTTCTCATCCTGTGTTTCATGGTTTTCTCTCCGTTTTCTGTTTTTCCTTCGTATCACTATAGCACAATGCCCCTTTTCTGTAAAGAACATCTCAGAATTGTTGAAATGTCTCTTCTTTTCCAGTATAATAGAGTGAAATTTGCATACAAACGAAAGGAAATGAACAGAGATGATCGAAACAAAAAATCTCACAAAAAAATTTGACAGTTTTACTGCTGTGGATTCTCTGGATCTTCGCATAGAAACCGGCGAATTTTTCGGTCTGCTGGGACCCAACGGTGCCGGAAAGACCACCACGATCAGTCTGCTTTCCACTCTGCTCCTGCCCACAGAGGGCGAAATCCTCATTGACGGGCAGACACTTGGACGCAACCGACCGGATCTGAAGCGCAAGATTAGCGTGATCACGCAGGAATATTCCATGCGCCAGGATATGAACATGGACGAGATCATGGAATATCAGGGCCGTCTTTATTTCATGCCACGAAAAGAGATCAAACGGAAAACTGAAGAGCTTCTGGATTTCTGTGGACTTCTTCCCTTCCGCAAGCGGACTGTAAGGAAGCTTTCCGGTGGTATGAAACGAAAGCTTATGGTATGCCGGGCACTTCTCACAAGTCCGGAGATCCTTCTTCTGGACGAGCCCACTGCAGGCATGGACGCGCTATCCAGACGACAAATGTGGAATCTTCTCCGTCAGCTGAACGGAAAAAATCTGACCATTCTTCTGACAACCCACTATATGGAAGAGGCACAGTCTCTCTGCAACCGGGTAGCACTTATGGATCACGGAAAACTAGAGGAGATCAATACTCCATCGGGCCTGATCGACGGACTGGGCAAATACACCGTAGATCAGGAAACACCGGAAGGGGCAAAAAGCCACTACTTCCACAGTCGGGAAGAAGCCATCTCTTTTCTGTCCTCTCTGGACGGACAGTGCACCCTTCGCGAGACAACTCTGGAGGATGTTTTTGTGGAGCGCGCAGGCAGGCATCTGATGCAGCGATAAGCCGGCGTCAGCCACAGTTATCTTATAATTTAATAGAATGGACGATGAATTATCATGGGAATACTTACTATTTTATGGGAAAAATGGGTGGAGTTCCGAAGGGATTTCTATAAGATCACGCTGGCGGCCATGATCGCGCCGCTGATGTATCTGATTGTTTTTGGAATGGGGATTCAGACCTCCTCACACGGAGAGCCTTATCTGAATTTCCTGATCCCTGGTGTAGTTTCACTGACTACAATGAACGGAAGCTTTAATGCTATCGCACAGAATCTGAATGTACAGCGTCTTTACGAGAAAGCCTTTGACCAGGTTATGATATCTCCGACACCTCTGTGGCAGTTTATTGCCGGACAGATCATCGGAGGCAGTCTCCGCGGGCTTTATGCAGGAGGGATCATCCTTCTTCTGACCATGCCGATCGGAACCGGTCTTGTGTTCAACGGATGGTCATTGCTGGTGATGTTCCTCAACGGTGCTGTATTTTCAGCCATCGGTGTTGTGGTTTCTTTCCTTGCCAAAAACCATGCGGATGTACCTCGTTTTTCCAATTATATCATTATGCCAATGGCTTTTTTGTGCAACACCTTCTTCTCTACAGAGAAGATCCCGGGCTTTCTTGGGAATTTTGTAGCTGCTCTTCCACTGTCACAGACCAGTCATCTGATCCGTACCATTGCTTCCGGCGGTGGAGTCAATTACCTCAGTGTCCTGATCCTGACAGTCTATCTAATTGCATTCAGCATTGCAGCTTCCTGGTTTATCTATAAGAAAAAAAATCTGTAAATTTATCTTTACAAAAAAATCACCGGCTTTCCTGTTCTTTCGGAAAACCGGTGATTTTTTTATTTGTTATGCTATTTTGGCTATTGTGCGTTTAGATGTTCTTTTTTCTTCTTCTCACGATCACATATCCACCTGCAAGAAGGGATGCCACTGCCAGTGCGGACATAGTTCCGATCGGTGAGTTATCGGCTGTTGATACTGCATTCTTAGATCTGGTTCCGTTGCCTCCGTTGGAGGATGTTGCAGATGCCTCTCCTGTTATGGTTGCATCCGGATCAGAACCTGTCTGGCCGCCGGTACCGTATGTACCGTCTGCTCCTGGAGTTCCGGTCAGTTTTGCAGATTTGAACTGATATACTGCGGATTCAATGGCGTCTGTCACCTGCCACTGACCACCGGTGTAAATGTATTTCTGAAAGAATACATACAGGTTGTATGTAGCGTCTTTGTTGATTCCCGTGGTGGAACCAATCTTCCATGCTGTACGAATCTGAACCTTACCTTTATTCGGGTCTGTATTTGGATTGGCAACGGTACTCCAGTAAACCGGAACCCACTTCACATCACCCTCATTTGGATCCTGATTGGTTGTTCCTGCACCGATTACAGTAAATGGATAGAACTGATTCGGATAGAACTGAATTGCCTCATCCAGTCCCTGTACTATACTCTCTTTTACATCCGGGATGTATGCATTCGGTGTGTCAGTCGGAGTTGGATCTGCAACTTTCGGACGGCTTTTCTCCGGTAAAGAAATCTTAAATGTATCTTTTGTTTTTACATGACCATTGATTGTTGGTTGCAGCAGCATAGCTTTTCCTTTGGAATCTTTTGCTGTAATATATACTTCTATCTCTTTGTCCGGAAGGTTATTTAATTCGATATTAAATGCTTTATCTGCTTTGATATTAACTTTACCACTTCCACCGTTTTCGCTGGATCCCTTGACCTTCCAGGTATAATTACAGATACCATCTGCACCAATGACACAGGTAACGGTTGCAGAAAAATGATCGCGCCAGCTGAAGCCAGTCCAACGAAGAGAGGCTTTAGTCTGGTTTGACGGAGTTGGGGTCGGGGTCGGACGCTTGGACTGATCCAGTGCAATCTGTTTCATATTGCTGACTCCTGCACTGTTTTTTACAACTACATATACATCGTAGCTTGTCTTTGCATTAAGTTTGGAAAGCTTGATCTGTGTTTCTGTTTTAGCAGCAATCTTTTTGCCCGCTTTGCTTGTATCAATATCAGATTTGGAAACCTTTGTTCCGTGTTTCACCAGTTTATAATAGTACTGACCTTCTTTGTCAGAAGTGATCGTTACAACTGCCTCTGAAATGCTGTTCCATTTTTTGAAGGAAGCTTTTGTAATCGTTGGTGCAGCTGCTACCGGTTTCGGATCTTCTGCCTGTTTTACATTAAAAGTCTGTTTCTCAGCTGCACCTACAAATCCGTCTTTTGTCTCTACCCAGACATAGAGATCAATGGACTTATCTGTAATGCCTGAAATATCAAAAGAAGTTTCCTGATTTGCTTCAATTTCAACACCACGTTTAACAGCGGATTTATCAAATTTAGGAGCATCTGCATCTTTCTTAACATATTCATAAAAATATGTACCGGCCTTATCAGATTCGATTTTTACAGAAACTGTATTCTCTTTCTCGCTCTTCTGATCTGTAACCCTAACAACCGGTATCTTGGAAACAAGCTTGCCTGAGGTGGTATCTACTGCATAACTCTGGTCGCCCTCATAGCTCATTGCATTAACTGCTTTTTCAAATGCAGTTGCATCTAAAGATTCAGGTTTCTGGAAAACTGTATAGTCAACTGCCGGATTCTCTACGGAATATCCAACATTCTGGTTCTCAAATGCACCAGCAATGATGATACTTCCAGCACTCTGATCCTGCCGTCCTAATACGATATTGGATTTTACGCTCTTTTCTGCGCTTGTATAGTTCTCGATGATCTTTGGTTCGTCATCAGACGCACCCTCACCTTTTTTAAGTGAAACTGTACCTGTGCTGTAAACAGCTCCACCTGCAGATACGTTGTCTTTGATCTCTCCACCGGTAATGATAAGTTTACCACTGTTCTTTATTGCCGCACCTGCAGATGTGGATGAATTATTAGCAAGAGTAACACCTGTAGTCATTACAAATTTTGCATTTGCATCTACAGAAATAATAGAACCCTCTGCCTGTGTTCCATCAGCTTTAGCTCCATCGATAAGAAGTTTACCAATTGTTGTGGTGCCATCTCCGTCATTCTTGGTCATGGACAAAATACTACCAGGGCTTACTTTAAACATATCACCGGTTACTGCTCCACGACTGACTGTGGTTTCACTTCCCTGCACACTGAAAATTGCAATATTCTTATTCTCAGGAACCGTAATCGGCTCTGTAAGAGCAAAGGATTCACTGATCAGGATCTTATAAGACGAAGCATAAAGATTCTCTTCCGTATCATCAATAGAACCTGTAAAATCCGGAGCCCCTTTAATCGCATTCTTAAGATCTTCTGCTGTCTTTACAACGGCATTTGCTGCTTCTGCAGTTGTTTCCGTCTGCTCCTGCTGCGCCTCTTCCGCCTGTGCCTGGGCTGCTACCTGGGCCTCTGCTTCCGCCTGGGCCTGGGCTGCTGCCTGTGCTTCGGCCTCCGCCTGGGCCTGGGCTTCTGCCTCTGCCTGAGCCGCTGCCTGGGCTGCTGCTTCTGCCTGGGCGTCGGCTTCACTCTGTGACTGGTCATCCACAGCTGCTCCGTCATCTGGTGTTTCTGTATTCTCGTCTGCAGTCGGTGCTTCTGCCTCTGTTACCGCTCCGGTATCTTCAGCGGCAAACGCTGCGGCAGGTGCCATTCCAACAGTCATGGAACCTGCAAGCAGGACTGCAAAAAGCTGCTTTTTTTTCATTTATAAGTCCTCCTGTTATGAGTTAGTCTGTTTAAATCCAATTACAAAAAAGTATAGCACAACGCTTCAAAAAAGTAAAGCGGACCAAAGAATCCGCTTTACTGTATCTGTCTTACGGACGTACCTGTCCATTACCATAAATGATATACTTGGTGGTGGTCAGTGCAAGGAGTCCCATTGGGCCTCTTGCATGGAGCTTCTGGGTGCTGATCCCGATCTCCGCACCGAATCCAAACTCATTTCCATCGGTGAATCTGGTAGAAGCGTTCACATAAACTGCCGCTGCATCTACCTCATCCAGGAATTTCTGGGCATGGGTGTAATCATTGGTAATGATGGCCTCCGAATGCTTTGTATTATATTTATTGATATGTGCAATGGCTTCCTCCACGGAATCCACTACCTTTACAGAAAGGATATAGTCAAGATATTCCGTTCCCCAGTCCTCTTCTGTTGCAGGAACTGCTCCCGGCATCAGAGCCTTTGCCGCTTCATCTGCACGGACCTCCACATGCTTCTCCTTAAGGCGTCCGGCCAGTACCGGCAGGAAATCGTCCTTCACCTTACGGTTTACAAGAAGGGACTCGCATGCATTGCATACACCCACACGCTGGGTCTTTGCATTGATCACGATATCCGCTGCCATCTGAAGATCTGCAGTCTCGTCCACATAGATATGGCAATTTCCGGTTCCGGTCTCGATGACAGGGATCGTACTCTGGTTTACCACTGCTTTGATTAGTCCTCTTCCGCCACGTGGGATCAGTACATCCACATACCGGTTCAGCTTCATAAATTCCGCAGCCGTTTCTCTGGAGGTATCCTGAATCAGCTGGATAGCATCCTCGATAATGCCGCAGGCTTTTAATGCCTCACGGATACAGTTGACAATGGCAGTATTGGAATGAATTGCGTCGCTTCCCCCCTTCAGGATCACAACATTTCCGGTTTTGAAGCAGAGACCGAATGCATCTGAGGTAACATTGGGACGTGCTTCGTAAATGATGCCGATCACACCTAAGGGAACACGTTTCTGTCCGATCAGAAGTCCGTTGGGACGTTTTTTCATACCGGTAACTTCCCCGATGGGATCTTCAAGACCGGTAAGCTGACGAAGTCCGTCTGCCATTCCTTCGATCCGCTCCGGTGTCAGCATCAAACGGTCGATCAGTCCTTCCGGCATCTGATTCTTTTTGCCGTTTTCCACATCCAGGGCATTGGCCTTCAGGATCTCATCGGTATGAGCGACAAGAGCCTTTGCCACAGCTTCCAGGGTTTTATTTTTGTCATTTGTGGAAAGATTTCGAAGGACTGTCTCCGCATCTTTCGCATTCTGTCCCAGTTTTTCAAGCATTTCATTCATTTCCAAATATTCCTGCCTTTCTTTCTGTCTTTACAGCAATATCTTACTGTGCATCGCGGTATATATTCTCTTCCGTCACAATGACCTGCGGACGGATATCCGTAGGCTCTGTGGGAACCTCCGGAAGGATCTGGAAGGAAAATCCTACTGCAACGCGGCAGACCTCCGGATGTTTTTCCAGAAAGCGGTCATAAAAACCGCCACCATAGCCTACCCGGTTGCAGTTCACGTCAAAAGCCACCCCGGGCATGACCATCATGGCTTCTTCCCAAGAAACCGTTTCTCCGTCTTCCTTTGGCTCAGGGATCCCGAAGTAGCCGGATTCCAGCTGACTGAAATCGGTCAGTCTGTAAAATACCATATCCTTTCCGAAAACCTTTGGCACTGCCACTTCCTTGCCGTCTTTCCAGGCTTGCTCGATGATATAGCGTGTGATCACTTCATGGTTATAATCTGCGTATGCCATGATCCGTTCTGCATTCCGGTATTCCGGAAGCTGTGTCAGGGCCTCTGTGATCCGGAGACTGTTTTCCCGGATCCAGGCATCGGTATGTTCTTTTCTGGCTTTGAAGACCTTTTTTCTAATTTCCTTTTTTTCTTCCATATTTTTCTCCAAGATTGGTGATGCTGCCATCCTTTTCTTTGATATCGATGTTATTCAGATGCGCACGGAGATTTCCCTTCACTGCATCCAGATATTCTCTCCGAAGCTTCGCCTGTTCCACCTTTTCTTCCTCGGTAAGACCTACACTTTTCTGTTTATGTGCCAGTGCGTTGATCCTGTCGATCTTGATATTGTCCATCATAATGTTATTCTCCTTAAAGCAGTTTTTCGATATAATCAATGAGGAAGAATTCTTCCTTCTTGTTTCCTACAAATAATGTTCCGCAGCTCCTGCCTTCCACGATCCTGTGGATGTTGTGGAAGTCGTTTCCGTTGGCAATGACCATGTCCGCCCCTGCCGCAGTGGCGATGATCGCAGCGGTAAGCTTGGTTGCCATTCCCCCGGTACCGACATTGCTTCCTGTGGAGGATTTGCCAAGCTTACGCATATTGTCATCCATGTTTTCTACAATATCGATAAACTGTGCATCCGGATTGGAATTGGGATCGTCTGTAAAAAGACCGTCAATATCGGACATGAGGATCAGAAGATCCGCATCGATCAATGCAGCAACCACTGAGGAAAGGGTATCGTTGTCTCCGAATTTTACCAGGTTCTGGAATTCGTAGGAGGATACCGAGTCGTTCTCATTTACAATGGGGATCACCTTTTCTGCCAGAAGCTGCTGGAAGGTATTCTGGGCATTCCTGCGATTGGTATTGTTGACCATGGTATTCTTGGTCATCAGGATCTGTGCCACCATCTGATTGTATTCCCCGAAAAGCTTCTGATAAATGGTCATCAGCCTGGCCTGTCCCACAGCTGCACAGGCCTGCTTTTTCTCAAGCTCTGCTGGCTTTCCCTTCATACCCAGTGCAGCTGCACCTACCGCAATGGCTCCGGAGGATACCAGCACTACGTCTTTCCCCTGATTGTGAAGGTCGCTGAGCTCTCTGGCCAGGATCTCCAGCTTACGGAAATCCAGTCTTCCTGTTTCTGCGTGGATCAGTGATGATGATCCGATCTTGATAACGATGCGTTTCTTGTCTTTCAGTCGTTCCCTGTAATTTGCGTTCATGTTTTTTGTTTCTCCTGATACCTGTATATTAGTCTTACTGATAAGTAACGGAATCAATCCTGTCATTTTGTACGATCTCCACCCAGGTAGTACCCTGATTCAGGCGGATCTCCTGTTCATTTCCGTCGTAATAATGCGTGATCCCCCATGGAGAATCCTTCTCCCAGCGGATATCAATGGCTCTGCCTCTGGTAATAAACTTGCCCTCTCCGCCGGAAATGGCATCAATATTCAGATAGCCGTTTCCATCGTAGGCCGGGCAGGATGAATACTGAAGGATGATATTGTCGCAGGTAAGCGGTTCATTATCCAGCTGATCCACATGTTCCTTGCCAAACTGGAATCTCTTATATTCCTTTGTCTCCTCATCGTATTCATACCAGGGATGATTGTCAGTAAAATTATCCAGCTTCACAAGGCTGGCTGTGATCCCATCCGGTACAGTTTCTGTACCATCTTCTGCAAAAAGATAATGTCCGGTATATTCTTCTTTATATTCCTGACTGTATCCCATAGCATCTATACCTGCCTGAAGGTGGCTGGCATCTGTATAGGCATTGTGAGGTGCCTTCCTGTCTGTTGTGCGGAAAAAAGCCAGCTTGCCGATCTGGATCCCGTTAAGGTTATCGATCACATGCTGCTCCAGATAAGGCAGTGCATAGGCAGCCTGTCCGTAGTGGGCATAGATCGCATTAAATTCGTTGGCATAAAAGAGATAATAGTCACGGCAGCTGCGAACGGAACCGATCCGTTCCAGCTCATCGTAATCTTCGAGAATGCCCATAAGACGGGTAATATTACCTTCCACCGGCGCTTCGTAGACAACACCGGCATGTCCGATACCACTCTGGGGAGCTCCGACACTGTTGTTGCCCATCATCACGGCAACCGGTCTTCTCCGTCCAATACTCTCCGGAACATTTTCGCCGGTAAGATAGCTCTTTACCTGGGTTTCTTCCTGCTTTTCCTCATTGGGGACAAAGCCTACCAGATCCTGCCCTGCTCCAAAAGCGGGAACAGTCTGGGCAATGCAGACGCATGCAGCTGTGATACCTGCCAGGATACCTGTCTTTTTCATTCTCATATATTACCTCCTTTTCTTAAAGCGGAAGAGTTTTCCGCTTAGCTTTTCCGTGGGACAGCCCGTCTAGCGGTTGATCCCCAGCTCCTTCAGTGCCGCTGCCTGCTTGGCTTCCATGACCTTTGCCTCATCCTCTGTCATATGATCATAGCCCAGAAGATGCAGCATACTGTGTGCCACCAGGAAACAGAATTCCCTTGTCACACTATGTCCGTATTCCTCTGCCTGGGCAAAAACCTTAGGCACGGAGATCATGATATCTCCAAGAAGGAGTTCATCACTGTCCAGATCAAAATAGGACTCATCCTCTTCCACAACGGAATAATCCGCCGGTGTCTCAAAGGGGATCATAGGAAATGACAGCACATCCGTAGGAGCCTGGATATTCCGGAATTCCGTATTTACCCTCTTGATCTCCTCGTTGTCTGTCAGGACAAGATTGACCTGTCCGTCATAGGGACATTTTTCCATTTCAAGAACCTTGTCCGCAACCTGGGATGCAAGGGCAGCATAGTCAATGCCTAACTCCTGATCTGTCTCATATTCGATATTTATGGTCATCTTCTGTACTCCTTATTTTTTACAGCATACCTGTCATCCTTCCTGGATTTGGCAGGCTTCTGTTTTTTTTCATAATCGTCATAGGCCTGTACGATCTGCTGTACAAGTGGATGACGTACAACATCCTTGCTGGTCAGCTGACAGAATCCGATGTCATCGATCTTCTTCAGCACCTTCATCGCCACATCCAGACCGGACGTGGCGTCCCTGGGAAGGTCCTTCTGGGATGCATCTCCTGTGATGATCACCTTGGAACCGAAGCCGATCCTGGTCAGGAACATCTTCATCTGGGCAGGTGTGGTATTCTGTGCCTCATCCAGGATGATGAAGGCATTATCCAGTGTACGTCCCCTCATATAGGCAAGAGGGGCAACCTCGATGAGCCCCTTCTCCATGTTTTTGGCAAAGCTGTCTGCGCCCATGATCTGATACAATGCGTCATAAAGAGGACGCAGATAGGGATCGACCTTGCTCTGGAGATCGCCAGGAAGGAATCCCAGCTTCTCGCCTGCCTCAATGGCCGGTCTGGTAAGAATGATCCTGGAAACCTCCTCATTGCGAAAAGCAGTTACTGCCATAGCCATGGCAAGATAGGTTTTGCCGGTTCCGGCAGGTCCCACGCCGAACACGATCATCTTCTTACGGATCTGTTCCACATAGTCCTTCTGTCCGAGAGTCTTGGGCTTGATGGGTCTGCCCTGTATGGTATTACAGATAAAATCCTTGTCGATCTCCTCCATCACGGAGCCGATCTTCTCCATGGCAAGGGAAAGTGCGTAATTCACATTCTGCTGTGTGATGGTATTGCCTCTGCCCGCAAGTGTGTTCAGTTCCTCCACGATCGCCCTGGCCTGTGTGGCTCCCTCCTGGCTTCCCAGGATCTTAAGAGAACCGTCACGGAAGATCATGGTTACGTTCAGAGTACGTTCGATCAGCTTCAGATGCTCGTCAAACTGTCCGAAAATATTCGCCTGGCGGTCTGCCGGCACATCCACATATAATTCGATAATGCTGCTAGCCATCCTCTGGTGTCCTTTCTTTTGGCTGCGTCTTTTTTTCTGTGGGGGCTTCTCTTCCGGTCCGTTCAATGACGGTAAGAGTGCCTCTGCTGACGCAGTCCTGGTGATTTATTTCTATTTTAACATTATTTTCAGATATTTGAACCCCTTTTTCTATTAATTTTTCTTCATAGGCATAAAGCCTTTGTATGGCCTGTTTTTTTGCGACATCCTCTGTCAGCTGCTCTTTCTGTACTTCATACTTTCCGATCGCAGCGATCCCCAGGGTAACAGGAGAACGAAAAATCCCGATACTGAAAAGAGGTTCCCGGCTGACGAGGCGTTCCTCATTTTGTTTCAGAGGAGAGGAAAAGTCCAGAAACCAGTTTCCCAGCTGAAAAAAAAGCCTTGTTTTCTTTTTATCGGACCATACCTTTTTCTCTATGTCCAACGGAAAGGTATCGTAATAGGCAATGGTATGTCGGATGTAAATATCCGCATCTGCCTGAACATATGCATAGCGGATGACCTCCTGACTGTCATCGGTGATGTCCACGATCCCGGAAACCAGTTCCTGACCTTTTTTTATTTCATCCCCAGCCCTGACAAGAGGAGTTCCCTGCCGTGTGACCATGGAATCGATCACACCGTCCAGAGTTGAAAACAGACTGCATGCTCTTTCTTCCGGCTCTGCTTTTTCTCCGGCAGTTCCCTCCCGGATCTCAAAACGCAGGCCCGTTCCCGAAAATCCGGCAGACACCCAGGTGATCTCCGGAAATTCTCTTCGCAGGGAAGCTGCAAGTGCACTGCAGCTGATCTTTTTTCTGGATACTCCGAAACAGACCCCCTGCTCTTTCAGAAAGCTCATCAGCTGGGGAGTGGGATTTAAAATATTTCCCCGGATCTCAACGTTCCACACTCTGCCTGACAGAAAAAAAAGGAGGCAGAAAACTGCCAGAAACCCCACGGGGATCATTTTTCTTTTTTTACAGAAAAGCAGAAAAAACAAAGGTCCTCTTTTTTTCAGGATGTGAATATGTACCCCTGTTTTTCTCCGCAGTGGCGAGATCTGCAGAAAATCCGCTACTTTCATGGTGAGCTGAAGCTCCGTCTCGCCGGTGCGGATGATCCTTTTCAGATCCATTTCCCTGCCTCTGCACAGATTCACAAACCGCTGGCACTGCTGCCCCTTGACAGAAACCCGCACAAAACCTGGGACCATTACTTATTTCCCTCCTCCAGCGTAATGCTTTCGATCTGCCCGCGGATACATAGTTCAAGGGTTGTGTAGAAGGGGATCACAAGGTTTTTCCCACGGATCACAAGTCTGCCGGAAGGTGTCAGTATCAGGATCTCCTCCCTTGTATAGCTCTGGATATTCCGGTAATTTTCGATCACTGCCCGGCGTTTTCCCGTAAGTATCACCTGCACCTCCCGAAATGCCGGTTCCCCGGGAAGCTCCAGAAAAGCTGACATTTTTCTCATTAAAAAAATCCTCCGGCTTTTATCATTAATCTATGCCGGAGGATTTCTTCTTATGTATCTTTCACTGTATCTGCTTTTTGTCTTTTATCTGCGGATCAGCACCATGGAAAACCAGAGAATGGTATTTCCACCCAGATTGTATTCCATAGCTTCCTTTTCTACGATCTCACTGACTACCACGCCATAGCTTTCCAGACATGGATGCATATGCTCCGGAAAACGGCATGGTTTTCCGTCCAGATAGGCACAGCGTTCACAGAAGTCACAGGATTCCGTAGAAAGCGTAAAGGTCTCATAGCCCTCTCCCTCCAGAAAATCACGTACCTTCTCTGTAAGCGCTTCGTGTTCCATTCTTGTGGAAAGCATCTCCTTCATGTTCATGATATCCGATACCTCCGCAACGCTGGAAAAGAAAACTGCTTTCGGATAGCTTCGGATCTTCTTTTCGCATTCTGACAGCTCTCCCACTGCCGGAGGACAGGCCCATGTGCTTCCATAACGTTCACATTCCTGTTTACAGATCGTGCGTACACGTGACTGTACTTTAATATCCCCGGTATCCAGCACACGATACTCAAAAATGGGATACTGGGAAATAAACTCATCAAATTTTTCTTTTATACTGTTCATACCTTTAAGATCTCCTGTTCTCCAAAAAGGCTCATAACTGCTGCCTCATAGTCACCAAAATGCTGGGATTTTTTGATCTTTTTCAGATATCTGGCATAATTGGTAAAGCTTGGTGCCATATAACTCCACAATTCCTTCATGCGGAAAAGTACATTTCGTTCTCCTGAAAGATATTCCTGATAATCCCGGTAAAGACGGTCATGGAACTGCCGCAACTTTTTCCGGTATTCTTCCCGGTGATCCTCTCCGGCTTCTTTTTGCATAATGGCATCCAGAAGATAGGGCCTTGCGATCAGGCCTCTTCCGTACATGACGCTGTCTGCATCCGGAAATTTCTCCCGGATTTCCTGATAAGCCTCCACTGAAAAAATATCCCCGTTATATCCCAGGGGAACCTTCAGCTTTTCCCTTGCTTCCTCATACAGTCCATATCTGGGAATCCCCTTATAATGATCCTTCAGAAGGCGTGGATGGATGATCAGCTCCTTCAGGGGATATCTGCCGTAAATCTCAAGAAGCCGTTCCCAGTCTTCCTCATAATCCGTTCCCACTCTCGTTTTTATGGAGATCTCCATCCCGGTTTTTTCGAAGATCTCATCCAGAAAACGTTCCAGCTTATCCGGCTCGCCCAGGAAACCGGCACCCTTTCCCTTGGCTGTAACAGTTCCCGAGGGGCATCCCAGATTGAGATTCACTTCCCTGTGTCCGTATTCATCCCGGAAGATATGGGCTGTTTTCACAAAATCCTCCGCATTGTTGGTCAGGATCTGAGGAATCACCGGAAGATCTCCGTTGGTTTTCGGTGATACCTCTTTGATCTCCTTGCTGCTGAGACGTTTATTGGGCTTGGCAGTGATGAAGGGAGTAAAGTATTTATCCATGGGATAAAAACAGTCATGATATGCATTCCGGTAGACCCAGTTGGTTACGCCCTCCATAGGTGCCAGATAATTCTTCATTGTTTATCCTCCTTCATCCGGAAATAGATCTGCTTTCTCCCTCCGCTTCCTGTGGGGATCCTGCCTGTCTCATAATTTCCCAGAGATTTGATAAAGGGGGTCAGCTTGGAATATCCGTAATTACGCACATCAAAATCCGGAAGTCGTTTCCCAAGCTGATCGCCCAGCTGTCCGGAGGAAAGCCATCCCTCTTCGTCAGAAAATTTCTCAATGATGGCATTAATGGCCTTGCGCACCCGCTTGAGATCTTTGTTCTTCCTAGAGCCGGAGCTACTCTGTTTGCTGCTGTTTCCGGATTTTTTAGCTTCTGCTGCAGTAGCCAGATCTTCCTTCTTCTCTTCCTCCTGTTGGTTGCGGTAGAGAAGATCCAGATATTTAAACTGGTTGCATGCGGAAATAAACGGCTTCGGCGTCTTCTCCTCTCCCATACCCAGGACCAGCATTCCGGATTCCCGGAGCCTTGCTGCCAGACGGGTGAAATCGCTGTCCGAAGAAACAATACAATATCCATCCACATTTCCGGAATACAGAATATCCATGGCATCAATGATCATCGCCGAATCAGTGGCGTTTTTTCCGGTGGTATAGCTGTACTGCTGGATAGGAATGATGGAATCCTCCAGAAGAACCTTTTTCCAGGAGGAAAGCCGTGCACTGGTCCAGTCTCCATAGATCCGTTTGTAGGTGGCTATGCCGATGTTTGCCACTTCATCCACGATGATCTTGATGTATTTGTCTGATACATTATCTGCATCGATCAGTATTGCAATTCTTAATTCGTTGTCCATAAATCCAACCTTTTCTGTTTAATCTGTGCCGTCTCCGATGCGGATCAATGCTCCAGCATGATCTTGAGGATCTCTCTGTCTGTTTCCTTCATACCGTCTTTTCCGATCTGTCCCACACAGCTGATGGTCTCTGCGGTTTCTTCCTGGAGAATTCCTGTATAAGGTGCATAAGACTGCCCGTTCATGGCAAGATGATGCGCCAGGAAGGCTGCGTCAAGACAGGCTGCGATCTTGGCAGCACAGGAAATCTTGGCCCCATCACAGATGATTCCCGGAATATTGGCAAGGGTATTCTCGATCGTTTTTTTGATCAGGGAAATATCTCCGCCTACCATATAGGTAATGGCAGCTCCGGCTGCACAGGAGGCCGATACCGCACCGCAGAAGGCAGACAGCTTCCCTATATATTGTTTCTGATAAACTGTGAGAAGATTGGAAAACACCAGAGCCCTGTAGAGGCTGTAATCCGGCAGCTCCATCTCTCTTGCATAGACGATCAGCGGAACAGAGCATGCAATTCCCTGATTTCCGCTTCCGGAATTGATGACAACCGGCATATCACAGCCACCCATACGTGCCTCAGAAGCCGCTGCAGTAAGACTTCTCATTCTGGTGAGCATATCGTGAGAATAATTTTCACGGATCACGCGCCCGATACCCAGGCCGTATTTTCCGGTCATTCCCTCATGAGCAATGGCCATGTTGCTTCTGATCTGCGCATCCAGAAGCTCCTTTACATCGGAAAGCTCTACGGTATCTGCAAATTCCCGAATATCATCCAGATTTAACAGGCCGCGGTCCGTCTCTTCCTTTTCTTCCACTGCTTTATCTGCATCAAGGAGGATCTCTCCGTTTTTGCTGATCCTGGTCACGTTGATATGGTCGTATTTGATCTCCAGGCTGACGGCATCTTCACCGGCATACATTTCGATGATAATGTGAAGGACTACCGGCGTGTCCAGAAGCTCCACCTTACAGATATCTGCCTCCAGAAGTTCCCGGCAGCGTGCCCTGCCCTTTTCATCGACTTTGGAAAGAACTTCCATATTCAGTGAGGCATCTCCTGCCACCGCCCCAAGAATCACCCCTGCAGGAATCCCCTTTAAGCCTCCTGAATTGGGAATGATCACACAACGCACATTTTTGATGATATTTCCGGAACATTTTGCTACGATACGCTCCGGCTCTTTCCCAAGGATCTCTCTTGCTCTTGCCGCACCATAGGCCAGAGCGATCGGTTCTGTACATCCCATAGCTGGGATCATCTCCTCACGGAGGATCGCCAGATAGTTTTTATATATATTTTTGTCCACTTTTTTATTTACCTTCCCGTATTTTATGATTATTTCTTTTCCTGATATTTATGACATGCTACCATATGTCCCGGCTCCACCTGACGAAGTGCCGGGGTTTCCTGTCTGCAGCGTTCCTCACACCACGGACAGCGGTTATGGAAGCGACAGCCCCCGATAGATCTGGACTGTACTCCGGTATCCGTAACGATCTGATCCAGAGTTTTGACTCTCGGGTCCGGAACCGGTATCGAGGAGATCAGCATTTTTGTATAAGGATGCAGCGGATTGGAATAGAGCTTATCTGCATCTGCGATCTCCATGAGATTTCCAAGATAAAGCACCCCGATCTCATCACAGATCTTCTGGACCACCTGCAGCTGATGGCTGATGAACAGATAGGTCAGCCCGTATTTTTCCTGAAGATCCTGAAGCATCTGAACGATCTGGGCCTGCAGGGAAACATCCAGCGCAGAAATGGGCTCATCGCAGACTACAAATTCCGGCTGTACGGAAAGTGCTCTTGCAATGGAAATCCTCTGACGCTGTCCGCCGGAGAACTCATGAGGATACTTCAGAAGATCCTGCTCTTTAAGGCCAACCACGCGGATCAGTTCTTTTGCACGCTCCTTACGTTCTTTCTGCGTGTACATTTTATGGATCGCCATAGGCTCACAGATGATATCCTGCACTGTATGGCTTGGGTCCAGAGAGGAATAGGGATCCTGAAAAACGGACTGCATTTTTTTGCGGTATGGAAGCAGTTCTTTTTCCCCCATGGCTCCGATCTCTGTTCCTTCATAAAAAATCTCACCGCCTGTGGGTTTATGATAACGTAGGATTGCCTTTCCGATGGTAGATTTTCCGCTTCCGGATTCTCCTACCAGACCGAAGGTTTTCCCCTTTTCAATCGAAAAGCTTACCTGATCCACAGCCTTCAGTATGCCCGGCTTAAAGGACAGAAGCTTCGGAGATTTCTGTTTAAAATATACTTTCAGATCTTTTACTTCAATTAAGGGCTTGCTCATCTCTTCTCCTCCCTTCTGTGACAGAATATCCTGTGTCCCTCTGAAGCCTCATAATATTTCGGAAGACAGGCTTCACAGTTTTTGTCCGCATATTTACAGCGATTCAGGAAGGGACACAGATCACCGTTTCCGTCCGAAAGATCTCTCTCCAGAAACTGTTCAAAGGTACCTCCCACCCGCGGCATGCTTGCGATCAGTGCCTGTGTATAGGGATGTCCCGGATGAAGAAAAATCTCTTCTACAGTTCCCTCTTCCACCACGTAGCCACCACACATGACAGCTACCCGTTTACAGGTCTGCGCTACAACGCCCAGATCATGGGTGATCAGGATGATGCTCATATTGTTTTTTTTCTGAAGTTCCAGAAGCAGATGAAGGATCTGCGCCTGGATCGTAACATCCAGGGCTGTGGTCGGCTCATCTGCGATCAGGATCTTCGGATCACTGCTCATGGCCATGGCGATCATCACACGCTGGCGCATACCGCCGGAAAGCTCGTGGGGATAGCTGTTCATAGCCTTTTCCGGGTCTGTGATGCCAACGGCTGTGAGAAGCTCCAGCACCCGGGCCTTTGCTTCTTTTTTGTTCATATTGGTATGGCGCCGGATCAGCTCTACCATCTTATTGCCAACAGTGTAAACCGGATTCAGTGCGGAAAGAGAATCCTGAAAGATCATGGCGATCTCACCACCGCGAATCTCACGGAGCTCTGCTTCATTTTTCTTCAGGATATCTTCTCCCCGGAACAGGATCTCACCACCCATGATCTTACAGTTGGATGGTCCGAGACGGAGAATGGATTTGGTGGTCACGCTTTTTCCGCTTCCGGACTCTCCTACGATCCCGAAAAAATCCCCCTCACCGATGGCAAAGCCTGCACCTTTTACTGCCTGTGTCTCTCCAAGGTCTGTAAAGAAAGACACCTTCAGATCTTTTACTTCCAGTAATTTTTCCATATGTAAATGTCCTCCTTACTTGGGCTCGAATACTTTTCTTAATACTTCTCCCAGATAATTGAAGCTGACGACCGTGATCAGGATCAGGATTCCGGGGAAAATAGCCAGATACGGTGCCTGCTGGATATAGCGCTGTGCATTGCTCAGCATACTTCCCCAGGAAGCCGTAGGCGGCTGGATACCCAGGCCGAAAAAGCTCAGTGCAGATTCCATCAGGATGGCATTGGCAATGTTCATGGTTGCAGCCACGATAATGGTAGGCATGATGTTAGGCAGGATATGATGTACAATGGTGGAGAATTTCTTCTGTCCGGAGATCTTTGCATAGATGACATACTCTCTCTCGTTCAGGGAAATGGTCTCGCCACGGACGATCCTGGCAATGTTCATCCAGGTCAGAAAGCCGATGATCAGGACAATGTTCTGAAGTCCCGGTTTCAGGAAGGCATTCATAACGATCATGATCAGAAATGTCGGAAGGCTCATCAGTGCATCCACCAGACGCATCAGCACCGCATCCACCGTTCCTCCCACAAAACCGCTGATGGAACCGATGATCACACCAAGGGCTGTCGAAAGCACCATGGAAAGGAAGCCCACCAGAAGGGATGCTCTTCCTCCGTAAATACAGCGGGCCAGATAATCCCGTCCCATATCATCCGTACCGAAAAGATGCGCCATGGAAGGAGCATTCAGTCTCTCTGTGGCGCTGATGGCATTGGGATCTACCGGATACAAAAAGGCAAAAATGGAGATCAGTGCCAGCAGGATGATCGCTGCTGCACCTACCACTGCAAGTTTATTTGTCTTAAAACCAAGTTTGATATTTTTCCAGATATTTTCTCTCATGTCCCTTTACCTCCTAACATCCTGCTTTGCGGATCCTCGGATCAAAGACAGCATACAGGATATCTGCCAGAAGATTTCCGAGCACCACGAGAAGCGCGGTAAACATGGTGATTCCCATGATCAGGGGATAATCATACTGCATAACAGCGGTCACTGCCAGCTGACCGATTCCCGGCCATGCAAAAACCTGCTCGGTGATAATGGCACCGGAAACCAGAGACTGCAGGCTCATTCCGAGAACTGTGATCATAGGAAGCATGGCATTTTTCAGTACATGCCGGAAAAGGATTCCAGACTCTTTCATTCCGTAAGCCTTCTGCACCATAACATAATCGGAGGACATTTCCGTAATGGTACTGCTTCTTAAATACCGTATGTACTGTGACGCATTTGCAAAGGTCAGAACTGCGCAGGGCATGACCATATGAAGGATCAGATCTCCTAAGGAACGGTTGCCGTCTGAATGCATACCGATACTTGGCAGGATATGGAGATGCACACTGAAGAGATAGATCAGCATGATACCGAACCAGAACGTAGGAATGGAGATACCTACATAACAGAACATGCTGGTGATCTTATCCAGAACACCATTTTTATTCTTTCCGGAATACAGGCCCAGTACAATGGCAATGAGAAAACCAAGCAGCATGCTGGTTCCCATTAGGATCACGGTTGCGGGAAGCCTCTCCAGCATCTGTGTCAGGACCGGTCGGTTATTCATCAGGGAATTTCCGAAATTCCCGTGAAGGATCCTTCCCAGCCACAGAAAGTACTGCTCATAGACAGGCTTTGTAAGTCCCAGGCTTTCTCTCAGGTTCTGGATATATTCTTCACTCATATTTGGTTCCACATAAGTCAGGACAGGATCTCCGGGCGCTGCTTTTGTCAGTGCAAAGCAGAGAACAGAGACAATAAACAGTGTCAGAATACACTGTATCAGACGGTTTACGATCTTCTTCAAAATGTACCTCCTTTATTTTCCCCGAAAACAGGAAATCGGCTGGCGCAAAAACGCGTCAGCCTCTTTCTGTTTCCGGTATTCATCCGCTATAAAATTATTTATTTCTCCAATGTGTAGATCTTGGAATAATCATAATAAATAGTTTTTAACAGACATTCATCAAAGCCTCCGAAATCTTTACTTACCGCATAGAAACCATTGGAATAAGCGATCGGATAGATATACATGTTATCATTGATCGTATTCTGGATCTCCTTATAAATCTCGCCACGTTTTGTCTCATCTGCAGTGCTGTTGCCCTCTTCCCACAATGCATCCAGATCTGTATCCTTGATCCTGGAATAGTTGGAACGGCTGACGGAAGAACTCATGTCTGCATAAAGGCTCGGCTCTTCTCCCAGAGTGTAGAAGCTCAGTACCAGATCATAATCTGTGCACTCCGGATCCTTTGTCTTATTCTTGAAGGTAGACTCATCTGTAGGAAGAAGATTGATGGTGATTCCTACATTGGCAAGGGCAGACTGTACATACAGAGCCTCACTCTCCATTGTCTTATCTGTGGAGATATACATCAGATTCAGAGAAAGACTTGTCTTTCCTGCTTCGGAAAGGAGCTCCTGTGCTTTAGCCGGATCATTGTCGTAGGTATTGTCCGGTTTTGTATAGTAGAGTGTATCCGGTGTAAAAATAGAATCTGCAGGCTCTGCATAATCCTCGGAAAGGAAAGCAAACTGACAGAACTCCTCTTTATTCAGTGCGTATGCGATCGCCTGACGTACCTTTACATCCTGAAGATCTTCGTTCAGCTCATTCATGAACATGGCGTTGACACGTCCGGAATTATAGGTATTGATGTTTACGTTATCGTAAGCACTGACGGTATCGTAATCATCTGCACTGATCAAACGTGCATCCAGATCTCCGCTTGCAAGTGCCGCATTGGCGGAGCTGGAATCCTTTACAATCTTGAAGGTGATGGAATCCAGATTTACATCATCAAAATAGTCATCGAATTTTGTTACTTTATAATACTCTCCGGATTTATATTCCTCGAACTTAAAAGGACCACTTCCCACCGGTTCATTGTTGAGATCACTTTCTCCGATATTCTCCACGCCGTCATAAATATGCTTCGGAATACAGTAAACCTGGCTCAGTCCGCCAAGAAATCCTGCGGAAGATGATCCAAGGGAAATCTTGACTGTAAGGTCATCAACCTTCTCTGCCTCTACTGCCTTGTCATTAACGTATCCGTAAGAAGAATACGGAACATTCTGCTTCTCATCTACCAGCACCTGCATGGTGAATACCACATCATCGGCTGTGATCGGCTGACCGTCATGCCATTTCAGTCCGTCTTTGAGCTTCAGTGTGAATTCACTGGCATCATCATTGGCTGTTACACTTTCGCAAAGTCCGTTTCCGTAATACATCTCTCCGTTCACGATCTCAAAAAACGGGCTGTACAGTGCCTGCATCATATCGAAGCTTGTCTGATCCACAACATAAAGCGGATTGATGTTCTGCGGATCTGCTGTTTCTGCAATGGTAATATTTCCGCCTTCCGCCTTGGTTCCTTCTGTTTCTGCTGCAAAAGCAGTCATTCCTGACATAACAGTTGTTCCTGCCACTGCAGCTGCCAGAAGCGCTGCCAGTACTTTTTTTCTCATTTCCTGTTCCTCCTGTGTTTCAGTGAGTATTCCTCTTTTCCCACCAGTTTAATATGATATAGGTAAGATAATACTATACCATATTACCTTTGTCAAGCTGTCCCTGGCTCTTCAGAGATTTTTTTACTGCATTTCGTTAAAGCTTGTATTTATTCTACATACAGATCACACAGGCGTCAAGATAAATTTTCTGTATCTTGCCTCTGATCTATATATATTTCCTTAATTCGTCATATTTTTGATCCAGTGTCCGTAATTGCACTTCAAAAATGCAGGCACGCATTTAAAGATCTGATCTGCATTCAGGCAGCATACCACCACTGCCGGAGATGCCTTGACCACAAATACCATAAACATGGACAGAGGGATCACAATCCCCAGGTACTGATCAGGTCCACCTTCATGGAATAAGCGATGCTTCCGCTTCCCCGAATGATACCACCGTTTGTCGGCATCTGATAGGACATTCCTACCATTACTACACTTAAGTCATTATCGAAAGCCCGAAGGCAACCCCTGCAATTTCCACACAGCGCAGTGTAGCAAGCAGGATCTGCGTCACTGCAAAGAAAAAGTAAGTAAACCGGATGATCGCCAGATAGGAAAGACCGGCTTTGATAATCGTCTGGTCTGTTGTAAAAAGCCCCAGCAGCTGTGTTGGAAAAAGGCTGGCCAGGATAAACAGCATAAGGGCAATAAAAAAGCCTGTGCGCATGGCCCAGGCACTGATCTTCCTTACCGGCTCTGTCTCTTTCTTTCCCCAGTACTGACTTCCGAATATGACAAGTTCGTCTCCCAGAGCCATAAGCAGCTGCTGAAAGACGAACTGTACCTGGTTTACGGTGGTCACACCGGATAATGCAGTTTCGCTGAAGGCTCCAAGCATAATGTTGTCCGCAAGATTGACACTTAAGGTCACTACATTCTGCTGCACCAGCATGGAGCATAATTTCAGAAAATTACGATAAAAATTCTTCATCAATCTTTTACGATGGCAATGATATCATCTGCGTTGATCACCAGATATTTCTCACCCTCATATTTGATCTCGGTTCCTGTGTATTTTCCGTAGATCACACGGTCGCCCGGCTTTACCTGTACCGGTACTTCTTTACCGTCTACGACCTTACCGCCACCTACTGCGATAACCTCTGCCTGCTGGGTTTTCTCCTTGGAGCTGTCCGGAAGTACGATGCCGGATGCGGTTTTGTCTTCTGTCTCAAAATATTTTACGATAACTCTGTCTGCAACTGGTTTTAATGCCATATTCATTTCCTTCTTTCTGTGATTATTAGCACTCTTGAGCTTCGAGTGCTACTCTTTTTTTATCATACTACATATCCGAAAATTGTCAAGATATTTGCGGATATGTAGTATGATATTATTTATGATAGGGTTCTCCGCTGATGATACGATAGCTGCGGTAGATCTGTTCCAGAAGGATCACACGCATCAGCTGATGAGGAAATGTCATCTTCGAAAAGCTTAAAGCATAGTCTGATCTCTTCAGTACTTCTTTTCCAAGACCGATAGAGCCGCCGATCACAAACTGGATATGGCTAGTCCCACGTATTCCCAGCTCGTTGATCTTCCGAGCGAAGTTCTCAGAGGTCAGCTGTTCGCCTCCGATCTCCAGAGTGATCACAAACGCATCATCCCGGATATATTTAAGAAGACGCTCCCCTTCCTTGTTCCGAATGGCATCTTCTACTGTTTCGCTGGCATTATCCGGTGTTTTTTCGTCGGACACTTCTATGATCTCCAGCTTGCAGTAACGCCCGAGGCGCTTGGAATACTCCGCAATGGCATCCCGCAGATATTTTTCCTTGATCTTCCCTACTGTCAGGATACTTATTTTCATCCGCCGTTCTCCTCCAGATAATTCTCAAATTCTTCTGCTGACATCAAAACCTTCCTTGGCTTGGTTCCTTCCTCCGGACCTACCACTCCTGCGTCACAAAGCTGATCCATGATCCTTGCCGCACGGTTAAATCCGATCTTGAACATACGCTGGAGCATACCGATGGAGGCCTTTTCCTTCTCAATGATAAATTTACCGGCTTCTGTAAAATAGACATCTCTGTCACCGCCGCCGGCTCCTCCCGGGACACCGGCTGTATTGACCTGCTTCTCGATGGAGGTATCATAAACAGCACCCTGATTTTTGTCAGAAACATATTCTACGACTGCACTGACCTCCTCATCTGAAACAAAAGCGCCCTGCAGTCTGGCCGGCTTCTGATACCCCTGAGGATAAAACAGCATATCGCCCTTGCCAAGAAGCTTCTCGGCACCGTTCATATCCAGGATCGTCCTGGAATCCACACCGGAAGATACGGAAAATGCGATCCTGGACGGCATATTGGCCTTGATCAGACCTGTGATGACATTGACCGATGGCCTCTGGGTAGCAATGATCAGATGGATACCTGCTGCACGTGCCAGCTGGGCCAGACGGCAGATCGCATCCTCAACTTCTCCCGGCGCAACCATCATAAGATCCGCAAGCTCGTCCACGATGATCACGATCTGCGGCATCTTCTCAGGTGCCTTTTCTCCCTCCGGGACCCGCATATTGGCAACCTTTTTGTTATATTCTCCAAGATTACGTACCCCATATTCCGCAAAAGCATTGTAACGGCTGGTCATCTCGGAAACAGCCCAGTTCAGCGCACCGGCCGCTTTCTTCGGATCTGTGACCACCGGAATGAACAGGTGCGGGATCCCGTTATATACACTGAGCTCCACCACCTTCGGATCGATCATGATCAGACGCACCTCATCCGGTGTAGCCTTATAAAGGATGCTGATGATCAGCGTATTGATGCAGACGGATTTTCCGGAGCCGGTTGCTCCGGCGATAAGAAGATGCGGCATCTTGGCAATATCTGCCACTACCGGTTTTCCGGCAATATCCTTACCTGCTGCAAAGGACAGCTTGGATTTTGCATTTTTAAACTCCTCTGACTGAAGAAGATCCCTCAGCATGACCGGGCTGTTCTCCTTGTTCGGGACCTCGATCCCCACGGCTGCCTTTCCCGGTATCGGTGCTTCGATGCGGATATCCGGTGTAGCAAGATTCAGCTTGATATCATCGGAAAGACCAACGATCTTGCTGACCTTCACACCCATTTCCGGCTGCAGCTCATAGCGGGTAACGGTAGGTCCGCAGCTCACATTGGTAACGGTTACATTGACGCCGAAATTATGCAGGGTTTCCTGAAGCTTCTGCGCTGTTTTGCGCAGATGTGCATCGGAATCTCCCTGAGATCTGCCATCTCCGCGCTTCAGAAGCTTCAGCGGCGGATACTGATATGGTTTCTTCTCCGGAGCTTCTCCCTGGCTGATCTCATGCTGAATATTTCTGATCCCATGCTCGATCTCTGTCTGAGATGACTTCGGGTTTCTGGAGGGTTGATGGGATGCCTTCTGTTCAGCTTCCGGCTGAGGATCCTCCTTTATCTCAGCGGGAACGGCTGCCTTTCCTGTTTCCCGGGAAGCTTTTGCTGCTGCAGCTGTCTTTGCCGGCAGGATCTGCTGCATCTCGGGAATATCCACATCCTCGTAGCCGGCATAAGCATCCTCCTCTTCGGCTTCCTGCATTTCTCTTTCGAAATCCGGCTCCTCCGACTCTTCCCGGGCCGGCTGGGACTGTGAACGGTGGATCTGGAATTCCAGCGGCTGAGCATGCTCCTCCGGTTTCTCATCAAGCCCTGGATCCTCTTCTGTCAGATCTGTATCTGCCGGAAGTACAGCCTTTTGTTCATCAAGGAAAGAAGGAAGATTAAATTCTCCTTCCCGGTTCGCCTTCACCGCAGCCTGTCTTTCTTTCTGCGATCTTCTTGTTTTTTTCTTTTGTTTTTTTGAGATATTTTCCGGATCTTTCTCTGTAAGGGCAAGTTCTTCTTCCTCCAGCTCTTCTTCCAGCCGGCGGATCTTCTCCGCTCTTTTTTCCGCACGGATCTTTCTGCGAAGCTCCTTCTGCTTTTCTCTGTCCGGCTGTCCCTCAAGATAAGCTTCTCTGCCCTCTCTTGCTGCATCTGTAAAAAAGTCCAGGATCTTATTCATAAATCCGAAGAAGGATCTCTGTGTTATGATGATGAGAGACACAAGAAGCACCAGAACGATGATCACAGTTCCGCCCACAACGCCAAAAGCGGATGCTGTGGAAATACATACTGCACCACCGAATACTCCACCACCGGTACGGTATTCCGAACTCAGTGAATAATAATCCGAAAACGTGGTACTTGGCGTATAGCCCTCTGTGATCAGCTGAAGAAAGCCGCAGAGGAACACAAAAAATACCACGCCCGCCAGTACCTTTTTGTAGGCAAGGCGGTTGGTATTGTTCACGATCAGGAACGTAACTCCGGCAAAAAGCAGGATCGGGAAAATATATGCACAAAGTCCCATGATGCCAAAGCATACGGCACTGATGGCATTTCCTACGATCCCTCCCATACCAAATGCACTGATCATCAGGATCAGGCAGGCCGCAAACATCACAAGAATCAGGATCTCTGTCTGAAAGCGGTTACCGACAGGCTGCTGCTTCGCCGCAGGTTTTCTTTTTCTTTTTTTTGTCGTTTTTGAAGCTGCCATTGTCAGACTCCTCCCAGTTGATATCAAATATAATTCGCTACCAGAATAAGGATTCCGGCTGCAAAAGAATAAAATGCAAAATAACGCAGTCTGACCTGATTCGAAAGCTTAAGCATAAAACGGATCACCAGATAGCCTGTGATCCCGGCCACGATCATTCCAAGAACATAAGTAAATCCCTGGCCAACAGTCATATGAACAGAAGTGAACTCTCCCATCTCCACAAAAAAAGCTCCCACCACAGCCGGAATGCTCATCAGCAGCGAATATTTCACTGCAAACTTCCGTCCGAGACCGCAGAAAAGTCCTGCACTCATGGTAAGTCCAAGCCTGGAAAGGCCCGGAAACACAGAAAGGCCCTGGCAGATACCCATCCACATAGCATCTCCGAAGCTGGTTTCTTTTGTTCCCTTGCTGCCATTGACATTACTGTAGTCCACAACAAGGAGGATCACACCTGTAAGAAGGATTCCGATCCCGGAAAACATGTGTGAGGATGCGCTTCGCACAACAAGTCGTTTGCACTGATATCCGATCAAGACTGTAGGAATGGTGGATACCATGATCAGGGCAGTAAGCTTCCGGTAAGTTCCGCTTATGATCTTTGCGTAGGTAAGCTCTTTCCCAGTCCTACGGTTATAGAGAAAAATATTGGCATTTCCGATCAGATCCAGTATCATTCCGATCAGCTCGATCCCGATCTTCTTGATGTCCTTCATAAAAACAAGGATCAGAGCTATCATGGTTCCCAGATGGAGCATCACTTCAAAAAGCACACCGGAGCCTCTGGTACCGCCCAAAAGATCCTGCACTCCACAGAGATGTCCGAAGCTGCTCACCGGCAGAAATTCGGTGATTCCCTGAATGATTCCCAATATAATCGCATGTATCACTGACATAATGATATTTCCTTTTCTTAAATTTTTTCCAACACATTATAGCATAACTGAGTAAAACTTACAATCTTCACTTGGCAAAAGTTTCAAACAAATGTTCTTTTTTTGATCTGCAAGAAAAAAAATCAGTTAAATGAATTTTTAAATTCTACCTTGCAAGAGTAAATTCTATACCTGTAGAAATTACTTCTGCATGGATTTTTCCTTCTTCTTTTTATAAAATACTACTGCAGATGATCCCCTGCCTGTGCAGAAGGAGGATAAAATGAATACAGGAAGACCAAAAGGCAACCAAAAACATCTTGACTTATCTGCACGTATTATAATCGAACAGCATTTAAATAACGGTGATTCATTTAGAAGTATTGCAATAGAATTAAGCAAGGATCCAAGTACCATATCCAAAGAAATCAGACGTCATTCCATTATCAGGGAAAGAAGCGC
>NZ_FMUW01000024.1:0-44324 GCF_900101315.1 Blautia sp. SF-50
TTATCGCTATCAAATCTTTTCTCATCCACAGATATGATAGGATTAGATTTATTATCATTCATTTCAGTATCACTAAGATTAGTATTATTAGGGTTTGAAATGTAAACTTCTTGAAGTTTGTTTTCGGGACTTCTAGAAGTTTGATTTTGGGACTTCATGAAGTTTAAATTGTAAACTTCTACAGGCTCTTCATTTTCCACAGAAGTTTGTTTTTTAAACTTCTCTAATTCCTCTCCAAATTTTTTCTCATCTGTTTTCTCAGGCATAAAGGTTTTTACGTAGATAACATTCACCTTTCCAAATCCCTGCCTGCGTTTCTCAATCAGACCAATTCCTGTTTCGTCATCCAGCTCTCTCATGGATTTGATGGCTTTATTTCTGCCACAGTTCAGTAATTCCATGATATCTTCGATGGAAAAGTAGATATATGCTCTGTTTTTGTCGTCAAACCACTGATTTTTGATGGAAAGAGACATTCGATCCAACATCAGTCCATATAAAATTTTAGCATCGCTTGATAAATCTTTAAAATAGCTGTCTGTAAATAATGCTTTTGGTATGCGGTAGAAGCTGAACTGATCAGCTTCGGTACCGTAAAAATAATTAAATGTCATTTTTTTCTCCATAATTTCCTCCTTTCATTTTCTGCTAAGAAGTCCTCTTTTTAAACTTCTTTGACATTGTTTTCTTAGCTTTTTCTCTCCTTAACAGGACTGTTCCTGCATCCACTTTTCTAATAATGATTCAATCACCTGCTCCATATCTTTGGCTGTATAATCATCCGGAAAATACTTTGTCAGTTTCTTTTCTGAGAAAGTAAGAGACCGGGATACTTTCTTTGCCATCACACAGTTATTGAAAATCGATAACATCTGAATCTGATTGATTGGTCCATCATTCAGCTGATTTCTGAGTGCTGCAATCTGTTTTGGTTTGATGAATCCGGTGTCGCTGATATATTCGTAGATCCATCCCTGTACTTCCTTATCGATGTAGGAGATATTGACAGCAACCGTAAACTGAAGCTTCTTGTTATCTACCAGATCAAGAAGTTCCGGAATAAGTTCTGTTAATCGTACAAATCTTTGAACCTGAGCTCTACTTTCCCCAACTTGCTTGCTCAAGACTTCATCAGATCTCAACTTCGTCTCATTTTGAGACAAAGTTAAATCTGTTCTAACTCCCTGTCTTTTCATTGCCTCTAGTTTCATCTTATAAGCAAATGCTTTCTCACTCGGCAACAATTCCTCTCGCTGAATGTTAGCATCCACCATAGCCACAATGGCATCATCATCCGATAATTCTCTTACGATTGCCGGAATAGTTGTAAGTCCTGCAAGCTGTGCTGCATGCATTCTTCTGTGACCGGATACCATTTCATATTCTTCATTATCATCCATTCGAAGCAGTACCGGTGTCAGTACTCCATTGATCCTTACACTTTCAACCAGATCCTGCATCTTTTCATCATCCAGCACCTTGAACGGATGATTTTTAAACGGATGGATCTTACTAATCTCTATCTCCATTGCAGATTCTTCATTTACCACACCAAGCAGTTCATCAATGCTTGCCAGTTTTATCTTTTCGCCACTTCTATTTTTCATTTTTCAAAACCTCCTGTGTTAAGTTCTTATATGCTTCGGCAACTTTTCCTTTCGGGCAGTGCATGTAGATGCTTTTTCCCTCTGCACTGGTCTCAGCTGCTTTTACAGACATCGGAATCACATTTTCAAATACTTCTATCTGGCTTCCGTATGTTGTATGTACTCTCGATGCAATGTCCCTTGCGTAATTGGTTCTGAAATCTACCATAGTCAGGAGAATGCCCTCGATCGCCAGTTTCCGGTTCAATCTTTTCTTTACTGTAAGAATGGTCTTAATCAGCTGTTGAAGTCCTTTAACAGGCAGATATGCGGCCTGTACAGGTATCAGCACGGAATCGGAAGAAACCAGTGCATTGATCGTCATCATACCAAGGCTTGGCATACAGTCGATCAGGATATAATCGTATCGGGATCTTATCGCATCGATATATTCTTTCATGATCATTTCTCTGCTCATAACATTTCCCATCGTTACTTCCAGTGCGGAAAGTTCAATGTTTGCTGGAAGCAGATCTACATTTTCCTGATGATGTAAGATACCATCTTCTAGATTAATTTCTTCTTCATTGATAACATCCATCATGATCGTTGCCAGTGTAATTCGAAGATCATCCGGTTCTTCATATCCAAGACTTGCTGTTAAACTTCCCTGTGGATCCGCGTCGATCAGCAACACTTTCTTTCCTTCTCTTGCCAGTCCAATACCTACATTTACGGTTGTGGTGGTCTTGCCGACTCCACCTTTCTGGTTTACTACGGATATAACTTTACACATGATTTCTTCCTCCTTTAACTTTCCCATGATTCTTTTTTCCATAATTTTAGCAGTGCCAGTATTTCCCGTTTCATCATTGCCGGTGTATAAGAATTTGGAAAATACTTGTGTAGTTGCTCATTGGTAAATGCTACTCTGGTGATCTCACCTTTTTTAACTTCACTCATGATTTCTTCCATCTTTTCTAACGATAACTGTTTTTCTTTACTCAGCTGCTTTATCCGCTGAGCCTGTGAGAGTGACGGAATCGCCTGTGCATAATCCATTGCTTTAAGCAGTTCTCTTTGTTCATTTTCTTTCAATGCAGCAATCTCTACTGCCGGACAAAAAGAAATAATCTCATCATCCAGTTTCTGCAACATTTCCGGTATAAGCTTTGTCAGTGATATATAACGCTGCACTTGTTTTGGGCTATCACCACAATCCTCACTGATAATATCTATCGATCGTTTTCTTGGTGTTTTGTGGTCAACTTGGCTCTTTTTTCGACCACTTTTTCTTTTTAGTACGTCATTCTTCAGTTTGTAAGCAAAAGCTTTTTCGCTGTAGCTGATCCGTTCTCTGTGAAGATTAGAATCCACCATACTTAAAATGGAATCATCTTCACTTAATACCCGGATAATCACCGGTACTTTACGATATCCCAGTTTCTCCGCAGCATGTTTTCTTCTGTGGCCGGATATGATCTCATAGTAGCCATCCGGTACTGGTCTGACGATCAGCGGATTTAAAATGCCATACTTCTCAATGCTTTCCTGCAGAAGAAACATTTCCTTATCATCTTTTACTTGAAAGGGATGTTCCTTAAAAGGACGAAGACGCTCAATCTCAATTTCTATGATTCTTTCTTCTTTTTCTCCTGATTGTCTGTTTGGCTCAGTCATCTTGACTCCTTTCCTCCAGGATTCAGGAACTAAAAAATGCCTGCCTGGAACTTTTATAGATAGTAAAGTTCCAAACAGACATTGCTGTTTGACCATTAGCTGTAGCTAATAGAATTGAATACTGTTTCAGCTAATTTATGTTTGCAGGTTTGGGAGAGATTGTTTCTTTTCCCGCCTTTTCTCTGATTTACATCCCCGAATAAGGGGTGACAACGGAGCGGAACCCAAATGTTAGCTGGACTTCCTAAAACCCATGTTTGCAAACCGGCAATTTTGATTAGCTGTCAGCTAACAAAAATCGGATTGCGTTAGCTGGAAATTGATCATTTTGAATGGAATTTCGTGTCACGAACGTGATTTGAAAATAACAAAAGCGTTCGTTGTCAGCTAATCCAGCTAACATTTTCGAACGCTTTGAAGCCCGTCGCCAAGAGGATTTGAACCTCCGACCCCTCGCTTAGGAGGCGAGTGCTCTATCCAGCTGAGCTATGACGACACATGCCGCAAACCCTTGATTTTACTGGGTTTCTGGGATTTTTCCCTTCGGCCATATATAAGATTATCAACTCTTTTTTGAGTTGTCAATCTACAGATTTTTTTGAGTTGGTAACATTAGAACGTTCCCCAATTTGGTGAATGCTTTGTTGTCACCTTTGGCATTTTTCAGAATAGATTCGAACTGAAAGTTGTTTTTCATTTTTTCCCTTTGGGGAATGCCTCGGCTTTCTCTTAGGAGGCGAGTGCTCTATCCAGCTGAGCTATATGGACATATATGGTTGTGAAACATTTCGAACACTTCCAAAAGTTTCACAACCATTATTTTACTATATTTATTTTGAAATTACAAGAATTAATTCTAAATTTGAAAACTTAATAGTGCAGCTGACCCTGCAGCCAGATTGTTCCTTTGAAGCGGCGTCCAACTGCCGGTTCACCGAGAAGATCTTTGCTGTTGATGCAGATATCAAACTGTATATCATTGCTCTCTATAGTCATCTGGCAGATTTCTTCACCTGTCAGGATATTCTTAAATTTCATGATATCCAGAATCTCACCAAGAACATTATACTGATCACATTCGATTCCATAAGGCATGAAATAAGAGTCCACGATCGTGAGAACATCATCTGTAACAATTCTCTGGGAAATCATGGAGTAAGTATCCATATCCTCCATTGTAAGGCTCTCCATAGCTTCCTCATCACCATTACGCGCTGCTGCGATCAGATTAGTCCTGTTTTTGGAAAGTTCTCTCTCCACCTTTACCGCTTCCTTATCCTTCTGCAGCGGAAACAGGATCTTTCCCTCAGAAGCCAGACCGGAAACCGTCACCGGACGGTCCCCCGGGTCTTTCAGGCCTTTGTATTTCTCCTGCATATATTCTGCCAGATTCTGCAGATAAAAGATCATAGTCACGCCAATACGCAAATCATCACATGCTCCTGCATAAGATTCCTTATCTGTATGACGTTCAACAGTCACTTTTTCCTTGGATGTGATTCCTGTTCCCCTGAAAAATGGGAAATAATATTCCACGTGAAACTCACCGTTCTCATCGTACTGACCACAAACGCTGATTCCACAGTCACAGCCATAATTCTTGGAAAACTGTACAAATACGCCTTCCGGATGATTTTCCACGCAAACCTTTTCATCGTAGCTTGCGATCACATCACGGATGATCTCTTTTATTTCACTTCTTCTGGTAATCTGTGAAAAACCAACGGTCTTTAAATAACTGTGCACAAGAACACCTCCCTGAAAAAGCCTGCGTTTCTCTTACGCGCGTGTCTTTTTCTCAATCTTTGTCATACCGCCCATATATGGCTGCAGAGCTTTTGGAATGTTTACAGATCCATCTGCATTCAGGTTATTCTCCAGGAAAGCAATGAGCATTCTCGGAGGTGCTACTACTGTATTGTTTAATGTATGAGCAAGATATTTCTTGCCATCTTTGCCGTTTACACGGATTTTCAGACGACGTGCCTGTGCATCTCCAAGGTTGGAGCAGCTTCCTACCTCAAAGTATTTCTTCTGACGTGGAGACCATGCCTCAACATCGAGGGATTTTACCTTAAGATCAGCAAGGTCACCGGAGCAGCACTCAAGCGTACGAACCGGAATATCAAGAGAACGGAACAGATCTACTGTATTCTGCCACAGCTTGTCGAACCACATCTTACTCTCCTCTGGCTTGCAGACAACGATCATCTCCTGTTTCTCGAACTGATGGATACGGTAAACACCTCTCTCCTCAAGTCCATGAGCACCTTTCTCTTTACGGAAGCACGGAGAATAGCTTGTAAGTGTCTTCGGAAGCTCTTCCTCCGGAATAATCTGGTCAATGAATTTACCGATCATGGAATGCTCACTTGTTCCGATCAGGTAAAGATCCTCTCCCTCAATCTTGTACATCATAGCATCCATCTCCGCAAAGCTCATAACGCCTGTAACAACGTTGCTTCTGATCATGAAAGGCGGTACGCAGTAAGTAAATCCCCGGTTGATCATGAAATCTCTTGCATAGGAAATTACTGCGGAATGAAGGCGTGCGATATCACCCATCAGATAATAGAATCCGTTACCGGCAACACGTCTTGCGCTGTCAAGATCGATTCCATCAAAATTCTCCATGATATCTGTATGATACGGAACTTCAAAATCCGGAACAACCGGCTCACCAAATTTCTCAATCTCTACGTTCTGGCTGTCGTCTTTACCGATCGGTACAGAAGGATCGATGATGTTCGGGATCACCATCATATCTTTCAGAAGCTCTTCCTCAACCTCTTTCTCTCTCTGAGAAAGTTCCTCAATACGAGTTCCGGATGCAGCAACCTGTTTTTTAACCTCTTCTGCCTCTTCTCTTTTTCCCTGGCCCATAAGAGCACCGATCTGTTTGGAGATCTTGTTTCTCTCAGCACGGAGAGCCTCAACCTCCTGCTTAATCTCTCTGTTTTCTTTATCAAGTTCGAGAACCTTGTCAACTAGCTCCAGTTTGCTGTCCTGGAACTTATTGCGGATATTCTGCTTTACAACCTCCGGATTCTCTCTCACAAACTTAATGTCTAACATGATATTCCTCCTGTATTAAAAATATTCTTACTCTTTGCAGTTTTTTATTCCTTCTCAATCTCACCAAGGCCAAAGTTTACTGCTTTTCTCAAAGCTTCCACTTCTTCCTGACTAAGTACAACATAGGACTCACCTTTTACGATCTCCTTTAAATAAAGGAAACAGTTATCGCGGCTGTGAACCGCATTCAAGATCAGACCCGTATTGTTTTTATCAAGAAGCGCCAGTGCAAAGCTGAGTTTTCCACCTACATCATCAAATGCATCATACTTTTCAACGCCATATTTGCTGAACATTACATTCATATTTTTTTTGATAAAGCTGATGTCATGATCATGATCTTCCTTTGCTTCATACAGCCGATCGATCTGTGCAAATTTTCTTACAAAAACTTTTTCCAGTGACTGTGCATCTCCGCCTCTCATAAACATCTTGTACTTCCGTTCCAAACGGCTGAGACGCATATTGCTACTCACCACATTGATCAGAAGAATGATGGTAAGGATCAGCAAAACAATGATCACAATCCCGGAATCAATTCCCATGCTTTCAAAAATCCCGCTCATTCTGCCTCCTATCTGATAGATTCGAACAGATCAATGATCCTCTCCAGTTCATCTCTGGAATAATATTCAATTTCAATTTTACCTTTGTTGTTTTTCTTTCGCTGAATGGATACCTTTGTTCCCATGATACCTTTCATTTTTTCTTCCAGGCTCTCATAAATGGCATCTTCTGCTGTGTTTCTCTCTGTTTTTACTTTTTTCGCAGGAGAAACCAGATTCTTTACAAGTTTTTCCGTCTCACGAACACTGAGTTTTTCATCAAAAACCTTCATGGCTGTTGTTTCCTGAAGAGCTTCATCAGAAATTCCCAGAAGTGCTCTCGCATGACCAGCTGAGATCATATCTGCAATTACCATTTCCTGAACTTTTGAAGAAAGCTTCAGAAGACGCATGGAATTAGTTACTGCAGTTCTGCTTTTGGCAACTCTGTCTGCGATTTCATCCTGTTTCAGGTGAAACTCTTCCATCAGACGTTTGTATGCCATCGCTTCCTCTATAGGATTCAGGTCTTCCCGCTGAATGTTCTCGATCAAGGAAATTTCTACGATTTCCTGGTCTGTAAACTCTTTTACAACAACAGGAACTTCCTTGAGCCCTGCCATCTTGGCAGCTCTCCAGCGGCGTTCACCTGCAATGATCTCAAAATAATCCTTCTTATCGGATACCAACAACGGCTGAAGAACACCGTACTGTTTAATGGATTCCGAAAGTTCCAGCAGCGCATCCTCATCAAAATGTCTTCTGGGCTGATTCAGATTTGGTTCTACGCTGGAAATTTTCACAAGTCGCTCTGCGGCCGGACTATCTTTTTCAGTTGGTTTGTCTTTTTTTACAACTGCAGATCTTGTCTTTTTTGCAGGTTCCTTTGACGGACCGCCTGCTTTGTTCGGGATCAGTGCGTCAAGACCCTTTCCAAGGCCTCCTGTTCTTCTTCCAGCCATCACTCGCCCTCCCTGCCTATAACTTCTTCTGCCAGGAGGCGATAACTCTCTGCTCCTGTAGATCGTGAATCGTACAGATTGATCGGTTTTCCATAGCTTGGTGCCTCTGCAAGTCGTACATTTCTCGGTATGATCGTTTTGTATATATTCTGGTCCAGGTTTTCTTTTACATTTTCTACAACCTGAAGTGACAGATTTGTTCTGGCATCATACATAGTAAAGACCACGCCTTCGATCTTCAACCTCTTATTCAATCGGTCTCTTACCAGTTCGATGGTATGTATCAACTGTGATAAACCTTCCAATGCATAATACTCACACTGAATCGGCACCAGAACGGAGGTTGCGGCTGTCAAAGCATTAATTGTAAGCATACTCAGTGACGGCGGACAATCCATGATTATGTAATCATATTTCCGGCGAAGTTTATCCGTGATCTTTTTCAGAATAAATTCTTTATCCTCAAGATCAACCAGTTCAATTTCTGCACCGGAAAGATTCATATTCGATGGTATCAGGTCAACATTATCTACAACGTTCTTTATAATGGTATCCTTGGTCTCTGCTTCTCCAAGCAGCAGCTCATAAAGGGTGTTTTCTACTGCATTCTTGTCTGCGCCAAGTCCACTGGTCGTATTTCCCTGCGGATCAATGTCGATGGCAAGAACCTTTTTCCCTTTTTCAGCAAGGCAGGCCGATAGATTGATGGCTGTCGTTGATTTTCCAACCCCGCCTTTCTGATTGGCAACTGCAATGATTCGTCCCATTGTACCCCTCCTTTTTATTTTTTTAAGGGATTTTTACTCATTGGATATCATTATAACACTTTTATTTTTAAACTGCCACATAATGTTTCACGTGAAACAATAGAAAATAGGTTTTGAATTATTTTATTTATTGTGTAGTATACCCAAACTCATTCCGGACTAAACAGAAGTTTGACAGTAACAGTACATCGATTATAAAGTCCATCAACTCCGCATAAACTTCCAGTTTTATTTGTTACCAATCAGACTATATATTTTACGCCATAAAAACGTACCAGAAATGAAGTTCCCATTTATAGATATTTTGCTGAAATTGTTCTGATTTATCGTAATCTCGAAAATAATTCGATTTTCTCGGTATAGATATATTATCTTTTATGGAACCTTGCACACTGCTACATAGGCATCGAAATCCCTTTCTTTTACAGCATTTATAGCATTTTCAAATTTTATCTGAACACTAAAAACATTACTATTATTATCAAGCGAACAAAAGTATCTGTAAACGCATTCGCAGTTCTACACTGAATAACTGCTTCGCGATTTACCAAAAGGACTACAAACTACTCTTCCCTGATAAGAAGCAGTTCTTCAACCACTGCTTATCGTTTCTTGCAATTGAAGCCAAAAACAGGGGGGGGAATTCCTGATTCGAGTCATACAAACAAAAGCATCCGCAGTTGCTACGCAGCTTTACACCGAATAACTGCTCCGCAGTTTATCAAAACTTGCTTGTACTCTTCCTGATACAAGCAAGTCACCAACCGCTGCTTATTGCTTCTTACACTTGAAGCAGGGGACCTCCTGACGCGATTAAAAACTATATCACGCTACCGTAAAGCGCATATGAGTTGTCGTTGTTGCGAAACATTTTTTAAGTCAAACGGATAAAAACATCCTCTTCACTACTGCTCATAGCTTAATAAATGTTTCGCAGTTTATCAGAAGGAGACTGTACTTCTCCTGATACAAGCAAGTCCCCAACCACTGCTTATTGTAGTTCACAATTGAAGCAGGTGAATTACTTGATTCGATTAAAATCTATATTAAACCTACCATAAAACAAATAAACACGAACTACAGCTGTTTTTTATTTCTGCAATTGTCAAAGATGGGGTTATAACTCTTTATTCTTAATCTGTCTTCGGATGATGTTTCACGTGAAACATCATCCGAAGACAGATTATCAAACCAATATTCATAATTGAAGCAAGTGACTTCCTCGATCCGGTTAAAAATGCCATCAACGAAATCGATCCAGGACACGGTTTGACTTGTAACTGCAAGGGTACTGAACAGTTACGAACACATTATAAAATCAATGAGAAATATCAAAAAAATACTCCGATATATTCTCTCTGGCATTATCTGTATCACGAAAGCATGTAAAAAATACAAGAAACTCCATCCACAAAATAATGTGGCTGTTATCTTTATATTCCCCAAAAGCATCTATATATAGTAAATGGAAACTTCTTTTCCCGGAGTGTTTTTATAGTGTGAAATACATGTATCTCTCGTGAAAAAAATATAATATTATGAAACTAGAATTTTCGATTTTTGTTTATTTTATTATGTTTACGAAAGATTTGCGTATTTATTTCATTTTTCTTTCAGTCCTGTTATATATTCGTTATGTACATGTTAACTAAAGACTTTTTCAAGCATAGTTTCATTTTGTAATATCCAATATAAAATGTATCCGAATAAGGTTCCGGCATAGAACTAGCATAAAATAAATTTCACTTAATAGGCTTTTTCTTCTAAATCAAGCCGTAAAACACTTCCCTGCCTTCCCTTTATCCCAGTCATGCGGACAAAAATTTTTGCATTCGATCATAGTTTTACACAAAATAGCTGTTTTACAGTTTATCAGGAAGAGTACAAGTATTTTCCCACCCACAGCTTATTGTTTTTTTGTAATCGAAGCAGCTACTTTCTTTTATTCGATCAATCAAAATTTCACATGTTTAAAGCAGGAACGGATCTATATTTTATCTTTTTGCCGTATGTGTGCAGGTGCACATTTTATATTTTAAGGCTTTTTTATATGTACATGCGCGTAAAGTACGTTTTATCGTACTTTTTTATTTAAAGTACTATAATTTGTACTTTAATACTTTTTTATTCGTAAATATCCTATTATTTCTCTTTATTTGCCAGTATTTTCTTTTATAAAGTCCTTTTTATCGTACTTAACGTTTGTGTTATTATCATTATCATAGCGTTCTCTTCGCAGAAATAATCTCTTATTTCTCTTTATTTCATCCTTACTCTTATATCGTTTTTCTATAAAATCCCCCATATTTTCCGCCTTACCCTCCATTTTTTCATATAAATACACATTTTTACTACATTCACTTAACTTGTTAATTCCCCATCCAGTTCACAAAAGCATCTGACCGAAATCATGGGGAATACTGATGACAGTATCTGGCAACTCACCTTCAAGTGTGCAAACATATCTATCCAATTTGGGATCAAACGAATAAAAATACCCGTATTCGCTACGCAGTTCTACACCCAATAGCTACTTTGCAATTTATCAGGACCTGCTTACAATGTACCCATAACAGTGGCCACATGAATTAGTGCAGTACCTTGTTTTCAGACATGCCCACTATTCCTTTCCCCGTTTCTAAACGCCGTCGCATTCTTCCTAATACACGCCACCCACTGCTTATTACTTATTACTTTTTACTTTTTCGTAATTGAAGCAGGAGACTTACTGTTAACTGGTAATATTATCCTCCGAGTTTTTTTGTGAGCAAAGACCACTGAAAGCCCTGGACATACCATGCAAATTTATGTGATTAGCATAATTTCTGTGCATCGCGAAGTGTATTACCAAGAACGAAGTGATCAGTAATCAGGAAACTTTTTGATTTAATTCAAGCAGATAAAAGCATCCGCTTCACTACTTGCTCATAACCGAATAAGTGCTTCGCAGTTTATCAGAAGGAGCCTGCACTTCTCCTGATGCAAGCAAGTTCCCCCGATTATTGCTTTTCGCAATCGAACCAGGGGACTTATTTGATTCAGTTAAAAACACTTCTTCTCTTGCCTCATTTTCCCCTGAAATGCTATAATCCATAAAGAAAGCATTCGCAAACGCCTTGCAGTTTGCGGCTAATACATTGTTTCGTAAATAACTATACCAATCGCGTGGGATGTGGATTCGAGTGTGCAGGTATAAAAATGCAGGCGTAGCTGGCTATGCTGAGGCTTTTAGATCTGTGCAGTCGGATTCACCAATAAGTAATTGGTATAGTTATTTCGAAAACAATGTACTAGTACAGCGAAAATTAAGTTTCTGCTATATTGACGTAGGATGATTTTCTCATATGCAAGGCGAAGGAATGAGGCGTAGCGGTGGCTACGGCGATTGACGACAACGCAGCATATGAAAAATCAGACAAGTCAATATGGCGGTTACTTAATATTCGCTGTACTAGTCATTTATCATCTGATTGAAAGGAATATTTTATACATGAACACCACAAATAATCGCAACGATTTCTATAAAAAACAATTAGACAAGACTTTAAATGGCAATGAAAAGATCGAAACTGCCATTGCAGCACTCCAAAAAGAAGCAACCGAAGAAATGCTTGCTCATACTCTCACCGTGATCCGTCACAGAATGCAGGAGCAGGCACAGCTGATCATTGCTGTAGAACCTCCAAAAGGTGATGGAAAAATTTCTCTTCATGCGATCAAAACCAACGATGGAAAGCAATGGTGGGCTGCATTTACCAGCTTTGACGAAGAGTTAAAAGGCAGTGATAAGATCATGTCCACATTTACCGCAGATATTGATAAGATTTTTGCTTCTGCATTGCAAGAACCGTCTGTTGAGGGAGTAATTCTCAATCCATGGAACCGCACACTGATGCTGAACAAAACTCTTATCAACATCATCCTCGGCAATCCTGTATAGCATCAGCTCTGTCGGATAACAAGTCCAATGTTTCACGTGAAACACTTGGTATTTTACTGAAGTATAAAAGCATTCCAGCGGATAACAGCATCCTCTTCGCTACTTGCTCATAATAAAATAACTGCTTTGCAGTTTATCAGAAGGAGATTTTCCTCCTCCTGATACAAGCAAGTCCACGCCCTCTGCTTATTGCTCTTCGCAATTAAAGCAGGGGACTTACTTGATTCGGTTCCAAATCTGATTTCTATGTATCATGAAGCATATTGGCGATGCTACTGTTCACTGATAATATTCCGTAAGTTTTTTTATAAACGAAGGCCGCAGAAAGCCCGAGACCATACCGCACCAATTTATGCGATCAACATAAATTCTTTGCATTGCGAAGCGCTTTACTGAAAGCAGAACGAACAGCAACTTAGCGATCATCGCCAAGAACAGAATGGACAGTAGCGTCAGCATACAATAACAAGGTTAGGGTTCCCACAAAAGCATTGTAAATTTTTCGTTCCTGTCGTATAATAAAGCAAAGAAATATTCAGAAAAAATCAGATCAGATACCTGAATTACGTTACATCTGTCCTGATTATTTTTACGAATTCCAGGAGGCTTTTTAATGAAGAAAAATGGACACAGACTACTTACTCTTGCAGCTTTAGTCGGAACTGCCGCAGGTGTTATTCATATTGCTAACCGTTTCATAGATGCCACATCTCAGCTTAAAGATATGCTGGAACAGCCACACAGTAGAACCTATGACTGGCGTTTTGGAAAGATTTTTTATACAAAACAGGGACATGGCACCCCTATTCTTCTTATTCATGATATCATGCCAGGCGCTTCCGGTTATGAATGGAATGCCATAGAGAAGCAGCTCGCAACCGAACATACAGTTTACACCATTGATCTTCTTGGATGTGGACGTTCCGAAAAACCGGATATTACTTATACCAATTTTGTATTTGCTCAGTTACTCTGTGATTTTGCCAAGAATGTGATTCGTGAGGAAACCGATGTTATTGCCAGTGGTTTCTCAGGTTCTTTTGCAATCATGGCTTACCGTAACAATTCCGACCATTTCCGCAAGATCATGCTGGTCAATCCACCAAGCTTCAGTTCCCTGAAGCAGGCACCTTGTAAAGACAACAAGCTCTTTAAGTATTTTATCGAGCTTCCGATTTTCGGAACTCTGATCTATCATATGGTAGCTTCCCGCGAATCCATCAGCAGTCTGTTTATGGAAAAGCTGTTCTACAATCCCTTCCATGTAACAGATACACTGGTAGACACCTATTATGAATCCGCTCACAAGGGCGGTTCCAACGCCAAATATCTGTATTCCAGCTACATTGGCAAATACCTGAATATCAGCATTAATAATGCCGTAGAATCTTCCGATGCATGCATCTATATTATTTCCGGAGAAAAAGAAGCTTCAGCTTCTCTTATTGCAGAGGAATATCAGAAGCTGAATTCTTCCATTGAAACCGCTGTGATCCCGGAAACCAGACATCTTCCTCATCTGGAAGATCCGGAACATTTCCTGGAACAGGTAGCTATTTTCCTGTAAAAACAACTTATGATCCGGCATCAAAATTTATCTATAGTAATTTTGGAAATCAACGTATCAAAAGAGCATTGTTCATGTTCGGAGCCGTTGAGCTTCATGCAGTAATTTGTGGAAATGCTATAAACCAACAAAAAGCCAATAAAAAAAGAGTACTGTTTCACGTGAAACATGAGTTTTTCCTCAAACAAACGTGAAACAATACTCTTTATTTTTTACCAGACTCACAGCATGCATCCGGACATTTCTCTTATCTAAGTGCCTGCTCCAGATACATGTGTGTTGTATTATCGATCAGCTTATGTGTCAGCTCTGCCATATGCTGTGTACTCTCCTGATTCTCAGAAGACAGCCATGTCTTGATCATTCCCACGCATCCATTCAGACAAAACGCATACGCATACTCAATATCACGGTTGTCTTTCGGCAGACGAATTGACAAGCGATGCAGCACTGTATCTGCGATCAGTTTTTCTATACGATTCACAAAAGCCATATCTCCATTCTTTCCAAGAAGTGCGATACAAATATCCTTATTATGATCCAGGATCGTAAATATCTGCTCAATAAAAGGATACGAGCTCTCCTTATTATTAAGAGGATCCAGAGGATAGTCTGCCACCAGATGCGTGATTTCCTCCATCAATTCAGCCTCTATGGATTCCAGCATCTGATAGATATCTGTATAGTGAAGATAAAATGTGGAGCGGTTGATATCAACTTCTTCCACCAGTTCCTTTACCGTAATTTCCTTAATACTCTTCTTCTGCATAAGACGGGCAAGCCCCGCTCGCAACTGTGCCTTGGTCTTACGTACTCTTCTGTCAACTTTTTCCGCCATCTTAATTCCCCCTGCAATTCAAAAAAGCAAGCACGTTTCCTCCGCCTCAATCACCTGTTACCTACGATACTCTGCAACTGTCATACAATGCATAATGCATCCTTCAAACGAATAAAAGCATTCGCTTTCTCTACGCCGATCTGCATGATACCAGATATCTGCTGTTGTTAAGAATTGACAAGATCAAAATTGTTAACGACGCCGACCTACACGATACCAGATATCTGCTGCATATTTGTGTTGAAACATAGGAATCCTGTCTGCATTTAATATTACCAACTGCACATAAATTCAAAGGAAATAACGTACTTTTTGTCTATTATGCAGTTTTTTATTTGTAATAGACACTTCCATTATTTCCGTCTATTAATATACATTCAGTAAAGATTTAATGGTTGTATCTGTGGTATGTGTTTAGTATAATACATCACGTAAAGAAAATCAACACTTTGTTTGATAATGGAATATAAAGCTATTAATAGATTTTAATATGATTAATAGATCTCGTCGCCATTACTGGAATAAAGTTTGATTAATCAACTATGTTTGATAATACAATTTAATAAGAAAGGGATAGGTAATATGATCAAAAACGAATGGAAAAGCTTACTTCGTAACAAGCTCATGCTTATCGTCGTAATCGCCATTATCGTAATCCCGATCATCTATGCAGGTCTGTTTCTGAAATCCATGTGGGATCCTTACGGAAACGTAGACAGCCTGCCAGTGGCCGTGGTAAACGAAGACAAACCTGTCGAGTATAATGGCAAGACCTTAAGCATAGGTAAGGACATGACGGATGAGCTGAAAGACAACGACTCAATGGCATTTAACATTGTAGACAGCAAGACAGCAGAGGACGGTCTGGCCAATGGAACCTATTACATGGTTATCAAAATTCCGGAAAATTTCTCCGCAAACGCAGCCACTGTAATGGACAACGATCCAAAGCAAATGGAGCTATCCTATGAGACAAACCCTGGAACCAACTATATCGCCTCCAAGCTCAGTGAAACAGCAATGCTGAAGCTTCGTGATAACATTGCTTCCAAGGTTACGGAAACCTATACAGAAACCGTTTTTGATTCTATCTCAGAAGCAGGTGACGGAATGCAGGAAGCTGCAGACGGATCCGGAAAGATCGAAGACGGACTGAATACAGCAGCTGATGGTAACAAAACAATTACCAAAAACCTTAAGAAGCTTTCCACCAGTACTCTTACTTTCGTAAGCGGTGCTGATAGTCTCACCGAAGGTCTTAAGACCTACACCGATGGTGTTGCAAAGGTTAACGATGGTGCAAAGAGCCTGGACGATGGTGCAGATCAGCTGAACAGCGGCGTTGCAACTCTCACAGAAAAGGTTCCTGAGCTGACAACCGGTGTAGATACTCTGGATAAAGGTGTTCAGCAATACACCGCTGGTGTGGATGAGCTTAATAAAAATTCTGATGCACTGAAATCCGGTGCAAGCAGCCTGGAATCCGGTGCAAACCAGCTGAACAGCGGCGTTGCAGCTCTGACAGAAAAGGTTCCTGAGCTGACAACCGGTGTAGATACTCTGGATGAAGGTGTTCAGCAGTACACCGCTGGTGTGGATGAGCTTAATAAAAATTCTGATACACTGAAATCCGGCGCAAGTAGCCTGGAATCCGGTGCAAATGCATTAAGTGCAGGTATTGATACTCTTTCCGACGGAGCAACACAGTATGTAGCTGGTGCTGACACTCTTGCAGATGGAACTACCACCTATGTGGCTGGTGCTGGCAAACTCGCAGCCGGTGCCAAAGAGCTTGCAAAACTTGAAGACGGACTCACAACAGTTTCCAATGGTATCTCTCAGCTGAATACCGGTGTTACCAAAGGAACCGATGACTCACAGTCACTGATATCCGGAACACAGCAGCTGGAAAACGGACTGAAAGCCCTGAACGATAAGGTTTCTGCTCTGAAAGAGGGAACAACACAGGAATCCATCAACAAGCTTGCAGCCGGCCTTACTTCCGCAAAGGATGGTATGGACACAGCCGCAGCTGGTATGAACAGTGCTGCAGCTGGTATGAACAATGCCGCAGACGGAATCAACAACGCAGCCGGATATATCACTCAGGCCGCAGGCATCACAAGTCAGACCAGCAGCAGTATCACAGACAGTCTGATCCCTGCTCTCCAGAATGCAGGCACACAGTTCTCACAGGTAGGTGATCAGGTCAGCAGCATACTTACAGGATACGGACAGCAGACAACGGAGGCACTTACTGATGCAAATACCAAGATTGGTACTGCCGGACAGACAATGACCGATTTAGCAGCACAGCTTCAGGCGATTCAGGCAACCGCTTCTGAGGACGGAACCATTTCCGCAGCAGCTCTGAATGATGTGATCAACGCTTTAAACAGCGTAGCCGGTGGAATGACTGGCGTGGACGGTTCTTACATGAGCAGCTATTCTGATCAGGTTTCACAGCTTGCAGCTGGTGTATCCGGTCAGCTCTCTTCTACTCAGGAAAATCTGAATACTGTTGCTTCCAAGCTTAACGAAGCAGCTTCCGGACTGACTCAGATCTCCGGAGGACTGACTCAGGGTGCCGGCACACTTTCTGAGGGTGCAACAACCATGACAAATGGTGCAAACCAGATGAGTGCAGGTGCAACAACCATGAGCGCAGGTGCAGAGCAGTTATCTGCAGCTACAAGTCAGCTTCCTACAGATCTGATCGCTCAGCTTTCTGCAGGTGTTACCCAGCTGTATCAGGGTGCACAGGCTGTAAACACAGGAACCAAGAACGTTTCCGCAGGACTTCAGTCTCTGGAAGACGGCACAGTCGAAGCCTTCCCGGCTGCAGCAGCAGGAATCAAAGCTCTGAACGATGGATTTGACCAACTGACATCTTATGATAAGCAGCTCAATGACGGTGCAAAGAATCTGAAAACAGCCGGCAAACAGATCACTAACGCACTTCCGGATATCAAATCCGGTGCAGGTCAGCTGGCAGATGGTTCTAAGGCACTGACAGATGGAATCACAACTTACACCGATGGTATTGCAAAGCTTTCCGAAAACAGTGCTGCTCTTACAGACGGCACCAAGAAACTGGCAACAGGAGCCAAGGCTCTTTCCAGCGGTGCTGCTACTCTTGCAGATGGAACAAAAGCATTAGCCGATGGTTCCGGAACACTGACAACCGGAATCACAACCTACACCGATGGTGTTGCTAAGCTTTCCGAAAACAGCTCCGCTCTTACAGACGGTACCAAAAAGCTCTCAACAGGAGCCAAAACCCTTTCCAGCGGTGCTACTACTCTTGCAAACGGAACTAAGACATTAGCAAACGGTACCTCAACGCTTCTCAGCGGTACCGAGAAGCTTGTAAGCAACAACAGCACACTTAACAATGGTGCAAAACAGCTTGCAGATGGCGCTGCCCAGATCCAGAGCGGTTCCTCTCAGTTGTATGATGGATCCAAGAAGCTTGGAAGCGGTATGAAAGAACTGAAAGACGGTTCCAAGACACTGACCACAAGCCTCAGCGATGGAGCTACCACTGTAAAAGACAATTCAGCAAGTGATGAAACGATCAAAATGTTCGCAACTCCTGTTGTAAGCGATGAAACAAAACTTACCGATGTCCCGAATAACGGACACGCAATGGCACCTTACATGATGTCTGTAGGCCTCTGGGTCGGCGCACTGGCATTCTGCCTGATGTATCCTCTGGCTCAGTATAAGGGCAAACTGAAATCCGGTTTCGCATGGTGGGCAAGCAAGGCTTCCGTCCTTTATCCGGTAGCGATCCTTCAGGGAATCTGCCTGATCCTGCTGTTACGTGCATTTAACGGATTCACACCTGCAGAGATGGGCAAAACCGTACTCTTCGCCTGCCTGACATCAATGACCTTTACCTCTATCATGTACTTCTTCAACATTACTCTTGGTAAAGTAGGAAGCTTCCTGATGCTGGTATTCATGGTCGTTCAGCTTGCAGGATCTGCCGGAACTTATCCGGTTGAGGTTTCACCTTCATTCGTTGCAAAGATCCATGCATACGTTCCGTTTACTTATACGGTCGACGCATTCCGTGCAACGATCAGCGGTGGCCGAAGCATTACCACTTCCATCATTGTAATGGTTGCACTGTTAGTGATCTTCACGATCCTGACGATCCTTCAGTTCAATCACATGACCAAGAGAAAGAAAGCAGAAAAAGTTGTTCTCTTCGACTGGCTGGAAGAAAGAGGTCTTGCATAATACTTAGTTACTGACAGAAGCTCCCCCGAACCTTCTGTTAGATATAGAAAAATTAAAACTGTACAGTTGCTCAGATGAGCTTCTGTACAGTTTTTTTATATTGTCCTCGTCAATTCTCCACGCTATAATTATAGCAGTTATAGAAAATCAAGCTCGCCAGTACACCGTGCCTGACCTATGCAGCAGATTTCAGTTCAGAAACACTCCTGTCAGATTCAGAAGAAGCGGCAATATGACTTCTCAGATCTACTCACAAACCGGAGCTCTTTCTGACTGCAAGCCTGCGGTTTTCAATGGAAAAGCAACCTGGTATGCATCTAATCCACTGACCGCAAAAACAGACGGAATCATCACCTATGCTACACCATTTACCGTCTTCATGGTAAAACCTGGAAAGCTATCGGCAATACAAAAAATACAACCTACACCGATAAAAAGCCAGGCACCGCAACCAAATACCGTATCCGTGCATACCGCATCACAAACGGTAAAAAAATATACGGACCTTATTCATCTGTAAGGACCGTAAAATAATAGCAACATAAAAACACCCCGGAAAATCCTGATCTGTGTGGTGTCTCCGAATATCTGATCATCAAGCGGATATTCGGAGATCACCTTATTATTTACGGATCTCCAAGGTGTTTTTATTTATTTTCTTAATATTTTATTTTTCCGTCTCAGCTGTTGGTGTTGCTGTGGCTTCTGTCTCTGTTTCACCGTTTACCATGGTTTCATATGCATTGAACATTTCTTTTACTGTCATTTTGTTTACAAGAAATACCTTGTCTCCAACGACAGCTGCATAATAGTTTGTGTCATATGTGTAGAAGGTAACGGTTGTCTGGTTCTTGTCAGAGTCTGTGAATACCGCGGTCATCTCCGGGTCTGCAGCTGGTGTATAAACGTCTGTCAGTCTCTTCTGTCCTGCCATGTTTATCAGCTTGTTGTAGAAGGTGGTAAAGGTTGTACTTTCTATTTCCTTACCATCCAGCTGATAGGTTGTTGTTTCTTTTTCGTTTCCGTCATCATCTGTGGATGTTTCACGTGAAACATTTACAGTACTTGTTGTTTCACCGTAAGTAACCTGGAGCTGATCCAGATTTTTTACAGACAGATAATTGACGATCAGTGACCAGAGATCTGACGGCGTCTTGTCAATAACTGCACTCAATGTATCTGTTGACATTGTATAGATCTGTTTGTTATCTACCGTTACATATCTGCTGCCATCTCCTGCCTCATCGCCAACGTAAATGACAAGCTGTTTATCCACTGTGGTTGTCTTGCTGTCTGCATCTTCTGAGCTGCTGTCCGTGTCAGTAGTGTCACTGCTCTCAGAATCGCTCTCAGAGGCCGTAGAATCGTTTTCTCCGGATTCTGTACTGTCTGTGCTGTCATTCTTCACCCCTTCCTGATAATTCACTGTAATCGTCGCATAGGGCTTATCAAGGCCATACTGGGAAAGATCCTCTGCATTGTAGTTTACAAACTGGTCAAATGCAAAGCTTCCAAGTCCGGAGGTTACATTTCCTGCTGCCGTTGTATCGGCAGACTCTTTATCGCTGCTTCCGTCACCGGAAACATTCCAGGTAGCTCCGTCGGAATTTTCTTCCAGGACATAGGAATCTTTATTCTCACTGACCTGGACCTTTTTCACTGTAGAAGAATCAATTGTTGGGAAATCTTCTCCCTGTGCATAATCGTAAAGGGAATTCATAAACGGAGACACAGTGTCCGCTGCCACTACATATACCGTGCTGTCATCATCATCCTTGGAAATGTAATACTGATTCGTAGACGTATTCTCATCTCCGATGTTAAGCTTCGTTATCCCATCAGCGGTATCAACGGTTACTGTGTTCGATGGAGAATCCAGTCCGTATTCCGTAAGATCCTCCACATCCTCCAGGACTCTGTCCGCTTCCACCGTTTCGATGGCGGAAGCTGCGGAATCCAGAGTTGTCTGATTTACAGGAAAAGCAGTCTCATCCTTTTTCACCCAGGAATCATCTTTTTTCTCAAAGGTCACTTCCTTCTTGTCTACGATAAATTCCAGGGATTTAATGTCATCCGTTTTCACGGAAAACACTTCTGTTTTGCTTTCCTCTTCGCTGCTCTCTGTCTTTTCTTCTTTGGATACGTAGGTGTTCAGTCCCACATAAACGCCGCCGAGAACTGCCAGAACAACAACTGCTGAAACAAGTTTGGTTGATTTTTTCATTATGCTTTTCTCCTCTTAAGCCAGATCAGGAATCCTGCAACAAGGAACACTCCCGGGATCAGACCAATGGTACAGATCTTCCAGAAGGCTGCATCATAATCGGTTACTGTCAGGCTTGTGGACTCAAGGCTCTTGGATGGAATAGAAACGGAATTACTGTCATCTGTGCTGGTCATCCAGTTTAAGGACTCCAAAAGGAGCTTTTCATTTCCGCCGGATACCATCTGGTTTATCTGGCTCTCCATCAGATTTGCTGTGGAGTAGTAAACGATCTGTGTTTCCTTATCATCATCCAGTTTCTCAGTGATAGCAACACCAAGATCAAACGGTCCGTCTACATCTCCGTCTTCCTTTTCGATATTGCTGCTCTGCATATTTGTTTTGGAGTAAGCCTTGTCAGAGGTTGTCAGGATACTGTCGATGGTTACGGTATCTCTTACATCATCTGTTTTCTGAATGCCCTGCGCATACGGTGCCAGTACATAGGAGCCTGCAGAAGCTGTCTCAGAGCTTGCATCTGTGCTGTTGACTGTTGGTACAAGATAATATGGCATCTGCATTCCATAATGCTGATTATCACCCTCAAATACAATTCCCTCTGCACACTTTACACCATAGTTTTCAAGAACCGCATCAAAGTTCGGCAGATCATCCTGTGTATAATCCGAGAAGATCATAGCTTTTCCGCCTGCCTCCAGATAATCCAGGAGCTCTGTTTTTTCTTCCTCGGAAATATCGCTGGTCGGAGATACGATCATCAGGCAGTCTGCATCATCCGGAACCTTTCCCTCTGTGAGAAGGTTCAGCTCCTTGATATCAATGTTTGCTTTCTGGATATCTTCTTTAAAGCTGGAATCCAGATCTTTTTCTCCGTGTCCGGATAAGGTGTACATGATCGGAAGATCCTCGGATGTCACATAGCCGATCGCACTTGTGATCTGTCCTTCTCCATCAAATCCGGTAGTAGTCTGCTGCCAGGTATTATAGTCTACCGAAGAGGAATACATATCGTTGTAATTGATAACCTTGTTTCTGTCGCCGCAGACTACGATCAGGCTGTTTGATGCAAGATCATCGGTTGTATATTCCGATGCAAATTTCGGATTTACAACAGGGTCTTTCACCTCAACTTTAATATGCTTGGACTCATCTTTATAACGTGAAAGCAGATTGGAGATCGTGTCGTCCTCAGAACCGCTTGCCGCGATCTGATAAATGGTAACATCCTTATCCAGTGCCTTCAGTACCTTCTTTGTTTCATCACCGATGGTGTAAAGCTTGGATGAGCTTACATCCAGCTGTGAATATTTGGATGGGATCGCCCCGACGATCATATTGATCACAACCACGATCACGATAAAGACAGCTGCCATAGCCATGCTGTAGGAACCATTTTTGATATGTTTTTTGCTGATGGTGCCTACCAGCTTTTTCGGATCCGGTTTATGTTTCTTTTTGCCGGAGTCCTGTGCTGTCTCCGGTACGGCTGCCTCGCCTTTATTTTTCTTAAATTTCTCACTGAATTTCATTTCCCTTCACCCCCTAGTTCCAGCGTCTCTTCTGAATGGACTGCATGGTAAGGAACAGGCAGATCGCAATAACAGAAATAAAATAAACGATTCCTGTCACGTCAAACACGCCTTTTGTAAAATTATCATAATGTCCGCTCAGGTTAAATACGTTCAGTACCTTCTGGATACCACCCTGGAAAATACTGGATTTTACAACGTATACGATCACAAGGGCAATCTCTCCCACAGCTCCGATCACTACAGAGATCAGGACATTTTTGATCATGGTATAAATGATGATAGCGATCGCCACGATCAGAAGTCCGAATGCCACTGCGGTTGACATGGAGGTCTGTGAAAAGAATGAGGAAATTCCGTTCATCATATAGAAGGCGAACAGGAATACAAACGTAAGTACGGCTGCAATTACCTGGCTTTCTGTAAGTGCTGACATAAATACACCGATCGCCAGATTCGCGCATCCCAGAAGGAAAAATCCCAGGATCCCGGTGTATGCGGAAGCATAGGAAATCGTTCCGAACTTGCTCATGATCAGAGGATAAACGCACATGATCACGACCGGAATGGCAAACACAGCTACCAGTGCAAGATATTTTCCAAATACGATATCCCATACAGATACCGGTGCGGTCAGAAGAAGCTGATCCGTTTTCTGCTTGCGCTCTTCTGCAAGTACACGCATGGAAAGGATCGGCACACCGATCAGGAACACAAAGGTCAGTGCGCTTAAGGTAGTTTCAAATTTTGAATAGCCGCCTGAAAGCTGATATGCGGAAAAATAAATTCCGGTCAGCACCAGGACAAAAAATATGAAGAGATATCCAACCATGGAGGTCAGATAGCTTTTCAGTTCTCTTTTAAAAATCGCTGTCATGACTGATCCCCCTCTTTCTCATCAGAAGCCTTCTCTGGTTCCCCGTTTTTTTCTTCCTGAGTTTTTTCTTCTTCCGATGATCTGTCTTCTACCGGTTTCCACTGTGAGCTTTCCGGTTTTCCGGCGGATTTTTTCTCTCCTTCGGTAAGCTCAAGGAATACATCCTCAAGGGAAACTCTCTTAACCTGCATCTCGTAGATCGGACAGTTCGCTTTTGCCATAGCGTAGAAGACTTTTTCACGGATATCCACATTTTCCTGAATGGAAAGTTTTGTTTTCCACAATTTTTCATCGCTGTCATAGGACATTTCCACTCCGGTTACGCCTTCGATCGTTTCCAGAGCTTTTCGAATCGTGTCTTTCTCGCCTTTTACCTTCATAAGGAGGCTGTTGGAGCCTGCTGCCAGACGTTCCAGATTATCCGGTGTATCACTGGCTACCAGCTTTCCATGGGAAATGATCAGAACATAATCACACACTGCTCTTACCTCGGAAAGGATATGGGAGCTTAGGATAACCGTGTGCTTCTGCTTCAGGCCTTTGATCAGGTCACGGATCTCGATGATCTGCTTCGGGTCAAGTCCTACTGTCGGCTCATCCAGGATGATCACTTCAGGATATCCCAGAATCGCCTGTGCAAGGCCCACTCTCTGGCGATAACCTTTGGAAAGGTTTTTGATCAGACGGTCTTTCATGTCTGTGATCTTTACCATATCCATGACTTCTTTTATCTGCTTGTCTTTTTGGTTTCTTGGGATTTTTTTCAGATCAGCCGCAAATTTCATGTACTCAAGAACAGTCATGTCAAAATAGAGCGGCGGCATTTCCGGCAGATAGCCGATACATTTCTTGGCTGCCTCCGGTTCCTCCAGAATATCATGACCATCGATCATCACTTTTCCTTCTGTGGAAGCAATGTATCCTGTGATCATGTTCATAGTTGTTGATTTTCCTGCACCGTTGGGGCCCAGGAATCCGTAAATTTTCCCCTTTTCGATCTGAAAGGAAAGATGGTCAACTGCAGTATGATCGCCATACTTTTTGACCAGATTACTTACTTCGATCACTTTACTCTCCTCCTTTTATTCTCAGGGAAATACTTTTTTTAATTATCGATTTCCCATTTTATAAGATGCCAGAGGCAAAAGGTCCTGAAACTGAAGCCCTTGACTCTGGCGTCTTTTCAATACCAATAGAAAATGCCCCTGGATGAAACAGAGAATGGGGGAATCCAGGGGCATCTCTATCGGATTATAGTGTAAAAGTAATTTGTGATAAAAGTAGGATAAATTTGTGATAATTTTGTGAAACTCCCGGACAAAAAAATCTCCTGTCGGACAGATTTTGCCTTTGTTCGACAGGAGGTATCTTATGCCAGTGGCTCTCTGAGCGGTGTTCCGGCTTTTCTCGGATATTTGCCTGGGGTGTTCTTTACCTTCTCGATAATGACCAGGGAGCGGCCGATCTCGGAGCCCGGAAGGTCAAAGTACTGAATATCCCTGATCTTTCCACCAAGGATCTTTACTGCTTTCTCTGCTGCTTCTGCTTCTTCCTTTACAGAACCGGATTTATAGGAGACAAAAAGCCCTCCGACTTTTACATACGGGAGACAGTATTCAGACAGGGTTGCCAGTCCGGATACTGCTCTGGATACGCAGAGATCATATTTTTCTCTGTAGGCTTTGTTTTTTGCATATTCTTCAGCTCTTCCGTGAATGGCGGAAATCCCCTCCAGGCCCAGGAGCGCAAAGGTTTCTTCCAGGAATTTTACTCTTTTATTGAGGGAGTCCAGAAGGCAGGCTTCCACCTCCGGGAAGGCAATCTTCAGGGGAACGCCCGGGAATCCGGCGCCGGTTCCGATGTCCATAACGGTGTTTATCTTACCCATATCTACAGCCTTGACGCAGCAGAGGCTGTCCAGGAAATGTTTCACGAGAACCTCGTCAAATTCTATGATACCGGTGAGGTTCATGACTTTGTTTTTTTCTACAAGATATTCGTAGAACCGAATAAACTGGTTTTTCTGCGTGTCACTGAGTGTGATCCCAAGCTCCTCGCAGCCTTTTTCCAGGATTTCTAAATTGTACATGCAGCTTCCTCTCTTATTTTCTGTGTTTTATTGTTATTCGTTGTATTATCCGTGTTTATGTCCGGATCTGCTTTCCAGATATACAAGAAGCACGGAAATGTCAGCCGGGGATACACCGGAGATACGGGACGCCTGGCCGATGGACACCGGTCTGTAGGCTTCCAGCTTCTGGCGTGCCTCAATGCGGAGGCTTCCTACATCTTCGTAATCAATGTCTTCCGGAAGCTTTTTCTGCTCCAGTTTCTTAAATTGCTCTACCTGCTTCATCTGGCGGCGGATGTAACCATCATATTTGATGTTGATCTCTACCTGCTCACATACATCTTCCGGAAGCTCCGGTCTTTCTTTATCGATGGGTGCAAGCACCTTATAGTTAAGCTCCGGCCGACGGATCAGCTCTGCAATGGTGGTTCCGGATTTCAGAAGGGTACTGTTCAGAGATTCCAGAAGGCTCTGTACCTCTGCAGAACCACCTACGGTTGCATGTTCCACTCTCTCGATCTCTTCCTGGATCCGGTGCTCTTTTTCCTGTAATTTATGGTATGTCTCATCATCGATCAGGCCGACCTCCCAGCCTTTTTTGCGAAGACGGAGATCTGCGTTGTCCTGGCGGAGGAGCAGACGGTACTCAGCACGGCTTGTCATCATTCGGTACGGCTCATGGTTCTCCTTTGTTACCAGATCATCGATGAGAACGCCAATATATGCCTCTGAGCGGTCCAAAATCAGCTGTTCCCGGCCTTTTACCTCCATAGCTGCATTAATTCCCGCTATGAGGCCCTGAGCGGCTGCTTCCTCATATCCGGAGCTTCCGTTAAACTGTCCGCCGCTGAAAAGGCCCTTGATCTTTTTGAATTCCAGTGTGGGATAGAGCTGGCGCGGATTGATGCAGTCATACTCAATAGCGTAAGCATTTTTTACAATCCTGGCGTTCTCCAGACCCGGTACGGAATGGTACATTTCGTACTGAACATCCTCCGGCAGGGAGCTGGACATTCCGCCGATGTACATTTCATTTGTGTAAAGACCTTCCGGTTCAATAAATACCTGATGGCGTTTTTTGTCTGCAAAACGGACTACTTTATCCTCAATGGACGGACAGTAACGTGGTCCGGTTCCTTCGATCATTCCGGAATAAAGGGGGGATCTGTCCAGATTTGCACGGATGATCTCGTGTGTTTTTTCGTTTGTATAGGTCAGCCAGCATGATTTCTGCTCGATCTGTACAGATTCCGGGTCTGTGGAAAAAGAGAACGGTACGACTCTTTCATCTCCGAACTGCTCTTCCATCTTAGAATAATCAATGGTGTTTCCGGCGATTCTGGCCGGAGTTCCTGTTTTGAAGCGGAACATTTCGATCCCCAGCTTTTTCAGGGAATCCGTAAGGTAATTGGCTGCCTGAAGGCCGTTCGGTCCTGTATAGTTGCTGACGTCGCCGTAAATGCAGCGTGCCTTGAGGTAGGTTCCTGTACAGAGGACTACAGCTTTTGCGTGGTAGGTGGCTCCTGAGAAGGTTTTTACACCGGTGATGTGCCCGTCTTCTACCAGAAGCTCGGTCACTTCACCCTGGCGGATGGTTAAGTTCTCTGTATTTTCCAGTGTCTTTCTCATTTCTGTGCTGTAGGCCTGTTTATCGGCCTGTGCACGAAGGGAATGGACTGCAGGGCCTTTGGACTGGTTGAGCATTTTGGACTGGATGAAGGTTTTGTCTATGTTTTTACCCATTTCCCCACCGAGAGCATCCAGCTCACGGACGAGATGGCCTTTGGAGCTGCCGCCTACATTGGGGTTGCAGGGCATAAGGGCGATGCTGTCTACGCTGACTGTGAACATGACTGTGTTGAGCCCTAAGCGGGCGCATGCCAGTGATGCTTCGCAGCCTGCGTGGCCGGCGCCTACTACTATGATGTCGAAAAACTGTTCCAGATTTTTCATGCTTTTTCTCCTTTATTTTTCTCTTATTTTTTCTCTTATTCTTTTTCTTTATTTTTCTTTGTGATTTTCTTTTTCTTTGTTTATTGTGTGATTGGTTTTTGGTTTTATTTTTGATTTCTTGGCAGAGGTCCTGGTTTTTTTGCTTTGGGAAGCTGTGGAAAACCGCAAAGGGGCCGTAAAGCCACGGCCCCTCTGCACACCCCTCGGGCTTTTTTTTAGGAGTTCTTGGGTTGTGGTGTGTGATACGGTGCTGACTTTTGTCTGTATGCTTCGGTATTGGATGTGAAACGTTGTGCCGAGGGGGTTTTGAGTTCTTGGGTTGTGGTGTGGGGTACGGTGTTGACTTTTGTCTGTATGCTTCGGTATTGGATGTGAAACGTTGTGCCTATTGTTGTGATGGAACTGTAACGAGGTTCTCGACGTGCGGTGCACGTCTGCGGGGTTATTCCTGCTTCCGTCTGCCATATTTCGGCTCAGTGTTGAATTGCCAGTACAGAAGCATACAGGTACAAGTTAGCATCTTTCAGCATTCCACAATCGCCGCACTATATAAAAAAGGCCCAGGGGTGTGCAGAGGGGCGCGGCCTTGTGCCCCTTTGCGGTTTTCTCACATTTCAATGTGATCTACCCTCTGCGGGGCCGCAGCCTATGTGCCATACAGCCGGAGGCCGCAGCCTATGCGGCATATACGGCCGAGGTTCCACAACCCATGCGGCATATACAGCCGGAGTTCCGCAATCTATGCGGTATATACGGCGGGGTCTCCGCAATCTATATTATGCAACAATATATCCTACAGAAATATACAAAGTTCCGTTTGATATATTTCGGCTTAGTGTCGAATTGCCGATACAGAAGCATACAGACACAAGTTAGTTTCTTTCAGCATTCCACAATCGCTGCACTATATAAAAAAGGCCCAGGGGTGTGCAGAGGGGCGCGGCCTTGTGCCCCTTTGCGGTTTTCTCACATTCCAATGTGATCTACCCTCTGCGGGCTTCCGCAGTCCATGTGGCATACAGCAGGGAGCCGCAATCTATGCGGTTATACGACCGGAGTTCCGCAATCCATGCGGCCATTCGGCCGGGGCCTCCGCAGCCCATGCGGTTATTATTTCCCCATACAAAATTTAGAAAATATCTCATTAACAAGGTCTTCCCCAAGTGATTCTCCCAGAATCCGTCCCAGACTTTCGTATGCATCTGTCAGGTCTATGGAATAAAAATCCTCCGGCATTCCGCTTTCTATGCTATTTTCTACCAGAGAAAGACTTTCCTGTGCTTTTAAAAGCTCCTGTCTGTGGCGTTCATTGGTGATGTAGACTTCATCATTGAAGTCAATCTCCCCACTGAAGAACATTTCCCGGATTTTTTCTTCCAGGTCTGTGATCCCGGTTTCTTCTTTTGCGGAGATTGGGATCACCGGCTGGTTTATTCTGCTCTTTAAATCTTCTATATCTATAGCAGATTCAAGGTCTGTCTTGCTGTAGAGGACAATTGTCTTTTTCTCTTGCAAAATTTTTATGATTTCTTCGTCGTTTTCATCTAACGGTACGGAGGAATCTACGACATAGAGGATCAGGTCTGCGTCTGCTGCCATTTCTTTGGCTTTGGACACACCGATTTTCTCTACGATGTCTTCTGTCTGGCGGATTCCGGCTGTGTCAGCGATCTTTAATGTGATCCCATGCAGGTTGATATACTCTTCCAGTACGTCTCTGGTGGTTCCTGCGATATCGGTCACGATGGCTCTGTCCTCTCCCAGAAGCAGGTTCAGCAGAGAAGATTTCCCTGCGTTCGGCTTGCCCAGGATCACGGTCCGGATACCTTCCTGTATGATCTTTCCGTCTCCGGCTGTTTTTAACAGGTTCTGTATCTTTTCTTTTTCTTCTGCTACGATCTGTTCTAATTCTTCCGAATATCCTGTCAGATCATAGTGCTCCGGATCGTCTAATGCCGATTCAATGTACGCTATATGGTACAGTAGTTTTTCTCTGATCTGCTGTACAGTTTTTCGGACTGAGCCTTTTAATTGTCCTACAGAATTCTTTAATGAGTACTCATTTTTGGACTGTATCACATCCATAACGGCCTCCGCCTGTGAAAGATCGATCCTTCCATTGAGGAATGCACGCTTGGTAAATTCTCCCGGCTCGGCAATAATGGCTCCGTTTTTCAACACAGTTTCCAGTACCTTTTTCATGGCTAAAACGCCGCCGTGGCAGTCGATTTCTATGGTATCTTCTCCTGTGTATGTCCGTGGTCCGCGCATGGCCATGACCAGCACTTCGTCTACCATTTCTTCGTTATCATAAATATATCCATAATGGATGGTGTGGCTTGGGACGTTTTTCAGAGATTTTTTTCCACCCTTGGAACGGTATACTCCGGATGCGATCTCAAAAGCCTCCGGGCCACTGATCCTGACGATCCCGATTCCCGATGCGCTCATGGCTGTGGAAATCGCAGCAATCGTTGTCTCTTCCATTTTTCACTCTCCTTTGTCAAACGGATAAAAGCATTCGGATAAAAGCATCCGGTTAAACGCAAAAATGTTACTCCGGAAAAGCTTTTTACACGCAAAAAACACGTGTTATTCACGCTTTCACCTAGAATAACATCTTCTGTCAGTTTCCATATTTATAATGCTAGAGCGTGTTTGAAAAAGGCTTTCTGCAAGATGTGCGTCACAATTTGTGGGAGATTTTGTCCGGATGAAGGCGCCGTAGCGGGCTACGGCAACTGAATTCGGGCAAAATATACCGCAAAGTGGGGCGTGCAGATTGCGGGAATGATTTTTCAAATACGCTCTAATCTCTGCATTCCGGATGTCCGCTGCAGAAATATCTTTTGTTATTTGCTCTTCAATGATTATAAAGAATTGTTGCGGAGATTGCAATGATAATTTTTAATTTTCAGTTCCATACAAAAAAGCCGTACCCACGGAGCTTACGCTCCGGGATACGGCTTATGGCTTTACCGGTGGATCATCAATTATTGCGTTTCAGTTTTACTACTACATGTCTGTAAGGTTCTTCTCCCTCACTGACTGTCTCTACATAGCGGTTGCCCTGTAGAGATGCATGGATGATCCTTCTTTCGTACGGATTCATCGGTTCCAGAACTACCGGTTTTCTGGTTTTCTTTACCTTGAAGGCGATTCCTCTTGCAAGGTTCTCCAGAGTTTCCTTACGACGGCGTCTGTAGTCCTCGGTATCGAGTTTTACACGAATGTAGGTAGACTCGCCTTTGTTTACCACAAGGCTTGTCAGATACTGAAGAGAATCCAGTGTCTGGCCTCTTTTTCCGATGAGGATACCCATATCCTCACCTTCAAAATCCACATCCAGAGAGCCGTCTGCAGTGTTGTATTTCGATGTGATCTCCACTTCTCCAAGATCCATGGAGCCGAATACGTCACGAAGAAATACGACTGCTCTCTCCTCAACCTCTCTGATCTTCTCCGGATCGCTGAGGATCTCTATCGGTCTGCCCTGCTTCGGAGCTCTCTCACGTGTTTCCTTCGGCTGACGCTCCTTTGGAGCTCTTGGCTGTTTCTCACGTGCAGGCTTTGCTTTGCCTTGGAAATCCCTTGCAGGTCTTTCCTTTGGCGCTGCTGCCTTTGCAGGTGCTTCTTCGGATGCCTTCTCCACCTGTACAGCTTCTTTCTTCACCGGCTTCTTCTCCTCTGCAGGAGCTGCTTTCGGTGCAGATTCTTTCTTTACATCCGGAGTAAAAGGCTTTTCTAATTTCTTCTCTTCTTTGATAGCGTCCAGTTTCACGGACTCTACCAGTTCATCGATCTCCTGCATATCAGAAACTGGCTCGATTCTGCGAACTTTGATCACGGCAGGTTTGCTGCCGATTCCGAAGAATCCGGAGCTGCCTTCACTGATAACCTGAATATCAAGCTGGTCACTGGAAGTTCCAAGCTCAAGACACGCTTTTGTGATAGCTTCATTCTTTGTTTTTGCTGAAAACTGAATGTAATCCTCCATTACGAACCCCTCCGTTCCTGATTATTTCTTCTTATTTCTCTCATCAAAGTCTCTTACGAGATTTGCTTTAGCTGTGATGCTGCCCGGTTTTGCACTTCTTGCCTTCTCATAAGCAGTATCAACCTTCTGTGCTCTGTCTGAAGCACCATTGTTTCCGCTGTTGCCCTTATTGATCACAGGTTTATTGATATTCTTGGCGGACTGATGAGCCTGATTGGTGATCTTCTGCGGCGGAAGTCCTTCCTTCGCACGCTTCGCTTCGATCTTCTTCATATTCTCATTAACCAGATCATCAATGTTCATCTTATCAAGATGACGATTGATCGCAAACTGCTGGGCACTTCGAACGACAGCACTGGCGATCCAGTAGATACCAAGACCAACCGGGAATGTGAAACAGAAGAATGCAGACATCAGAGGCATGACCATGTTCATGGTTTTCATGGAGTTTGCCATTGCACTGGCCTGATCATTTCCGTCTGCCGGCTGTGTTGCAGCCTGTGGCATAAGCTTCAGGTTCAGCATCTGAGTTGCCCATGCAAGAACCGGGATCAGAAGTGCTACGATCGCAAGTAACAGAGAACCATGATTTTTGAAGAATTCCATGATATAGTACAGCGGCTGGTCTGCGATATTCAGTCCACAGAAGCCCTGCATCTTGGAAATATTGCCGGATGCTTTTGTGATCGCATCAGAAAATCCTGAAAACTGATTCATCTGTGCCAGCTCTTTCCACTGGGAAGGAGAAAGTGCATACAGAAAATCAACAATAGAGTTACTTGTAGCATTTCCGGCACTGTCCATAACGAGGCGCACTCGTGTCATGGAATGGTCTGTGATAAACTGCTGCAGGATATCTGTGTATCCGTTTACAGCTAGCAGGTTGTCAACTACACCAGTAAAAATGTTCTTTACACTTCCAACGTAAGCAGGAATCCGGTAGATAACCTGATACAGAGCAAACAGAATAGGCATCTGAATGGCTAACTGTACACAGCTACCGGTTGGAGAAACACCATATTTCTGATAAACAGCCTGGGTTTCTTCGTTCATTTTCATCATGGAAGCCTGATCCTTTTTACCCTGATATTTCTTCTGGATCTTCTGGATCTCAGGCTGCATGATCGCGCTTAACTTGGAGAATTTCTGCTGCTTGATCTGCAGCGGTGTCATAAAGGCAAAGATAAGAATACTGAAGATAATGATACAAAGACCAATGTTCTGGATTCCGAACAGGCCGTCAAGCATCTTATATATGCCATCCATGATCCATCCCATCACAGACGCGATCTGTCCGATAATAGGAGTTCCGGTTTTTGTTGCTAAAAACAGTTCCAAATTCATTTCCTCCTAGACTTCTTATTCAATTGTAAAAGTCCGGTAACTATTCATTCGTCCACTAACTGCGGAGATACTGAACAGTTACAAATTCCGATAACTGCTCTGCCCGGGAAAAGGCTGAACAGTCACAAAATAATTCATGGCACAGGGTCATAGCCTCCGTGGGAAAAAGGATTGCATCGCAATATCCTCCATACCGCAAGAAGACTGCCCTTAAATGCGCCATATTTTTCGATTGCTTCCAAACCATATTGAGAACATGTGGGAATATAAGGACATTTCGTTCTCTTCATCGGCGATATATATTTTTGATAGAGCCTTATCATCTTAATCAGAAATTTCTTTATCATGTTCATTCCCTGTTATATGATGCTTTCTTGCAAGATGCAGAAAAGCACTCTCGATCTCGTGAAAGCTCTTGCCCTTGGCTGCGGCTCTCGCTACTACTACAATATCAAGGTTACTGTCAAAATCTGTTTCGTTGAGACGATAGCTTTCTCTGATCAATCTGGTGAGTCTGTGGCGAACCACACTGTTCCCTACTTTTTTGCTTACTGATATTCCCAGACGATTCTTCATGTGCTGATTCTTCAGCACGTACATCACCAGAAGCCGATTTGCGTACGATGTTCCGTTCTGATATACAACTTTAAAATCTTGGTTTTTCTTTAAGGACTCTGATCTGATCAAACGAATCCTCCTTAATTAGATTCCGCCTGCGCGGATATTTCTCCGGATAGAAGAAAAGACCACATAAATGCGGTCTTGCAGCTTATGCTGATAACTGTTTTCTTCCTTTTAATCTTCTTGCAGCTAATACTTTACGTCCGCCCTTTGTGCTCATGCGAGCTCTGAAGCCGTGAACTTTAGCTCTGGATCTCTTTTTTGGCTGAAATGTCATCTTCATAGGTAAAGCACCTCCTTTATCTATTTTTAATTGTTATGAAATAACTTATCATTCAGAACATCGTTTCAATTATATAAATAAACCTCCTTTTCGTCAAGTAAAAATTGCAAAAAACCCGATAAAATCAAGGGTTCTATAAAATACCCCCACCTTACGGTATTTATTTTTTTCTCTTATGTGGAAAGCGCTTATGGTTTACGTAACATTATCCACATTTTGTGGATAACTTGTGGATAACTTGTGGATTGACCGGAAATCTATCCACTTTTTCGGAGGGTTTGTTCACATCGTTTTCAAAAAAACCCTTTATTTGCGGTATTTTTAAGGTGGATTTTTTTATACACATAATTCTTCCACATTTTCCACCAATTCTCGACTTATGGAAACCTCCAGGACTCTTATCCACAATAATCCACCCTAATCCACAGTAATTTCCCCACATTATCCACATTCTTTTCCCCAAAATCTCAAGGATTTTCCATTGCGAAAACCCCATTTTCATTGTAATATATAAAAGGATATCTATCTCCAGTCGCAGACTGGGGTTATTATAATACTCATGGGAGGAAAAAATGGACGCTGTTATTGAAAAATGGGAGGAGATCCTGCAAACTGTCAAATCTGAATATGAGGTGACTGATGTCCCTTTTAATACCTGGCTCAAGCCGCTGAAAGTTTATGAGGTTGACGGAAAGCTGATAACAGTGGTTGTTCCCTCTGAACAGGCAGCGATCGGAGTCAATTACATCAGTAAACGCTACAAAATACCCCTCCAGGTTACTATCTGTGTACTGACAGGCATGGAAGAATGCGAGGTTCGCTTCGTTCTGGAAAAAGATCTCCCCAAAAAAACAGAAAAAAACACTTCTTATGATAAACAGGTTCAGGATACACGTTACGAAGAGGCGCATTTAAATCCAAAATACACCTTCGACACCTTCGTTGTAGGAAGTAATAACAAATTCGCCCAGGCCGCAGCTCTTGCAGTTGCCGAATCACCGGGAGATACCTACAATCCACTGTTTATCTATGGCGGAGCCGGTCTTGGTAAGACGCATCTTATGCATTCCATCGCTCATTTCATTCTGGAACACGACGAAAACAGCCGTGTTTTGTATGTAACCAGTGAGGAATTTACCAACGAGCTGATCGAAACCATCCGAAACGGAAATAACACGGCAATGAGCAAATTCCGTGAAAAATACAGAAATATCGACGTTCTTCTTGTCGATGATATTCAGTTTATTATAGGAAAAGAATCCACACAGGAGGAATTTTTCCATACATTTAACAGTCTTCACAGTGCCAAAAAGCAGATCATCATATCCTCTGATAAACCACCGAAGGATATGGAAATCCTGGAAGAGCGCTTCCGTTCCCGGTTCGAGTGGGGTCTGATCGCAGATATCACGCTGCCTGATTACGAAACCCGAATGGCGATCCTTCATAAAAATGAAGAAATGAACGGCTACAACATCAGTGAAGATGTTATCAAATATATCGCTACCAATATCAAATCCAATATCCGTGAGCTGGAAGGTGCCTTCAACAAGGTCATGGCCGGAGCCAAGCTTGAGAAAAAGGAAGTAACTCTGGAGCTGGCAGAGCAGGCACTGAAGGATATTATTTCTCCGGATGAGAAAAAAGTGATCACACCGGAATACATCATCTCCGTTGTTGCAGAGCATTACGGAGTCACACCTGCGGACTTAAGCGGAAATAAACGAAACTCCAAGATCGTCATGCCCCGCCAGGTTTCCATGTATCTCTGCCGTGAGATCATATCCACACCTTTGAAAAATATCGGAAAAGCGCTCGGAAACCGTGACCATACCACCGTTATGCACGGTATTGAAAAGATCGAAAACGAATTGCAGAACGACGATAACTTAAAAAATACCATTGATATATTGAAAAAGAAGATTAATCCACAAGGTTAGGGAAGTTTTCCACATTACTGGTGTATAACGTGTTGATTGTATGTGGAGAGATGTGTACAACTTTTTTGCCAAAACGCGGCGGTAATTTTATCCCCGGGTTATTCACATGCGAAAATACCACTTTTACACAAAGTTATCCCAACGGAAAACCCCTGAAAACATCAGGCCTGCGGGAGTTTTTCACAAAATCTGGCCCCCTACGGCGGTTACTGCGGATTTTTTCTATAAATATATTTATAAAAACCACAAATTGTTCAGAAAGGGAGTTATACACACTATGAAAATCATCTGCTCCAAATCAAGTCTGTTAAAAAGTGTAAGTATCGCACTCAAAGCAGTTCCATCAAAAACCACAATGCCAATCCTGGAATGTATTCTCATGGATGCAACCACAAACCAGATCAAATTTACCACCAACGATATGGAGCTGGGAATTGAAACCATCGTTGAGGGTACTATTGAAGAAAAAGGTAAAGTTGCTCTTGATGCAAAAATCTTCTATGAAATCATCAGACGACTTCCGGATAATGATGTTACCATTAAGACCGATGATAAATATGCAGCAACCATTACCTGTGAAAAAGCAAAATTCAATATCCCTGGAAAATCAGGAGAAGATTTTGCTTATTTACCGATGATCGAGAAGGATGAACCGCTGACGATCTCTCAGTACACACTGAAAGAAATGATCCGCCAGACTATTTTTTCGATTGCTGTAAATGAAAACAATAAGCTTATGACCGGTGAACTTTTTGAGATCAAAAATAACTGTCTGAAGGTAGTTTCTCTGGACGGACATCGTATCTCTATCCGAAAAATGCCCCTTAAGAAAGATTATTCTGACCGTAAGGTGGTAGTTCCGGGCAAAACTTTAAGCGAGGTCAGCAAGATCCTTTCCGGAGAAGTGGATGATCAGGTCAGCATTTACTTTACAAAAAACCATATTTTATTTGAATTTGATCAGACTATGGTAGTTTCCAGACTGATCGAGGGAGAATATTTCAGAATTGACCAGATGCTTTCCAGTGATTATGAGACAAAACTGAAGATCAACAAAAAAGAGTTCCTGGATTGTATCGACCGTGCCACACTTCTGGTACGTGAGGTTGATAAAAAACCGATCATCATCAACATCACAGACGATGATATGGAGCTGCGCATTGATTCTGCAATGGGTTCCATGAATGAAGAGATCGATATTGAAAAAGAGGGTAAGGATATCATGATCGGCTTCAACCCGAAATTCCTGATCGATGCGCTTCGTGTTATTGATGATGAAACCGTGACGATCTATCTTGTAAATCCGAAGGCACCATGCTTTATCCGTGACGATGAGGAGAACTATACTTACCTGATCCTTCCTGTAAACATCAACCAGAATCAGGCCAGATAAGACCTGGGGTAATGTGACCGTTTTTGACCGATTGTGCATGGGAATGCGATCGTGTTCTGAGAATTGTTTCATGCGTAAACTGCTGGAAGGGGGTATTTAAATTACCGCCTTCCGGTGAAATTTGTATTTTGGGGGATTTTAAATACCGCCAGGAGATCAGAAAAGACTGATCTGACGGAGAAAATACCCCGGAGATAAGAGGAGAAAAAATTGGAGATCAGAATTAAAGACGAATTTATCAAGCTTGGTCAGGCGCTGAAGCTGGCCGGTGTTGTGGAGGACGGCGTTGAGGCGAAATATGCCATCAATGATGGTCTGGTACTGGTGAACGGTGAGGTGGAGAACCGCCGTGGCCGCAAGATCCATCCTGGAGATACCATTTCCTACGATGGAAAAGATATTTATGTGATCGGGTGAAGGAATGTACATTGAATCCATCAGACTGAATAATTTCAGGAATTATGAGTCGCTGGAGATGAATTTTGATCAGGGCACCAATATTCTCTACGGTGACAATGCCCAGGGAAAGACCAATATCCTGGAGGCGGTTTATCTGGCAGGTACTAGCAAATCCCACAAGGGAAGCAAGGACCGGGAGATGATCCGCTTTGAGAATGAGGAATCCCATATCCGAATGATGGTGAAGAAGGGCGATCTTTCATACAAAATAGACATGCACCTCCGGAAAAACAAAGCAAAGGGAGTTGCCATCAACGGGCTGCCGATCCGCAAGGCAAGGGAGCTGCTGGGGGTGGTGAATCTGGTGTTTTTTTCTCCGGAGGATCTTAATATTATCAAGAATGGACCGGGAGAGAGAAGACGTTTTCTGGATTCGGAGCTTTGTCAGCTGGATGGTGTTTATATCACGGAGCTGGCCGGCTACAATCACATCGTGAACCAGAGAAACCGTCTTCTCAAAGACTGTTATATGAACCCCGGGCTGAAAAGTACCCTGGATGTCTGGGATATGCAGATGGTCGATTACGGAAAGAAGATCATCGGGAAGCGGGAAGCCTTTGTGGAGGAGCTTAACGAGATCGCAAGGGGGCTTCATAAAGGCCTTACCGGCGGGATCGAGGAGCTGGAGATCCTGTACGAGCCAAGTGTGACGGCGGCGGAGTTTGAGGATAAGCTTTCCAGGAACCGGGAGCGGGATCTTCGGATGAAGCTGACCTCCGTGGGACCGCACAGAGATGATTTCTGCGTAAAGGTCAACGGGATCGACATCCGGAGGTATGGTTCCCAGGGGCAGCAGAGGACTGCGGCCCTTTCCCTGAAGCTTTCGGAGATCTATCTGGTGAAAAAAAAGATCCGGGATACACCGGTTCTTCTGCTGGATGATGTTCTTTCGGAGCTGGATAGCAGCAGGCAGACATATCTGCTGGAAAGCATCCACGATATACAGACTCTGATCACCTGTACAGGACTGGATGATTTTGTCAGCCATCAGTTCAAGATCAACAGGGTTTTTCAGGTGGTAAAGGGGCATGTTTATATGCCTAAAGGGTTTTGACAAGCCCGTATGCATATGGTAAACTGATTCTGATTATGGAAAGTTGGTGAATATTTTGGATAAAGAGGAGTTTCGCGTTAAGCTGGGACAGATCAATAAGCTGGTCGAGACCCAGGATTACAAAGGCGCCATGCAGATTGTTGACAGCATTGACTGGCGTCGTGTGAAAAACGTCCGTACCCTTTGTGTAGTGGGCGAGATCTACGCGGCCAACAAGCGCTATGAAGAGAGCAAGGAAATTTTTCTTCTTGCCTACCACAGAGCGCCGATCGGCAAGAACATACTTTACCGTCTGATCGAGGTTTCTCTGAAAATGGGACAGATCAGTGAAGCCACAGAATTCTTTGATGAATACAGAGAAGTGGCAGGTAATGATAACAGCCAGTATATACTGAAATATAAGATCGCCAGAGCGAAGAATGCATCTCTGAATGAACAGATCCGTATTCTTGAGGAATATAAGGAGAAGGAATTTACGGAGCGCTGGTCCTATGAGCTGGCCAAGCTCTATTACAAGGCAGGAGACAAGCAGAAGTGCCTGGATCTCTGCAATGAGATGATCCTTTGGTTCAATGACGGAACTTATGTGATGAAGGCCCTTGACCTGAAACAGCGGATGGGTGTTCTCACTGGCGAAGAGAAAGAGAAATACGAACAGCGTTTTATCCCGAAGCTGATCCCGCCGGAAAAGGCGCAGGAGATCAGGGAGAGCAAGGAAGCATCCGGCGAGTATGAGGAGGCAAAACCGGTCACAGATACCATCCAGGTAGATGATGAGCGGGATCTGAACAGTGCGGAGACATTCCAGGAGAAGCTTTCCAAGGGATTCCGTGATATCTTTGGCGGACATAAGAAATCTGCGGAAGAGGATATGGAGGAAAAAGAAGCTGCGCAGGATGAAGAGCAGGATGAGGTTTCCACAGGCTCTGAGGATGTGACGGAACAGGCGGAAGCGCCGGAGGCTGAGACTGCTGCGGCAGCAGAACCGTCAGAGGAGTTTACAGATTCTGAGGAGATCGAAGCAGCAGAAGGAAGTGAGGAAGCTTCGGATGAGCCTTCTGAAGAGCAGGAAGAGTTTTCCGGACAGGAAGCGGATGAGATCCCGCTGGCATCCGGTGTTGAGAACCTGTCATCCGGAAGTATGAAGCTGCAGGCTCAGGAACAGCAGGATAAAGAGGAAGAAGAGACTTATCAGGAAGCGGAAGAAGCTGAGGCTGAGAAAGCTACAGAGATGTCTTTGTCCCAGAGTGTTGCAGAGATCATGAAGGAGAAGGCTGCCGGAAATGAGGAAAGTGAGGAGAAGCCTGCAGGGGTTCCGCTCAATGAGGAAGGCAAGCCTGATTTTTCCGCAACGATCCGTATGCCGGAGCTGAAGATCCCGAAGTCCATGATCAATGTGGACCCGGAGAATGCAAGCAGTTCCGCAGAGATCCCGGACGCGTCCGGAATTTTCGGAAATATCGAGGATATTGCGGCATCTGTAGGTGACAGGTCCGAGAAGGATAAAGATAAGGACTTCAACCTGGAGGATACTATTCTGGCAGCAGCTACACAGCAGGGAATCGATATCCCGGAGGAAGAGAAATCTCCGGATGTCCAGCAGTCCGATGTAACGGAAGAGCCGGCAGGTATTGAGGATCTGGATATTGCGGCTGATGAATTTGTTCCGGAGGAGCCGGATGCGGCAGATATCGAGGATATCATGGCGCAGATCTCCGCTCAGCAGGAGGAAGAGGTAACGGAGACTTCCGATACCAGACTTCCGGATATCGTATTTGATGAAGATGAGGAGCCGGTTACTGAGGAGGATCTTCAGGCTGCAGAAGCAGAGTTTCTGAATGGTCCGTCAGGAGTACAGAAACCGGTGGAAGAAGAGGATGTGCTTCCGGAGATTCCTTCACTGGAATCTGAGGAGCAGATGCAGAAGGCGGCAGCAGAGCCTTCAACGAAGCTTCATCATGAGGAACCGGTGGCTGCAGCGGAAGAGGAAAATCTTCTTGATGAGGAAGAAGAATACAGTGATGACGCATTTGACTTCCAGGCTGAGGAGGACGACGATGATGACTTTATCAGCAGTCTCATCGGTGATGATTCTGATGAAGCCATGGAAGAGGACGATGAGGAAGAGGAGCTTAGCGAGGAAGAGCAGCTTGAGAAATTTATCGCTACGATCCATCCGGAAAAGGATCCTACAAAGATCGTTTCCAGAAAGAAAGAGCTCACAGATGAAGAGAAACAGCTTTTCACCTATTTTGTTACAGTTCCCGGAATGAAGGAACAGCTGCTTGATGTACTCTGCGATGTGCAGATGGGCGCAGCAGACAAGACCTCCCAGACTGGAAATGTGATCGTTATGGGCGGCAGAGAAACAGGTAAGACGAGACTGATCTCAAGTCTGATCCCGGCAATCTGTAAAGAGCTGAATATCGAGGCTTCCAAGGTTGCCTATATATTTGCGGATGATCTCAACGGAAAGGATATTCCGGAGATCGTATCCAAGCTTGCCGGCGGTTTCCTTGTTATCGAGGATGCAAACCAGCTTTCCCAGGAAACAGCAGATGAGCTTGAGGAAGCTATGACCGGAAACACAAAGGGAATGATCGTGATCCTGGAGGATGAAAAGATCGGTATGCGTAAGCTGATCGCAAGATATCCGAAGCTTGCGAAGAAGTTTACATCCATGATCAACATTCCTGTATTTACAAACGATGAACTTGTTAATTTCGCCAAGGTCTATACCATGGAGAATGGATTCCGTATCGACCAGATGGGCATGCTTGCTCTGTATAATCTGATCGGGATCAACCAGAAGGAGGATCAGCCGATGTGTATCGGTACTGTGAAGACCATGCTGGATAAGGCTATGGAGAGAGCTCAGAGCGGATTGTTCAAGCGTTCCAAGAAGCGTGTGGACCGTGATGGCTACACGGTACTTTTTGAAAAGGATTTCAGCTGAAAATAAGAAAAAGCAGAGGTAAAAAATATGGCCAGACCTTATCTTGGTAACCCGAAATATACCATTGAAGTCCTTCAAAAGTATCATTTTGTTTTCCAGAAAAGGTTTGGTCAGAATTTTCTGATCGACGAGCATGTTCTGGAAAAGATCATTGAGTCTTCGGGTATCACGAAGGATGATTTTATACTGGAGATCGGTCCGGGGATCGGAACTATGACCCAGTATCTTGCGGAGGCTGCCAGAGAGGTGGCTGCTGTGGAGATCGACAGTTCGCTGATCCCGATCCTTAAGGATACGTTGAAGGACTGGGATAATGTTTCCGTGATCAATAACGATATCCTGAAAACGGATATCAAAAAGATCGCAGATGAGAAAAACGGCGGTAAGCCTGTGAAGGTGGTTGCGAATCTGCCGTATTACATTACGACTCCGATCATCATGGGGCTTTTTGAGAAGAATGTTCCTGTGGATTCGATCACTGTCATGGTGCAGAAGGAGGTTGCAGACCGTATGCAGGTTGGTCCCGGTACCAAGGATTACGGTGCGCTTTCCCTGGCTGTGCAGTATTATGCGAAGCCGGAGATCGTTGCGAATGTACCGCCGAACTGTTTTATGCCGCGGCCGAAGGTTGGAAGTGCGGTGATCAAGCTGACGCGTTATGAGAAGCCGCCGGTGGATGTGAAGGATGAGGGGCTTATGTTCCGTCTGATCCGTGCATCTTTTAACCAGAGGAGAAAGACACTTGTGAACGGGATCAGAAATTCCGGAGATTTTTCCCTGAGTAAGGAGGAGATCGAGGATGTGTTCAACAGGTGTGATCTTCCGCTGAATATCAGGGGTGAGGCGCTGACACTGGAGCAGTTTGCGATGCTTGCCAACTGTATTTATGATGAGAAAAATTAATATATGATAAACGCAAAAAGAGCCCGGGCAGCTGTTCCGGGTTCTTTTTGCGTTTCCGGACGGGAATGTTGGAGAGGTTTCCTGTCCGGACCTATATATTTGTTATAGAAAGGAGGTTATGTCTGAGGTGTCAGACATAAGTAAGTAATGAAAAATTTACATTTTTTATTTTACTGATGAGATGTTAGGAAAGTTTGTTTAAAATATGAAAATATTGTGAATATATTTTTGGCGATATACATAAAGTCTGAATGGTGTGGGTGGGAATGGGGAAAATTGAGGTTTACAGAGGGGTGGGGGTGTGTGGTATACTGAGGGGCGTCGAAAAGGTAATGATGAGGTAATAAAAAGGCAGTAAAGGATAGTTAAAAATAGTAAAAGGCAATTTTTGATAAGGGCTGGTGCCCGTATGGAGGTTGAATATTATGAGAAGATTGAACAAGGTTACAGCTTTGGTTATTGCGGGTGTTATTTCATGTACATCTCCGATGATGGTTATGGCGTCTGATTCCGGTTCTGTTATGAGTCAGGCGGAGGAGATCCTGAAGGATAATGAGGTTGGGTCTCTTGCTTCTGATCCGGATAAGGTTGGGGATATCATTGTTTATGTGAAGGGGCTTTTTGATTCTAACCAGATCACGGATGATGAGATTTCTCAGGGGATCGATGAGGCTGCGGATCATTTTGGGGTGAGTCTTAATGAGGATGATAAGAGTTCGCTGGTTAATATCATCAGTAAGTTCCGTGGGATTGAGATGAGTGATGATCAGATCAAGGGGTATGTGAGTGATGCTTATAGTACTTTGAAGGATATGGGTGTTACGAAGTCTGATGTGAAGAATATTTTTGAGAAGGCGATTGAGTTTATTAAGGGGATGCTTTCACGGCGGTGATGGTTTGTGATGGCTGGTGTTTTTGATGATGTTTTAGATGGAGTTTGAGTTAGAGGGTGAGGGTTGTGGCTCTTTTGTTGGGGTTGTTGTTGGTTTGTTTGGTTGAGATGTACAATATGTACAATGTTTAGGGTTTTGGTTTTGTTTGTGAATGTGGTGTTTTTATAAATTGGGGGAGGGTGTTTTGAAAAAAATTGTGCAAATGCGCTAATTGTTTACGAGATGTTCATTGTTTGTTCATATTTGTCTGGTAGTATAGGGATAGTTCGAAAGAACGTTACGAAAGACGCTGTAATGGTGTGTATCTGTATCATTACACATACAATTTTTTTCATAATAATCGCCCCGGTAAGCCACTACCGGGGCACTCCTCGTTTTTGGGCCTTTTTTGGGGCTCTTTTTTTTGTGGGGGGATGGAGGGAGGGACGGACGGACTGCCGGAGGGGCGGCTGCATGGTCGTGCCTGGTGCGGTCGTTTCGCCGGGTCATACTAAGCGTCTGAGTCTTCTGCCGTGCAGGGCGCCCCATAACTCGCCATGTACGCTGATGCGTACCTGGCTCAGACAGATGGGGCTTACTCTGCGGCTTGTGGCCGCAGAGTACCTTCCCGTCAGAAGCC
>NZ_FMUW01000018.1:0-70270 GCF_900101315.1 Blautia sp. SF-50
GGCTTGAATAGATCCGATTCATTGCTGCATAGATAACAAGTTTCAGAATCTGACGCGGTGTTGCCTGATTTTTTCTGATCCTGCCGTAAGTTTTATACAGTTCAGAAAGGTCCATTTCCTCCACAAAGGCACTTACCAGACGAACCGGATCATCAGATGGAATAGAAATCTCTAAATCTAGCGGAAGTTTGATTTGATAATACAGAGAAAATGAGGTATAATCTCTCTGTATTATTTTGTTTAGTAGCATAAACTAATTATACCACAAGCGCCGGGCTTTTCGAAGTCCGGCGTTTTGTGTTGAATATAAAATGAGCTGCCGCACGTTAGTGCGACAGCCCCTTATTTTTGTAACTACAAATAGAAATATTGACTGTTAGAGATAATCAATAAATTTATAAAGCTATGACAGAGAAATTCTGGCTTATCGAATGAAATTAGTCATGATCTTCTGCTCTGTCTCCGGAGCGTCGATACCGGCCTTTTTACCGGCTTCAATACATTTTAACAGCCATGCCATGTTATTGCCTAATGTGCGCATGATCTGGAGGCCTTCAGCGTCCTTTCTGACGTCATCCGGGGTATTGCCGTGAACCATTGTCCAGTAGTTTCCGGACACGACAGGCATCTGATGATAGGTAAAGTATTTGATCAGAACATCCAGAGTAGCAGTAGTACCGGCACGTCTTGCGGAAGCAACAGCTGCGGCAGGCTTGTGGATCATATCCTTTCCGGCCTTGGAAGCGAATTTATCCATGAATTCGATGATCTGTCCGGAAGGAGAAGCCCAGTAAACCGGAGAACCAACAATAAGGGCGTCAGCCTCTTTCATAATGGCAGCTGCGGCAGCAACGTTTTCCTGAGAAGGATCCCCGGCCTGGAAGATTTCTGCCTCCACACCGTTCTTCTTTAAGGTTTCTGCGATCTCTGTAAGAGCTGTATAAGTGCAGCCTTCTTTGCGAGGACTGCCGTTGAGTAATAAAACTTTCATTATTGTCATCCTTTCATATGATTTTTAAGTCACCATACTTTCAATTATATACAGAGAAAAAATAATGTCAATGTTTGAAAAAAACAGAAAAAATTTTTCCGGGTAGGGTTTGAAAAAGAAAATACAAACCCTTGGAAAGCCCATTTTATAAGGCTTTTCGGCCTGTTTTCCGGCTTTGTAAAAAAAATTGAAATTTTTCAAAAAAAAGCTTGCAATTATAAAAAAGGTATGGTATTATTTAACTCGTCGCTGAGGGAAATACAAAACAGCGAAACATAAAAACGAAATATGGCTCCATGGTCAAGCGGTTAAGACACCGCCCTTTCACGGCGGTAACAGGGGTTCAAATCCCCTTGGAGTCACTTAAAACTAAACTGGATATTCATTGACTCGATTCAACATTTGGTGTTTAATACGCCGATGTGGCTCAATTGGCAGAGCAGCTGATTTGTAATCAGCAGGTTATCGGTTCGAGTCCGATCATCGGCTTTTTGGACCTTTAGCTCAGTTGGTTAGAGCAACCGGCTCATAACCGGTCGGTCCTGGGTTCGAGTCCCCGAAGGTCCATTTTAAAAGTTTTATATTCTGTATGGCCCAGTGGCTCAGTTGGTTAGAGCGCCGCCCTGTCACGGCGGAGGTCGAGAGTTCGAGTCTCTTCTGGGTCGTTCATATTTGGGGTCTTAGCTCAGCTGGGAGAGCATCTGCCTTACAAGCAGAGGGTCATAGGTTCGAGCCCTATAGGCCCCATTTTTGAACAAATTAATTGAATATGCGGGTATGGTGGAATAGGCAGACACAAGAGACTTAAAATCTCTCGGGGGCAACTCCGTGCCGGTTCAAGTCCGGCTACCCGCAGTATCAGTAAGATTCCTTTTTAGGGATCTTTTTTTGTATCATAAAATTTATTGATGAAAACGGGAAAATATTCCTAGCTTATTGGTAGGGATATTGACAAGGCTATTTTCCCATGATAGAATCCTGACAGTTGTAAAACAAATCGGACAGATATAAAAAATATATCCGTTGTCAGTATAAATATACATGGAAAGAATATAAGGAGAAGTCAGAAAATGCTGAATCAGTTTTCAAGAACAGAATTATTAATCGGAAAAGAAGGAATGGAAAAGCTGAAAAATTCCAGAGTCGCAGTATTCGGAATTGGCGGTGTTGGCGGATATACGGTGGAAGCACTGGTCAGAAGTGGCGTAGGTACCCTGGATCTCATTGATGATGATAAAGTATGCCTCACCAATATCAATCGCCAGATTTACGCAACAAGAAAGACCGTAGGGAAATATAAAGTTGACGTGGCCAGAGAACGTATTCTTGAAATTAATCCGGATGCAGTTGTAAATATCCACAAAACATTTTATGTGCCGGAGACAGCAGATTCCTTTGATTTTTCCCAGTATGATTATGTAGTCGATGCGATCGACACTGTAACTGGAAAGCTGATGCTCGTAGAGCAGGCAAAGGCTTCAGGAACACCGATCATCAGCTCTATGGGGGCCGGAAATAAGATGGATCCAACAGGTTTTATAGTGACAGATATTTATAAAACGTCTGTCTGCCCCCTTGCAAAGGTCATGCGCCGTGAACTGAAAAAACGGGGAATCAAAAAACTGAAGGTGGTTTACTCACAGGAGAAGCCAATGACTCCAATTGATGATATGGCGATCAGCTGCAAGTCTCATTGCATCTGTCCTCCGGGAACAGAAAGAAAATGTACTCAGAGACGTCAGGTACCGGGAAGTAATGCCTTTGTGCCTTCCGTAGTGGGACTGATCATTGCCGGTGAGGTTGTAAAGGATCTTATTAAATAAAAATTGGATCATTCTGTGTTACTAAGAAGGGAATGAACAGTAACCATTCTGTAAGAACAGATATTGCATGTATACTTATATTGTGCAATATCTGTTTTTTTGTGATAAAATATTTTTTACAGATAGTTTTGTAAATAAAAGAGAAGGACAGATAAAGTATGGGGATCGTTGAAAAATTTATAAAAGAAGGACAGCTGACAAAGGAAGAATATCCGGAACTTCTGCACTTATACCAGGATCCGGATGCGGTTCGTCTGCTTCGGGAAGAGGCTGTCCGTATACAGAAAAAATATTTTGGAAATAAAATATATACAAGAGGTTTGATAGAATTTACCAATTACTGCAGAAATGACTGCTATTACTGCGGGATCCGCCGTTCTAACAGGAATGCCAGCCGTTACCGCCTTACAAAGGAAGAAATCCTGCAGTGCTGCGAGAATGGATATGAGCTGGGATTTCGGACATTTGTGCTCCAGGGAGGGGAAGACCCATGGTTTAATGATGATCGGATGGTTGACATTATCCGGTCCATCAAACAGGGATATCCGGACTGTGCGATCACGCTGTCCATTGGGGAGAAATCAAAAGAAAGCTATCAGAGATTTAAAGATGCTGGAGCAGACCGCTATTTACTCCGTCATGAGACGGCCAGTGAGGAACATTATCGTTATCTTCATCCGGAGAGTTTAAGTCTTGCAAACCGTAAACAGTGTCTTTATACCCTGAAGGAGCTGGGATATCAGATAGGTGCCGGATTTATGGTAGGTGCGCCGGGACAGACGCTGGAGTATCTGGCGGAAGACCTTGTTTTTCTTAAAGACCTGAATCCGCATATGGTGGGGATCGGACCATTTGTCCCGCACCATGATACGAAATTTGCAGAGGAACCGGCAGGAAGTGTGGATCTGACACTGTTTCTGCTGTCTGTCATCCGGATCCTGCTTCCACAGGTACTTCTTCCGGCAACCACAGCACTGGGGACCCTGGACCCCAGAGGCAGGGAAAAGGGTTTTCAGGCGGGTGCAAATGTAGTAATGCCCAATCTTTCTCCGGTGAAGAACCGTAAACAGTATGAGCTTTATGATAACAAGATCTGTACAGGCGAGGAAGCAGCAGAGTGCAGAGGGTGCCTTACCAGACGTGTGGAGTCTGTAGGCTATGAAATCGTTACAGACCGTGGAGATTCCCCGATGACAGATTGACACGGGGTACAAAATACTTTCTTTTTTCAGCGATTTAAGGTAAAATATCAGTAAGATCAGATTGCTAAAAAATTAACAGCTGGTCAGAAATAAGCGGAATTTTCCTGCAAAGCGGAATGCAGGAAAAATGATGGAGTGCGTAAAATATGGAAAAATCAGAAAATGCTGTGCGGAGCAGACTTCTGGAAGCGGGGAAGGAAGAATTCAGAGACAGGGGATTTCTGAAGGCTTCTCTTCGTGCGATCTGCAAAAAAGCAGAGGTGACTACGGGAGCGCTATATTTCTTTTTTGAAAGTAAAGCAGCTCTTTTTGAAGAAATCGTGGAAGAGACGGTAGAGGATCTGAAGCGGATCATGGGAGACTTTACGAATCAGGAAAAACAACTGCATCCGGAAGAATATGACAGGATACTTATGGAATTTATCTGGGAAAACAGGGACATCGCAAAAATCCTCATAGATGGAGCTGAAGGTACCAGATATGAGAATTTCCGTGAGGATGCCTGTACGAAAATGGAGCAGATCCTTAATGAACGTTTTCAAAAGGAATGTGGACAAGAAGTTGATCACGAGCTGGTACATATCCTGGTACAGATGAAATTTCAGGGATATTGTGAACTGCTCCGGGGAAACTGCTCCAGGGAAAAACTCCTGGAAATTTCCAGAATTCTGCAGATATGTTCCAGCCAGTGCCTTCTGGCAATTGAGGCAGAACTAAACAGAAAGCATTAAAAACCATTGCTCATTCTCCTAAAGTATGTTATGATTAACTTGGTTAGTTTTAACAAACCGAGGGAGGTGTAAATAACGTGAGATCAAATGAATCATCTGAAGATTATTTGGAAACGATCCTGATCCTTGGAAACAGGAGTTCTCTTGTAAGAGCTGTGGATATCGCGGCAGAGATGGGCTTTAAGAAACCGAGTGTCAGTGTTGCCATGAAGAATCTTCGCCAGAAAAATCTCATCACAGTAGCCGACAACGGAGATATCCGTCTGACAGAGGACGGACATAAGATTGCCGATAAGGTATATGAACGTCATCAGCTGATCTCTTCCTGGCTGATGATACTGGGAGTCCAGGAAAAAACAGCGATTCATGATGCCTGCAGGATCGAGCACATAATCAGTGAGGAGAGCTTTCAGGCATTGAAAAAGGCAGTTTATGAGCTGAGGGAGCAGCAGGCTGTGCTCCATGGAGAAACCGCGGATCAGGTTTGATCCCTGCAGCAGAAGCTATCAGGAATTGACAACTGAAAAAATAAGAATATAATGGAAATCCAGGTTATGAAATGGAGGATACCAAAAGATGAAATTACTTTTTATACGACATGGAGACCCGGATTACACAATAGATTCCCTGACCGAAAAGGGCTGGAAGGAAGCGGAATTTCTTTCTGAAAAGATCGCAGCTCTTGATGTCAGGGATTTTTATGTTTCTCCGCTTGGAAGAGCAAAGGATACCGCATCCTGCACACTGAAGAAAAACGGAAGAACAGCTACAGAATGCAAGTGGCTGAGAGAATTCGACGTAAAGATCAGAAGACCGGATCTTCATGGGGAAAAGATCATTCCCTGGGACTGGCTTCCCCAGGACTGGACGAAGATCGAAAATTTCTACAGCTTTGACCGTTGGTGGGATAATGACATCCTGCGAGAGGGAAAAATGAAAGAAGAGTATGACTGGGTCACACAGAATTTTGATAAAGTTCTGGCAGAGCATGGCTATGTTCGGGAAGGACATTATTACAGAGCAGAAAAAGCCAATGAAGATACGCTTGTGTTTTTCTGCCATTTCGGTGTAAGCTGTGTACTCATCAGCTATCTTCTCAGTATCTCTCCGCTGGTGATGCTGCAGAATTTCTGTGCGGCGCCGTCATCGGTGAGTACCATTGTTACAGAGGAGAGGCGAAAAGGGATCGCGTCCTTCCGTATGAGCTCTTTTGGAGACATTTCTCATCTGTATGCGCATCAGGAGCCGCCGGCTTTTGCTGCCAGATTCTGTGAGACATATGATAACAAAGAGCAGAGACACGACTAAAAAGCGAAAGAAACGGCTGTAATATTTCGGGTTTTTCCGGAAGACCATGGTAAATAATGATCAGCAGGATTATTTTGGAAAATGATTAGACTTCGTTAATAAATTTTATAAATTTATTAGAAATTGTACAAATTTCTCTCACATTTATCCTGTATGATATAAACATCTTAAGAGAACAGAAGCTCTTAAGAAAAACTCTTTCTTTTCCCTAAAATATGTATGAAGATAAACCACCGTTCCATTGGCAAGACAGAGCCGACAGGACGGTGGTTTTGCATTGCAGAAAAAAACTGCCGAATGACAGAGGAGATAAAGATTTCCAATGTTTATCGGCAGCATTTTTTTGTTGTCTGAGATTTATTGGATATACAGCTTCAGGCACAGCTACGGCCTGCGATAGCGGTTAAAGCAGGAATATATTTCCTGGATCCTGGGCATGGCATAACCGCATGGAATATAAGAGCCTTCCGAGAAGAAGGACAATCCCTGCCTTTTCAGCTGAGTATCCAGATAAGTGATGATCTCCGGCAGAGTACGTTTTCCGTCAATAAGATGTTCGCAGGCATATTTCAGAAGCAACGCCAGGGATGCAGTTTGCTCGGAGTCGATCAGCTGCTCCACATAGCGGAGATCCACTTCGGTTTTTCCAAGAGAAAAGCCATCTTTGCCGTGAACCTTGGTTTTCAGTCTTTCCGGCTGTCCGGGACGGCTGTGGCGGGATGGAGCCACTTTGGCCCTGGTCATGATGCGATGGCTTTCTGGAAGGCGAAATGCAGGGGCCTCAATGTCTGAGAGAGGATATTCCTGACAGAGCTTTTTGGTGACTGCTGTGATGTCCACCGGATGATAATTATCCATCTGGATCACAGTATCCGCAATATGGAAAAAAGCTCCGGAGCTTCCGGCAACCAGGATAGTGGAGATCCCTGCCTTTTCATAGAGATCCCGGGCACGTTCCAGAAATGGAGTGATGGGCTCCTTTTCCCGGCAGATCACCCGCTGCATGAAGGAATCACGGACCATAAAGTTGGTGGCAGAGGTATCCTCGTCAAGGAGAAAGACTTTACTTCCTGCCTCCATACTTTCCACGATACCGGCAGCCTGTGAAGTGCTGCCGCTGGCATCCTCTGTAGAAAAGCAGAGGGTGTCTTTTTTATTTGGAAGATCGTTGATAAAAAGAGAAATGTCCACATCTTTGATAAAACGGCCGTCCTCAGAGCGAAGCTTCTGAGCAGAAGGATCAGTAATGACATACTCCCGGCCATCGCCGGAAATGTGATCGTAAATTCCCAGCTCCAGTGCGTTAAGTAAGGTGGATTTGCCATGGTAGCCGCCACCTACGATCAAGGTGATGCCGCAGGGAATGCCCATGCCTGTGATGGTTCCTCTGTGGGGCAGCTCCATGGAAACCCTCAGGCTTTCCGGAGAAATAAAAGGAACAGAGTTTTTCATCGGGCGTGAAGAGATGCCGCTTTCCCTGGGGAGGATAGCGCCGTCATTGACAAAGGCAGCCAGAGAACGTTTTTTCAGCTCCTGACGGATAAATGCCTGATCTTCGGCAAGGCAGATGGCTTTTCTCAGCGCTTCCTGGTCAAGATTCCGGTAAAAAAATGCCTTGTGAATACAGGCCGGAAGAAAATCGAAGAGGATTTTTTCCAGTTCGGGAGAGTTGATGGTTCTGCCATTGGCCGGGAAACCGATGAAAAAACGGGCAGTGATGCCTTTTTCCGTTATTTCACAGGCGGTACGTGCAAGAACCTCCTGACCACAGTGGCTTACTGAGATCAGGCCGCTTTTTCCGGAGCCTTTTGCACGGAAGGTATAACGGTTTACCTGCTGTTCAAACTGGCGGTTCAGAAAGTCTCCCAGTGTGATGCGGGTCAGGGAATCCTTATAATATTCTGCCGGAAATCCGGTGTCTCGGTGGGAAAGCTTCACACTGATGTGAGAGGGAGAGGCAAAAGGATCCCCCTGCACGTGGTCAATGGACAAAATATAACGGTCAAACTGGTATGCACCCCGCAGAGACTTGTATGCAGGATAGCTTTTGCGGTTGATGCTGTGAAGAAGCTCTTTTAGCTGAGCAGATGCTTGCATGTTGTTTCCTCCTTTGCCCTGTTGGAGCATACAGGTAAAGTCTACGGTGAAACAGAAAGCTTTCCGTGTGTGAGATACCTGAAAATTTTGGATACAGGGCCAATTCTTAAGAACTACTATAACGAATCATAAAGATTTTGTAAAGAATGGGAATTGCGGTGGAAATTCGTAAATGTTTGACCTATAATAGTAGACAGATTGCAGATAATATGATGAGAAACGGCAGCTGCCGGAAGCTATAAAGAAAGGTGGACCACTAAAATGGAAAGAAGAAATGCGTGGCTTTCTTATAAGGAAGCAGAAGAGACAGAAATGGAGAAGCTTGCGAAGGCTTACAGAGAATTTTTGGATAAAGGAAAAACGGAACGGGAATGTGTTGCAGAAATCGTGAAGGAAGCAGAGGCTGCCGGATATGAATCTCTTGAGTCGAAGCTTGAAAAAGGCGAGAAGATCAAGGCCGGTGACAAGGTTTATGCGGTAGGGATGAAGAAGATCGTTGCTCTGTTTCATGTAGGAACGGAAGAGCTTTCCGGAGGTATGAGCATTCTCTGTGCACATATCGATTCTCCGCGACTGGATGTCAAGCAGAATCCTCTGTACGAGGATACGGATCTGGCTTATCTGGATACCCATTATTATGGTGGTGTAAAGAAATACCAGTGGGTGACACTGCCTCTTGCCATGCATGGTGTTGTTGCAAAGAAGGACGGAAGCATTGTGGAGATCAGCATTGGTGAGGATGCGGAAGATCCGGTACTTTACATCACAGATCTTCTGATCCATCTTTCCGGAAAACAGCTCCAGAAAAAGGCTGCAGAGGTTATTGAGGGTGAGATGCTGGATATCCTGATCGGCAGCAGACCTCTTGCAGAGCTTCCGGATGATTCCAAAAAGGATGCGGTAAAACAGAATGTGCTGAAAATTTTAAATGAGAAGTATGGTATTGAGGAAGAGGACTTTCTTTCAGCAGAGCTGGAGATCGTTCCGGCAGGAAAGGCAAGAGACTGTGGACTTGACCGCAGCATGATCGCAGCATATGGACAGGATGATCGTGTATGCGCTTACACATCCCTTGCGGCAATGCTGGAGATGGAGGAGACACCGAAGCGTACCGGCTGCTGTCTCCTTGTAGATAAGGAAGAGATCGGAAGCGTTGGTGCCACAGGCATGCAGTCCAGATTTTTTGAGAACAGCGTGGCAGAGCTTCTGGACGGAATGGGCTGCTATTCCGAGCTTGCATTAAGAAGAGCTCTCCGTAATTCCAGCATGCTTTCTTCCGATGTAAGTGCCGGCTATGATCCGGCCTATGGTGAGGCTTTTGAGAAAAAGAATGCAGCATATCTTGGACGCGGTATCGTTCTTAATAAGTTCACCGGGGCAAGAGGAAAATCCGGTTCCAACGATGCCAATGCAGAGTACGTTGCAAGAGTTCGCAGGATTTTTGATGATCACAATGTTGCTTTCCAGACAGCAGAGCTTGGAAAGGTTGATTTTGGCGGAGGCGGAACCATCGCTTATATTGCGGCACTTTACGGAATGGAGGTTATCGACAGTGGCGTAGCAGTGCTGAGTATGCATGCTCCGTGGGAGGTTACCAGCAAGGCGGATGTATATGAGGCATACAAGGCATATAAGGCGTTTTTACTTGATGCATAAACAGATGTATAAATGTGTGTCAGTTCTGAAGACATTCAGGTAATCTTTTCGTTACAGATCAATGAGCGGGGGTTTCCCGGAAATGACAGAGCAGTCTGCCTGCTGCTGTTTTGGCTTGGAGCGTTCTGACGAGAAACAGCAGTATCCCCTGCAGACTTCGCTCTGTATTTTTAACCTGATCAGGGAAGCTCTCTGTTTCAATGGCGAAAAGCAATAAGCAGAGGAGGGGCTTGCCTGGGACTGATTTACTTTACAAGGAGTAATTTTATTATGGAAGATGCATTGGTACGGGTAGTAGATCTGTGCAAGGTTTACAATCCCGGAGAAAATGAGGTGCGGGCGCTGGATCATGTGAATCTGGAGATCCATAAGGGTGAATTTGTGGCTATTATCGGACAGTCCGGTTCCGGAAAATCCACCTTTATGAACATGCTGGGCTGTCTGGATGTCCCCACCTCCGGGAAATATTATCTGAATGGAACAGATGTATCCACAATGAAGGATAATGATCTCTCGGTGGTACGAAATAAGGAGATTGGTTTTATCTTTCAGGGCTTTAATCTGATCGCAAATCTTACGGCGCTGGAAAACGTGGAGCTTCCTCTGATCTATCGTGGGATCGACCGGAAAACAAGAAGAAAGCTTGCTGTGGAATCTCTTAAAAAAGTCGGACTTGAGAAACGTATGGATCATAAGCCAAACGAAATGTCAGGGGGACAGCAGCAGCGTGTGGCTATTGCCAGAGCTATCGCAGCCAGGCCGCCGGTGATCCTGGCAGATGAACCAACGGGAAATCTGGACTCTGCATCCAGCAGGGAAATTATGGAAATCCTGAAGGGAATGCACAGATCAGGAGAAACCTTGATCCTGATCACTCATGATAATGGGATCGCGGCTCAGGCCAGACGTGTGGTCCGGATCATGGATGGAAAAATTGAATCAGATACGATCAATGAGGAATTTGTCGAGGAGGCTTAAGAATGAAAAAAGGGAAAAAGATTGTGATCGGTGTGGCAGCAGTGGCTGTTGTGGCAGGCGGTATTTATGCGGCATCAGGTGCAGGCCGCGGGGGATCACAGATTCCGCAGGTTGCTGTTACCAAAGCGGAGACAAGAGATGTGGAGGAGATCGTAGATGCAACCGGAACCGTTGTCAGTGATGAGCAGAAGACCTTTTATTCTCCTGTGAACGCACAGATCAAAAGCGTATCCTTCGCAGAAGGCGATACGGTTTCAAAGGGAACGAAGCTGATAGAGTTTGAAGTGAAGGATCTGGAGAGGGATAATCAGAAAGCAGAGCTGAATGTACAGTCCGGACAGTATGATTATAAAAATTCCATCAATAAATCCAATGAGGCCCAGAAGAAGCAGGACAGTGCAAAAGCAAAGGTTTCCAGTCTGGAACAGCAGGTAAGGGAGCAGCAGAATTATCTGGCTTCCCTGAGATCACAGCTGGCGTCTGTACAGGCTCAGGCTGCGGCAGATGCGCAGGCACAGGCCCAGGCGGAGACCCAGGCAAAGGCAGAGGCCCAGGCTGCCAGGGATGCAGAGACTCAGAGAGCGTATTCAGAAGCGCTGACTACATATCAGAATGAGACACTTCCGCAGTACCAGCAGGAGCTGGGACAGCTGAATTCCGATTATGTAACGGCACAGAATGCTTATAATCAGGCAGATACCAGTTATAAGATGGCTTTTGCACAGTGGCAGGCAGACCAGAGCGATGAGAATGCCCAGGCGCTGGATGAAGCGGAAGCAGCAAGAAGTCAGGCAGAGATCACCTGCCAGGAAGCAAAGGAAGCTTATGAGGATAAGAAGGTCAGCCAGCCAAAAATGCCGGAGTATTCCGATTACAGCAGTAGTGCAGCCGGTGATTTTGTTACCGATGGAGCTTCAGAGGAAACACCGGGGCTGACAGATCATGCATCTGCGGATGCTTCTTCTGCAGGAAGTACAGTGGATACTTCTGCCATTGAGAATGCGATCGAACAGGCAACCTCTGATCTGGCGGATCTGCAGTCGGACCTTGCTTCCCAGAAATCCATTGCAGAGGCGGATTCTGCCAGCCTTACAGAAGAAGAGAAAGAAAAAATGCGTGTCAGCAACAATCTTACTGAGCTGGATGCAAAATCTGCGAAAGAGCTGGTAGAAGAAGGAAAGAAAGGCATTTCGGCGGATTTTAACGGCGTCATTTCCAAATCAGCAGTCCAGCAGGGCGCAGCGGCAACACAGGGAATGGAGCTTTTTACCCTGCAGAATACAGATAAGGTCAGCGTTGATATCAATGTGTCCAAGTATGACTACGATAAGGTAAAGGAAGGCCAGAATGCGGACATTACCATCGGCGACAGGAAATATACCGGCAAGGTGACTAAGATCAGTCACATTGCGACAACTAACGAAAAGGGCTCCACACTGATCTCTGCCACAGTGAGCATCGACAAGCCGGACAAGGATATTTTTCTGGGAGTAGATGCGAAGGTAAAGATCTATGCAGAAAAGGCAGAGAATGTGGTAACGCTTCCGGCAGGCGTGGTAAATATCGGCAAGGATGGTTCTTTCTGTTATGTGCTGAAGGATGGTGTGATCACGAAGCAGGATATCACAACAGGAATCAGTTCCGAGGATTCTGTTGAGATCACAGATGGCATTAAAGCCGGAGATAAGGTCATCGAGGATCTGGGCTCCCTGGAAGAGGGAATGAAGGCAGAGGCAGCAGCGGCAGACAGTGACAGTGCAGCAGAGACAGGGGAGACTGCTAATGAGTAATATTTATGAATATATCAAAATGGCGATCCATAATATCATGGCCAATAAGGGAAGATCCTTTCTCACCATGTTAGGGATCATCATCGGTATCGCATCTGTGATCGCCATTGTGTCCATCGGTGAGGGTACGAAGAATCAGATGAACAGCGAGATCAATGATATCGGCGGCGGCCAGATCGCTGTTTACTGCAGTGATGATGCCATAGCAGACCAGGTCTGGATCGAGCCGGAAGATATTGATGCAGTCCGGGAGCTGGATGGCGTGGAAGGTGTTAATGTTTCAGATTCCTATACAGGCGAGACCGTAACCGGAAAGGGTGATTTTAATCTTACAGTGACCGGGGAGGCCCAGGATGCCAAGCTGGTGGACAATGCTTCTGTGAAGTACGGAAGCTATTTCGGGCAGAAGGAGATCGAAGAGGGAAAAAACGTCTGCGTGATCTCCGATGCCGATGCGAAGAGGCTTTTCGGAACGGATGATGTAGTGGGAATGACACTGGACATTACCTGCTATGATCTGACCAAGACATTCCGCATCTGCGGAGTCACCACACAGAAAGAGAACGGAACCTTTGTCAGCTATACTTACGATGGAATGCCGGTGACCATAAATGTGCCTTATACGGCCATGGACGACTTTACCGGAAGCAGCGGAGAATTTTATCAGATCATAGTTCAGGCGGATAAGAGTCTGGATTCCCAGGCGGTCGCAGATAAGATCATAAATCTTCTTGAGAGACGTCACCAGTGTGCCGGAGATGAATATTTCCAGGTACAGAGCTTCCAGGATGTTATGAAATCCATGAATCAGATGCTTGGTATGGTGACTGCGTTTATCTCTTTTGTTGCGGGCATTTCCCTTCTGGTAGGTGGTATCGGTGTTATGAACATCATGCTGGTATCCGTCACAGAGCGTACCAGGGAGATCGGTATCCGGAAATCCCTTGGAGCGAAAACCTCGTCTATTATGTTACAGTTTCTTGCGGAGGCGGCGATCCTGACGATCATAGGCGGGCTGATCGGTATTGTGCTGGGGATTGCAGGCGGCTATGTGATCTGTGCGGTGATCAGCAGCAGTATGGGAATGACCATCACACCTGGGATCAGTGCGGGAACCATCCTGGCGGCTACGCTGTTCTCCTGTGCAGTAGGTGTGTTCTTCGGAATCTATCCGGCGAAAAAGGCAGCGAAACTGAGCCCGATCGAGGCACTTAGACGGAATTAAAAAACTGTTGCTTTTGCATCAAAAATAGCAATAAAAAATATTTTTAAAAAAAATCAAAAAAAGTTTCAAAAAACCCTTGACATTTTATTGGTCTTAGAGTATCATACATATTGTTGCAGCGGTGATACGAAATATCACAAAGGAAAAGCAACAAAGATGTGCGTTTAGCTCAGCTGGATAGAGCGTTTGGCTACGGACCAAAAGGTCGGGGGTTCGAATCCTCTAACGCACGTATAAAGCCTCTGGAATTGTTCCGGAGGCTTTTGTTTTGTGTTTCGGAAACAAGCGAAAAATTGTATTGACACTGGTAGTGGGCCAGAGTAGAATAAAAAAACAGAAAAGAAAAATTTTTGTAAAGCTGTTTGTTTGATACAAGCAGCTTTTTTCAAAAGAAAAAGTGAACAATAACAAAAATACAGAATACCTGAAACACAGGTGAACCTATCAGGAGGAAAAAACAATGCCAGGATATCTGATCAAAGATACAACAAAAGAGGAACGTAAACAGATCGTGGAGGAATCTCTTGGAAATATTTCCGCGAACTGTGATGGCTGTATGGCGAGACTTGCGGATATGTATCAGGATTATATTGACGGAAAGAAAGAGATCCGTGAGATCAATATGGAGTTCAATGCCAGGTATGTCCATGGAGATATGGATAAAGAGGAAAAACGAAGCTGCCCGATGTAGCGAACGGAGATTAACAGAAGCATGGATCAAAATGAAGTAAAATATGATAAGCTGCTGAAGATCAAAACCACCGGTCGTGACGATTCCAGATCGGATCAGTACTGTTATCCATACGAGCCAACGCCGTACGGGGTGCTGGAACGGCTGGCTTATTGTGGATATCTGGGGAAAAAGAATCATCTGATCGACTACGGATGTGGAAAAGGCAGAGTGGATTTTTTTCTGGCGTGGCAGGTCAGATGCCGGACTACAGGCGTGGAGTACGATGAACGTATGACAAAAGCCGCAGAAGAAAACAGGCAGCGGGCTGTTTCCGGGACAAAAACATCATTTATACTGGAGAATGCGGCCCTTTTTCAGGTGCCGGAGTCCGCAGACAGATTTTATTTTTTCAATCCCTTTTCTGTGGAAATACTGAGAAGCGTCATCGGCCGCATCCGGGAATCCTGGTACGAAAAAACAAGAGAAATGCTACTGTTTTTCTATTATCCATCTGACGAATATATTTCATATCTGATGACCGTAGAGGAACTGGAATTCCTGGACGAGATCGACTGCCAGGATCTTTTTGAAGGGAAAAATCAGAGAGAGAGGATATTGGTATTTCAGATGGGAGAGGAGTAAAAACAACATGATAAAACTGATCGCAACAGACGTAGACGGAACTCTTGTAAAAGACGGGACCATGACTATCAATCCGGAATATATGACAGTGATCCGGAAGCTGACTGAGCTGGGAATTACCTTTGTGGTGTGTTCCGGGCGGCAGTATGACAGTGAGAGGAAGCTGTTTGAGCCGGTGAAGGATCTGGTGTATTTTGTGTCAGATGGCGGTACGGTGATCCGGAAGAATGATAAGATCCTGAAGGTACATACACTTCCGGATGAGGTTTGGAAACGCATGCATCATATGGTGAAAGAAAAAATGCTGGAATGTGACTGTTTTATTGCCACACCGGAGTGCTGCTATGCGGAGAATGAGAATGGAAGGATGTTCCGGTGGCTGCGGGATTCCTATGGTTATGATATGAGAAAAGTGGATGATCTTTCTTCTCTTCAGGGAAAACAGGTGCTGAAATTCTCTGTTTATCACCCGGAACGGTGCGAGGAGCTTTGTGCACCGTATTTTACACCGGCATGGAGGGATAAGGTAACGTTGGCGGCTGCCGGAAAAGAATGGATGGACAGTACACCGCCGGAGGGCGAAAAAAGTACAGCTGTCGAATTTATCCAGCAACAGTTAGGAATTTCTCAGGAGGAAACCTGTACATTCGGAGATAACCTCAACGATATTGCCATGCTCCAGAAAGCGGGAATGAGCTATGCAGTAGCCAATGCCAGAGAGGAAGTGCAGACAGCAGCAAGGGAAGTATGTCCGTCATACAGTGAAGATGGAGTCTTACAGATCCTGAAAGGGATTGTTTCTGAAAGCGGAAAATAATAAAGATACATAAAATATGTGCTTTCGATAAAGAAAAGTCACCGGCCAGGGGTTGACTTTTAAAAACAATTCTGTTAAATTGAAAAAAATTGAAAATTTTAATTCCATGAGGGAGTAGTTCGCACGTAAGTGTGATTTGTCAACAGACCCGGTTTTTTCTGAAAAACCTGGCAAATCTTAAAGAATGAGACTCATGTATGCTTTGTTATATTTTATTGCAGCAGGGCATACATGGGTCTTTTTTATGTAACAAAAGAATGCCGGAAAGAATTTTTTCAGCAAGGCGGGCGACAATGAATCTCCGGGTTATGGGAAATAAAAAAAGAAAGTGAGAAGAAAAATGGAAAATCTGGTAAACAGTTCACCGCTGATCTTTGTGTTAGTTTTTCTTGTGATCGGCTTTGTGTTCCTGATGAAGGGTGCGGATTTCTTTGTAGAAGGAAGCTCCAGTATCGCAAAAAGGCTGAAGGTGCCGCCGATCATCATCGGCCTTACTATTGTGGCAATGGGAACATCATTGCCGGAAACTGCAGTCAGCGTTACAGCGTCACTGGTCAATAACAATGAGCTTGCGGTCAGCAATGTGGTAGGTTCCAATATTTTTAATCTGATGGTAGTTGTGGGAGTCTGTTCCATCCTGACGCCGATCCTGGTACAGAAGGAAACCATCCGGAGGGATATTCCGTTTTCCATGATCTGTGCGCTCCTTCTTCTGGGGCTGGGGATCCTGGCAGCAGGAGATACGATCGGAATGAGACTTGGTCATCTGGATGGAATGATCCTGCTGGGATTTTTTGCAGGCTATATTGTGGTAATGATCCAAAGTGCCATGAAGGCCAGGGCAGCAGGAAAAAATGTGGACATGGAAGGAATGGAAGAGCTGGAAGAAGAAATCGGCATCCTTTCCTGGCCGAAGAGCATCCTCTTTATTGTGGGAGGCGCACTTGCCATTGCCTTTGGCGGAGATCTTACGGTGGATGCTGCCAGCCGCATTGCCATTGATCTTGGAATGAGCCAGACACTGGTGGGACTGACCATTGTTTCTATCGGAACTTCCCTTCCGGAGCTGGTGACTTCCGTGGTTGCAGCCAGAAAGAACGAAGTGGATATGGCTGTGGGAAATGCGGTAGGCTCCAATATTTTTAATATCCTGATGGTTCTCGGAGTTGCATCTGCCATCAATCCGGTGGCACTGATCCGGGAAAATATTATTGATATTGTCATACTTATCGTGTTCTCGCTGATCGTGTGGATTTATGCGGCCACAAAGCAGAGGATCAGCCGGAAAGAGGGAATTTCCATGGTGTGTATGTACCTGATCTATGCGGGGTATATTATCTGGAGATAGCCGCTGTGGCATGCAACTGGTCCGACGTGGACAATAGTATCGTATAGGGTTTATATCAATGCAATTTATAAGAAAAGCTCCAACCGTATCAATATCGGGATACAGTTGGAGCTTTTCTGCAATTATGCTCATTTGCACTCAGAAGAGAAAGCTTTTTTTGAGGATTCTTCTGAAGCGTTCTTTTGATGCGGGGTCATATCATCGCTGTCCGTCATCAGATATTTCCGGACGGCAAAGAGAATGGCGATACCGATGATCCCGATCAGTGTCTGTACAGGATCGAGATGTTCCACGACCATCTGCCTTGCTGTTGCAAAAAGCAGGACTTCGACAACAGTCTGGGCGGAATGGCGGCAGAGCATTTTTACAAACTCCACACCGACTACAAGAGACAGTGCCTGTGACAGGAAACTGGTAAAAAAGCTGGTGTCCATATCCATGATGGAGGTACCGGCAGTTGTAAGGATCAGACGCAGTCCGGACAGTGCGATCACGATAATGATCACGATGGATAACGCGATCTCTGTGTAACGGGCTGTGTTGTAGATTAGTTCATTAAAATGCTTGCGGATATTGTGGTTAACGGCGGTTCTGTCTTTCATGGGAAGTTATCCTTTCTTTTTCGCAGAAGCGGGATGATCGATAAAACGGGTTGCAAAATAGCCGAATACGCAGGTGATGACAACCATACATGGCAAAAACAGCCAGAAGCGCTGCTGGCTCATGGTGTTGAACCATGGAGCATTGGCCTGCAGGATCATAATGATGGGCATATGCCACAGATAGATCCCGTACTGGTTCCGTGCCACGAAATACAGTGGACGTAGAAATCTGAAATCCATTTCCGGCAGGAGGGAGAATCCCACAAGTAGTATACTGAGCAGGACCGCCAGGATGGAATGGGCCGGATAACCGGAGGGAGCAGTGCCATAAAGCCCGTGACTGTGATAATAAAAGATCCATACCAGGATCAGTGTGGCGCTTGCAATAGAAACCGGAAGTCCAAGCTTCAGCCGGTAATCCTGCATACGATCTCCGGTCTGTTTCCAGAAAGCGGCAGCAGCCATTCCCAGCACAAAATTATCCAGCGCAGAGAATACCTGACGCTCGTATACAAAATATACAGAGTTATCTGAAATCCCGGAATTGTGGAGATAACGGACAACTGCGAACCGGCAGATAACAGTGAAAACAATGGACACAATGGCAGAGACGAGCCAGTTTTTCCGGACTGCCTTATAAAGGAACGGGGCGATCAGATAAAACTGAAAGATCACGCCCATCGTCCACAGCGCACCATTGATGGAACCATGAGTCACCGGGGAAAAGTTCTCCGTGAACGTATAGTACGCAAGGATGTGACGAAGTCCCTCATTGCTGAACATCTGCGTGGACATAAAGATCAGAAGGACCGTGATACATACATAATACTGGGGCATAATGCGGATGCAGCGCTTTTTCATAAAGGCCCGCCAGCCGGGGAGACAGCATCGCGCCTCCGAAGAAGAAAGGGAAAGATAAATCCCATATCCGCTTAACAGGAAAAACAGTGTAACTCCTACCTCACCTCCAAGAGTCAGAAGTGTGTGGATGGCTGTATGCGACTGCCATGGCTGCCCGGACAGAACGTAGCAGTGATACAGCATAATGTAGAGGATCGCCCCCGCACGGAGCAGATCGATATTTTTGATACGCTTCATAAATAAATCCTTTCCTGAAAAAAATAAGTCTGCCCCATGACTGAAACGGGCAGACAGAGATAGGTTTAGTATAGCATGAACGTGGGAGATTGGAAAGCTGTCGGAGGGAACCGTAACGAAAAATTTACTATTGCAGAATGATGTCATTGCACTGATTGACGACGCCGGAGAGACTGTAGTAGAATACAAGTATAACAGCTGGGGAAAAATCATGAGCATCACCGGCAGCAAAGCCGGCACTATTGGAAAAATCAACCCGTTCCGCTACAGAGGCTACTACTACGATGAAGAAACCGGAATGTACTATCTGAAGAACCGGTATTATGATCCGGAGATTTATCAGTGCGGATTCGTATATTTCCGGATTTAACAGCACTATTCTGCTATTGTGGAAATAATCCGTTTTCCGAAGCAGAAGGAAGCGAAAACGTTTACTATGGATATCTGAAAAAATACCCAGAGGACTACTGGGTTTCTGCAAATGGACAGAAGATGGTTCCAATCGGGTTTTTAAAGGATTGGGTCAGAGCTATGAAAAAAAATTCTTCTGGATGGAAAATAATAAGTAGTCATTAAAATAATAGATATCATAAAACATAAAACAAAAGATTATTGGATTTCTATAAATGGGGAGAAGATATCGCTTAATTAAAAGAATATATATTAGAAAAGAAAGAGGCAATTATACAGAAAAATGATCGACATGTTGAGCAAGTCAATTTATTTGTGCGTATCAAATATTTTTTATTCGGCCACAACCGAGTCAGTCATGACCGAATAAAAAATATGTACATATCTACTCCTCAAACCTGCAAAGTGCCTTCTGCTGTGCTCCATAAATGGAGTGATTTCCATTGACCAGATAAGCGAGGATGCATACCAGGATAAGGGGGATGGTGTTTCGGGTGCCGAAGACTTCCAGGCCGATGAGGATCGGGGCGATGAGGGTGTTGGTGGCGCTGCCGAATACTGCGGCGTATCCAAGTGCCCCACAGATCATCGGAGGAACCCTGAGGATGGAACCTAGGACGACTCCAAGGGAAGCGCCGATGGAGAACAGAGGTGTCACTTCGCCGCCCTGAAAACCGATGGCAAGTGTAAATACAGTAAACAGAAGCTTCAGAATCCAGTCATATCCATAGATCGTATCTCCGGCAAAGGAAGCGGAGATGAGATTGGTTCCAAGACCTGTGTAGCGTCCGCCATGGATCACAAACAGCAGAGCTGCCAGTGGAATGGCCATGACACCGATGCGGATCAGCGGAGTTGAGATTTTTTCCCCGAATAATTTCTTGGCTTTCTGAAGAAGTACGGAAAAGCATCGTCCTGCGAGACCAAAGGCAAGTCCGAGAGCAATGAGAGAGATCATGCTTCGGAGATCGGTCACAGTCCAAGTGTCTTGGATATCCACAGCAAATTTTTCCAGTCCCAGGAAATGAGAGGTGAAGGAGGCTGTATATGCGGCGATAAGTGCCGGCAGCAGCGCATCGTACTCAAGATATCCGGCAACGATCACCTCCATGGCAAAAAATACAGCGGCTAATGGCGTCTGGAACAGACCGCCAAAACCGGCAGCCATACCGGTGATCAGCATGACGGGCTTGCGTTCCCGGATATGCAGCCTGCGTCCGGCCTCGTGGGAGAGTGTAGCACCGATCTGCACGGCAACACCTTCACGGCCGGCACTTCCTCCGAAGAGATGAGTGATCCAGGTGCCGATCATTACCAGAGGGACAAGAACCAGAGGAATCTGGTCTCTTTTTTTCTGCCCGGTTTCGAAGATCAGGGACATGCCATTTAAGCTTAAGGTGCTGAAATGATGATACATCCACACAATAAGAAGTCCGGACAGAGGCAGGAAAGGCAGCAGATATTGCCAGTATGCGGTGCGAAGATCAGAGATCGCCAGCAGGCCCCGGCCGAAGATAGTATCTACGATCCCGACGCAGATTCCCACGACCACTGCAAGGACAGCGTATTTCAGCTGCAGGATCCGATGTTCTTTTTGGATAGTTTCTTTTGTCATAGTAACTCCTTTCAATCTCCCCGTTTTGAAAAATCCATCAAAAAAAGCTGATAACCCCGTGCATTGCACAGAAGTCATCAGCTCATTGGCGGTTTCGATAAAGATCGGGGGAGAACTTCATTCCCTTTCTGCCTGAGAGTATAGCATCCGAGGCTGATATCGTCAATAGTCAGACGGAAATCCGGAGTATCTTATTTGTTACAGGTGTGCTATGATTAAACAAATCGGCAGGTTACGGGTGAAGCAGTAAAGCGTAATGTGCTGCGACTAAGACCTGGACATATGAGAATGTAAAAATAACGGAGGAGACATCATGGAAGAACCAAGAATTGACAAAACAGTCTATACAGGAAGACCGGAGAACACCGAGGGCCGTCTGGAGAAGGAAATCGCAGTGTACGATTTTCTGGATAGTCTTGGGATTGAATATAAAAGAGCAGATCATGAAGCACTGATGACCATGGAGGCCTGCGAGGCAGTGGATCAGCTTCTGGGAGCGCAGATATGCAAAAATCTTTTTCTCTGCAACCGACAGAAAACGGATTTCTATTTGCTGCTGATGCCGGGAGAGAAGCCATTTAAAACAAAATTTCTGTCCAAACAGATCGGAACAGCCAGACTTTCCTTTGCAGACGGAGAGCAGATGGAGGAATATCTGAACATTACCCCGGGGTCCTTAAGTCTGATGGGACTGATCTTTGATAAAGAAAAGAAGGTACACCTGGTGATCGATAAAGAAGTCCTGGATGAAGAATATTTCGGATGCCATCCGTGTATCAATACTTCCACTCTGTTGATGAAGACCAGTGATGTAAAAGAAAAAATCCTGCCGGCGCTGGGCCACGAATATCAGGTGGTCGAGCTGCCGACAGAATAGAAAATCAACGTATGGGTGTAAAGTCCTTTTTGTTGGACTCTGCTATGATGTAATGGGGGCGCTGCTTGACCTCCATATAGGTTTTGGCTATGTATTGTCCCATGATACCCAGGCAGAAAAGCTGCAGGCCGCCGATGAAGATGATGACACAGATAGTGGAAGCCCAGCCTGGGACCGGATCATCGAAGATCAGCTTTCGGACGATGATGGCTACCAGGACCAGAAAGGAAAAACCGGTCATGGTCGTTCCGAACCAGGAGGCGATGGTCAGCGGTACCTGAGAAAAATTGATGATGCCGCTGACGGCGTATTTAAACAGCTTCCAGAAGTTCCATTTGGTCTCACCGGCTACGCGTTCGATATTTTTGTAGGGGAGCCAGCAGGTGCGGAAACCGATCCAGCCGAAGATTCCCTTGGAGAAGCGGTTGTACTCACTCATGGAGACGATGGCATCCACCATACTGCGCTTCATCAGACGGAAGTCTCTGGCGCCGTCCACAATATCTGCATCCGAGATCTTATTGATCAGCTGATAAAATTTCCGGGCAAAAAAGCTCCGGATAGGTGGCTCTCCGTCACGGCTGACACGTCTGGTGGCAACGCTGTCATATTCTCCGGATTCCAGCTTCTCCAGCATTTCCGGGAGAAGGGACGGCGGATCTTGAAGATCAGCGTCCATTACTGCTACATAATCGCCGCCGGCATTGCAGAAGCCTGCATACATGGCAGCTTCCTTTCCGAAGTTTCTGGAAAAAGAAAGATAGATCACATGAGGATCCTTTTCGGAAAGCTCTCTTAAAATCTCAAGGGTTCTGTCTCTGGAACCGTCATTCACAAAGATCAGCTCATAATCACAGTTCATTTGCCTGAGGACAGAAGTGGCTTCCGGGTAAAAAAGCGGAAGGGATTCTTCCTCATTGAAGCATGGTATAATTAAAGAAATCATTTTTTGCCTCGTTTTCCAGATCATAAAAAATGATCATTTTGGCGGTTATCTGTAGTCCGCCCTGGTTTCAGGTTGCTTTTGGATGGATACTATCATATCATATTTGTCCGGAATCGGCTATAAAACAGGGGATTTTTTTCTTGCACCGCTGTTTTTTTGTGATAAACTGTAAAAAAAGACAGAAAAAAAGACAAACAAGAGGTGTGATATGCTGGAAAAATTTAACAGCTTTATAGAGAAATGGATGGCTTTTGTGACGCCGGCCTGTCTGCTTACAGGGGTGCTGTTTCCGGATATTGCGAAGCATGGCGTGCCCTATGTGACGTATGCTTTTGCATTTATGACCTTTATCGGTGCGTTGAAATCCAGGTTCCGTGATGTTGCAGATGTGTTTAAGCGGCCGCTTCCGCTGATCCTGATGCTGCTGATCCTTCATGTGCTGGGACCGGTGGCCGCCTGCGGTCTGGGACATCTTCTGTTCCCGGGCAATATGAATTATATCACAGGAATGGTGCTGGAATTTTCCGTACCTGCAGCGGTGATCAGTCTGATGTGGGTATCCATTTATAATGGAAACAGTCCGCTGTCACTTTCACTGGTTGTGATCGATACGATCCTGGCTCCCTTTCTGATCCCGGCAGTATTGAAGCTCCTGGTGGGCTCCAGCGTAAAAATGGATACTGTGGGAATGATGAAGGAGCTGGTTTTCATGATCGCTCTGCCGGCAGTCCTTGCCATGTGCCTTAATGAAGTCAGCCATGGAAAGGTTATGGAGATCTGGCCGAAAAAGCTGGCACCTTTTTCAAAAATGTGCCTGATCTTTGTGGTAACCTCCAATTCCTCCAAGGTTTCTCCTTATATGAAGCATCTTAATGGAGAACGGCTGGAGGTAGCAGCAGCGATCCTGGTCCTGGCAGCAGGGGGATATGCCATTGGCTGGATCATTGCCATTCTTACAAGACAGAATAAAGAGGCAACGGTTTCCATGATCTATGGTTCCGGAATGCGGAACATCAGCGCCGGTGCGGTGATCGCGGGAGCGTATTTTCCGGCGGAAACATTATTTCCGGTTATGATCGGAACGTTATTTCAGCAGATCCTGGCGGCTTTTTACGGAAGTATGATGCGCCGGGTCCAGACCGGACAGCAGGAAAGGGAGAAGGAGCATGGAGTTTCAGCATGAATTGATCATTCCCAATGAGGGATTTCCTTTTAAGCTTTTTCTTTTTGAAGGAAGAAACGGAAATTATGTAAGGGAAAAACACTGGCATACTTCGATCGAGATCTTTGCGGTGATGGAGGGGAGCCTTTATTTCTATATCGATGAGAAAGAGTATCCTCTGAAGGCAGGGGAGTTTCTGATCATTAATTCCAATGAAGTACATTCTATTCAGGCGCCAGTACGTAATGAGACCATCGTACTGCAGATCCCGCTGAAGCAGTTTTCGGATTATTTTACCGCTCAGAGATTTATCCGTTTTCAGAGCAGAAACGAAGAGTCTGAGGAAACAGACAGGCGGATGGTTTCTCTGATCCGGGAGATGTACCGGGTGTACGTATCCGGGGAAACGGGGTACGAATTCCGTATCAGGGCAGTGTTCTATGAAGTCCTTTATCTTATGGTTTCCGCATACAGGGAAACAGAGGTGGAGGAGAATGCGCTGAAGATCAGCCGCAGATTGGATGCTTTGTCAAAAATAACCACTTATATGCGGGAGCATTACAAGGAGGATCTCAGGCTTTCCGGACTTGCAGCCATGTTCGGATATTCCGATGCATATCTGTCAAGGATGTTCCGAAAATATGCGAAGGTCAATTTTAAGACGTATTTACAGGATATCCGCATGGCATACGCCTATAAGGAGCTTTTGCATACAGATCATACCATCAGCTCTATCGCACTTGACAACGGGTTTGCAAGCAGCAGGGCTTTTTCCAGGGAATTTGTAAAGCGTTACGGGATCCTGCCGGGAAGAGTGGAGCGTCAGAATCATAAAAATGTCAAAAAAGTGCTATGAATGAGTCAAGAAAAGCGGCGAAAAGCATACCATGATGTGGTATGCTTTTTTCAGTTCAAAACGAAGATACAGAGAAGCTGTGAAACAGTAATTTTGTAAGGAGGGTTAAATCGTGAAAATTCAGAAAGTAACAGATCCGGCTTTCCGCAGATACGGAAAGGTTCTGGAGGGATACAATTTCGGTCCGCTTCTGAAGGAGATGAAGCATACACCGGTTCCGGAGGATGTGGTATATGTTCCGTCAGCAGAGGAGCTGGAAGCTCTCGATGTGGAAAAAGAGCTGAAAAACAGAGCGTTTGGTGGATTACCTGTCCAGATCGGATATTGCAATGGTCACAATAAAAAGCTGAATGCCCTGGAATATCATCGGAATTCCGAGATCAATGTAGCAGTGACAGATCTTGTACTGCTTATCGGACATCAGCAGGATATAGAAGAGGATCTTACATACGATACCTCAAAGGTGGAGGCATTTCTGGTACCGGCAGGAACCGGGATCGAGGTTTATGCCACAACGCTCCACTATGCACCGTGTCATGTGAATGAGAGTGGATTTCAGTGTGTAGTTGTTCTTCCGAGAGGAACCAACACAGAGATTGATTTTCCGATGTCAGGGGACGGAGAGGACGGTCTGATGACAGCCAGAAATAAATGGCTTATCGCTCATGAGGATGCGAAGATCGAAGGCGCATTCAACGGATTGAAGGGTGAAAATATCACACTTGACTGATTTTGGGTGAAGTGAATAGTTACAAACGAACAATAATATCACCGGTGGAAAATCTGCCGGATATAAAAAGGAGAATGAAGATTATGAACAACATGCCAGAAGTTAAGATCGGAATCGTTGCAGTCAGCAGAGATTGTTTTCCGGAAAGCCTTTCCGTAAACAGGAGAAAAGCTCTTGTAGACGCTTACACAAAGAAATACGATGCAAAGGATATCTACGAATGTCCGGTCTGTATCGTAGAGAGTGAGATCCATATGGTCCAGGCTCTGGAGGATATCAAAAAAGCAGGCTGTAACGCACTCTGTGTATATCTTGGAAACTTCGGACCGGAGATTTCTGAGACCCTTCTTGCAAAGCATTTCGAGGGACCGAAGATGTTTATCGCAGCAGCTGAGGAAACACAGGATAATCTCTGCCAGGGACGTGGAGATGCTTACTGCGGTATGCTGAATGCAAGCTACAACCTGCAGCTTCGTAATGTAAAAGCCTATATTCCGGAGTATCCGGTAGGTGATGCAGAGGACTGCGCGGATATGATCCATGAATTCCTTCCTATCGCAAGAGCGATCGAGGGATTGAGCAACCTGAAGATCATCAGCTTCGGACCGCGTCCTACAAACTTCCTTGCCTGCAATGCACCGATCAAACAGCTTTACAACCTTGGCGTTGAGATCGAGGAGAACTCAGAGCTGGATCTTTTCGAGGCATTCAACAAGCATGAAGGTGATGAAAGGATCCCGGCGATCGTAAAAGAGATGGAAGAAGAGCTTGGTGCGGGAAACAAGAAACCTGAGATCCTTCCGAAGCTTGCACAGTACGAGCTGACTCTGAAGGACTGGGTAAGAGATCACAAAGGATATCGTAAATATGTAACACTGACAGGAAAATGCTGGCCTGCATTCCAGACACAGTTTGGATTTGTTCCATGTTATGTAAACAGTCGTCTGACAGCACAGGGCATTCCGGTATCCTGTGAGGTTGATATCTATGGTACATTAAGTGAGTTTATCGGACAGGTAGTAAGTGATGATATCGTTACACTTCTTGATATCAACAATTCCGTTCCGAAGGATATGTACAAAGAATCTATCGAAGGAAAATTCAACTATACACTTCAGGATACCTTTATGGGATTCCATTGTGGAAACACAGCATCCAGCAAGCTGTCCTTCTGTGAGATGAAATATCAGATGATCATGGCAAGATCCCTTCCGATCGAGGTTACAAACGGAACTCTTGAGGGAGATATCAAGCCTGGAGATATCACTTTCTATCGTCTGCAGAGTACAGCGGACAACAAGCTTCGTGCATATATCGCACACGGTGAGGTTCTTCCAGTTGCAACACGTTCCTTCGGTGCTATCGGTGTATTTGCAATTCCGGAGATGGGACGTTTCTACCGTCACGTGCTGATTGAGGGAGGATTCCCGCATCACGGTGCTGTAGCATTCGGACATCACGGAAAAGCTCTCTTCGAGGTGTTCAAATACATTGGTGTACCGGTTGAAGAGATCGGTTACAATCAGCCGGCAGGCGTGAGATATCCGACAGAGAATCCTTGGAGATAATTAAAACAGGCAGGTAAGATCATCCGTACGTGCTGCCTGATACAAGCAAGTCTCCACTCGCTGCTTATTGCTTTTCGTAACCCCGCAGGGGACTATCTTGATTTGGTTAAATACGATTCAGAAACCGCGGGCTCTCAGGCGTGCAGGCGCTGCGAACTGAGAGCTGCGGTTTCTGTATTTACAGGAGGAAAAATCACTATGTATTATATTGGCGTTGATCTTGGAACTTCCGCTGTAAAGCTTCTTCTTATGGAAGGATCCGGAAAGATCTGCAACATCGTATCAAAAGAATATCCGCTGTTCTTCCCCCATCCGGGCTGGTCTGAGCAGAATCCGGAGGACTGGTTCGCCCAGAGCATGGAAGGGATCAAAGAGCTCACAGAAGGAATTGACCGCAAAGAAGTAGCAGGAATCGGTTTTGGCGGTCAGATGCACGGTCTTGTAACTCTGGATAAAGATGACAATGTGATCCGTCCGGCGATTCTCTGGAATGACGGCCGTACCGGTGAGGAGACGGAATATCTTAATACGGTTATCGGAAAGGAAAAACTTTCTCAGTATACCGCAAACATTGCATTTGCAGGCTTCACTGCACCAAAGATCCTCTGGATGCAGAAGCATGAGCCTGAGAATTTTAAAAAAGTGGTAAAGATCATGCTTCCGAAGGATTATCTTGCCTATCGCCTGAGCGGATCCTTCTGCACAGATGTATCCGATGCTTCTGGTATGCTTCTTCTGGATGTGAAGAACCGCTGTTGGTCAAAGGAAATGCTTGAGATCTGCCATATCACAGAGGAACAGCTTCCGAAGCTGTACGAGAGCTGGCAGGTAGTCGGAAACCTGAAAGCGGAAGTTGCAAAAGAGCTTGGCTTCTCAGAAGATGTGAAGATTGTAGCAGGTGCAGGCGACAATGCTGCGGCAGCTGTGGGAACAGGAACGGTTGGCGATGGACAGTGCAATATTTCCCTTGGAACATCCGGTACGATCTTTATTTCCAGCAAAGATTTCGGAGTAGATGAAAACAATGCACTGCATTCCTTTGACCATGCAGATGGAAGCTATCATCTGATGGGATGCATGTTAAGCGCTGCTTCCTGCAACAAATGGTGGTCAGAGGAGATCCTTAAGACAAAGGATTTTGCGGCAGAGCAGGCACCGATCCAAAAGCTTGGCGAAAATCAGGTGTTTTTCCTTCCGTATCTGATGGGAGAAAGATCTCCGCACAACGATCCGGATGCAAGAGGCGTATTTTTCGGAATGTCCATGGATACCACGAGAGCAGATATGACACAGGCTGTTCTGGAAGGAGTTGCTTTCGGACTTCGAGATTCCCTTGAGGTTGCAAGAAGCCTCGGGATCCATATTGAGCGCACCAAGATCTGCGGCGGCGGAGCTAAGAGCCCTCTCTGGAAAAAGATCATTGCAAATGTGATGAACCTGAAGGTGGATGTGCCGGAGAATGAGGAAGGTCCGTCCATGGGCGGTGCAATGCTGGCAGCAGTAGGCTGTGGTGAATACCCGGATGTGGAAACGATCTGTAATAAGCTGGTCAGGGTAGTAGATACGGTAGAACCGGAACCGGAGCTGGTTGCAAAATATGAAGAAAAATACCGGAAATTCCGCAAACTGTATCCGGCAATGAAAGAGTTGTTCAGATAACAGCCATTTTCACGGATAAATATTGTTCTGCTTCATAGGTATGGAGCACTGAACGGTTAAAGATCAGGAGCATGTCACAGCTCCTGATTTTTTCTGTACTGTCTTGGTGTACAGCCCTTGATTTTCGTAAAGACCTTTGTGTAATAATTAGAGTCCGAAAAACCGGACAGTAGTCCTGATTCCGTAATAGAACAGGAAGGATTTTCCAGATATTCCAGGCTGCGTTCAATGCGGTATTCCTGGATGTATCCGAAGAGAGTGATATTCATACATTTTTTGAAAAGCCGGCTGCATTCGCTGGGACTTAAGTGGATCAGGTCTGCAACATCATTCAGGAGAATCTTTTCAGAGTAGTGTTCTGCGATATAGGACATGATCTGACGGATGCGGCGGTAGTTTTCTTCATCCTGACCGGATGGAAGAGTTGCCTGGGAGATCGTATTTTCATACAAGATTTTCCAGAAGTGCTGCAGTTTGGCGATGATCTCAAATTCATACATGGGTTTCCGGCTACTGTCCAGGTCGATGATGTCACGGATATCTTTTATGGCCTCGGAATGCCATTTACAGGATAGATCAAGCGGTACAGCGGACAGGGAAAAGCTTCGGAGGATCGGTTCTGTATATTTCTGGAAAAGAAGGCTTCCCGAAAATCCGTAGATCAGTTTGGGGTCAAAGGTTATGGGGATATACTGACAGTCCTGATCCTGATACATATATCCGGCATGAAGGGCATTGGCATTGCCAAAGATTGCCTGTCCCTCTTTCAGGTGAAAGGTATTCTGATTGATCTTGTAGAGCATTTCGCCTTTTTTTATATAGGTAAGCTCGATCTCCGGATGCCAGTGCCACAGAAAGGAACCGGTCTCATAGCCGGAAAGCCGCTCGTAGCTTACCAGGAATGGGAAGGAGCTGTCTCCGTGTTTTTTCAGTTCTTTTCCGGCGGGATCTGTGATGATCTGCAAGGTGTTACCTCCTTCCTTCTGTGCGCGGATTCTGAAGTGTATATCTGCTTTTCATAGTGGAATTTATTTTATCAGAAAAGGCAGAAAATGCAAAGGGATATTCCGGGATCACCACAAAATAATACGGTTTTTACACAAAATTGTTATGGACAGAAAAGACGGGACTGTTATAATAAAAGTACATGAAGCGTTACTATTCACTGGTGATATTCTGCGCATTGCGAAGTGTGTTGCTGAGAACGGAGTGAACAGTAACCATGAAGCGTGACAGAGCGGAAGATTTTTTCAGGTTCTTCCGGATCTGGGGTGTAAACTATATAACAGGAGGAAGAAAAAATGGGAACAATTAAAATTCCGGCAGCAGAAGTGCTGAAAAAAATCTATGGCGAGACAGAGGAGAGCAGCGCCCGTTATACCAATCTTGCTGTGAATTTCGAGAAGAAATATCATCATGACAAGGCAGAGTTTTTTACTGCTCCGGGCCGTACGGAGATCATTGGCAACCATGTGGATCATAACGGCGGTCAGATCATTGCGGCAAGTATCGATCTGGATACCATCGGTGCTGCTTATCCAAACGGAACCAATGTGATCCATATGATCAGTGAGGGTTACAAACAGGAAGTAGTTGTTGATCTTGACAAGCTCAGCACAGAAACCTATACAAAAGGTACAGATGCTCTTGTTGCAGGTATTATGGAGTATATGCAGAAAAAAGGCTATGCTACCGGTGGATTTGACGCTTATGTTTCCACCAAGGTTATTGCCGCTGCAGGTGTAAGCTCCTCTGCTTCCTTTGAGATGCTTGTATGTGCGATCACCAATTATTTCTTTAATGAAGGTAAGCTGGAGTATGGCGAGTATGCGAGAGCAGGTCAGTATGCTGAGAATGTTTACTGGAAAAAGGCTTCCGGTCTGATGGACCAGATGGCTTGTGCTGCCGGTGGCCCGATCCTTCTGGATTTCTCTGATAAAGAGAATATCAGCTGTGAGAAGATTGCATTTTCCTTTGAGGATATGGGCTGCAGACTTGTGATCGTAAATACCGGTAAGGGCCATGCAGATCTCAGTGAGGAATATTCCTCTATTCCTATGGAGATGCGTGAGGCTGCGAAGGCTATGGGCGTAGAGCTTCTCTGTGAGTCCAGTATGGAGAATCTTCTGGCACATGTGAAGGATATTCCGAATGACCGTGCTGTTCTTCGTGCGATGCATTTTTATGAAGAGAACAGACGTGTTGCAGATGCTGTGAAGGCTGTTGAGAATAAAGACGGTGAGGGATTCCTGCGCCTTCTTGAAGAGTCTGGTAATTCTTCCTGGGAGTGGCTGCAGAACTGTTATTCTCTGCAGAATTGCAAGGAGCAGAAGATCACGTTGAGTCTGGCGCTTACCAAGCTGTTTCTGAATAAGATCGGTGCTGGTATCTGCAGAGTTCATGGTGGTGGTTTTGCAGGAGTTATCATGTGCGTGCTTCCAATCGAGAACGCAGATGCGTATGTGGACTATATGGCTCAGTATGTTGGAAGGGAAAATGTCTATCCGATGAATATCAGGAGTACAGGGGCTGTTCATGTTGAGTGATTTTTGACGGCATAACGAACGTCATGGAGGGCGATTCGTTTCCGAATGCGGCTTTGGCGGCATACGGAAATGAACCGCCCTTTGCGCTGTACTATGATTTTTTATTTTTTAATCAAAATTTTATGATTTGTTTCTGATTTAAATTTATGGGTTATGGTATAATGAGAAAAATTTTAAGAGAGTAATAAAAAAGAATTTGCAGAAGTTTTCAAGGTGAGGTTTCTGGAGTTGTTTTGAGTTTTGTTTTTTTCATTATATTTCATAAGAAAGGTTTGACATATTTATGAGCAGAAGAGAGTTTCTTGAGGTTTTACGGGGGCAGCTGTCCGGACAGATGACCCAGGGGAGAGCTGCGGCTCATGTGCGGTATTATGAGGATTACATTCAGTCTCAGGTCCGGAACGGTCGAAGTGAATCAGATGTTCTGGCAGAACTGGGGGATCCCAGGCTGATCGCCAAGACTTTGATCGATACAGATGACAGTGCAGCTGTTTATGATGAGTCTGGTTATTCTGAAGAGAGCTACGGTGCAGATGATTATGCGGATAATGGGACGGAGAGCAGTGCCGGAAAGGCAAGAAGCTTTAAACTGGATCTGAGCACATGGTATGGGAAGGCAATCGTGATCGCCATTGCAGCGTTAATTGTGATACTTTTAACAACTGTTTTGGTGGCAGTTGCTCCATTTTTGATAATTTTTGGTATAGTTTTGTATTTAATATCCTGGTACAGGAAGAAAAAAGTGTAATTGTTCCACAACAGCTGTGAATTAAAGACAATTTCCGTGTAATGAAATGGATTGCTTGTGAAAAAAGTATTTATAAGATTTGCATAAAAAATATGTGTTTGGTCTTGATTTATAGTGGATTTTACTGTATAATCTGGGTTAACAAGTTGAGATTGTGTCTGTTTTGTATAAAAACAGATGATGCCATTGAGAAGAGAGAACGGCAGAAGATATGCATCTAAGGATGCGTTATTTTCTGCCGATTTTTTTATCTGTTTTTTATGGAAGGTGATCAGAATGGATTGCCTTATTGAGGTGCGGTAAAATGTATAAAATAGATAAAAAAATAATTATTATTAAATGATAATTGTATAAAATAAATAAAGAAATATTGAAAAATAAGAAAATAATTGTTGATTATATGCAAGAAATGTGTTATCATTTGGTAAAAAGTTGGTAAAGATAACAAACACGCAAATACAAAGGAGGGTAGTGGGAGGGCATTTTTGACAGCAGAACGTAAATGAGAGTTTTGCTTAATGTATTGGGGTAATTGCTGGAAGATATAACGGAAATGTTTTTCAGCAGAATGTGTAATGAGCAACATGATCAGCACTGTCAGGAGGACAGAGATATCGTGATGATGCAGCTGATCGGTAGTACGTAAATTTATGAAAAGCAGGTGATATACAATGAAAAGTAAAAAATCTTTTTTCAGGACAGTGGAGCCTTATCTCTATCTGGTTCCTGTAATGATCCTTTTTATACTGTTTGTATTCTGGCCGTTCGTTAAGACGATCCAGCTGAGCTTTGCCAGAACCACACCTCTTGGTCAGGTGGCACAGTATGTAGGACTTGACAACTATACGAATATTTTTACAGATGGAACGTTCCTTAACAGTTTGGTGACAACACTGAAATTTTCTGTTATGCGAGTTATCCTTTCTATTGTGCTCGGTTTTATACTGGCGATCATCAGTACAGAGAAGATCAGGGCAAAGGGATTTTTCCGTACTGTATATGCACTTCCGATGGCTATTTCCGCAGCAGCGGCATCTGTAGTGTTCATGTTTATTTTCCACAGCTCTCTGGGTATCCTGAACAGGGCTCTCGGAACTCATATCGGATGGCTGACAGATAAGAAATATGCACTGATCGCAGTTACGATCGTTAGTGTATGGATGGCGATCGGTATGAATTTCATTTACCTTACTGCAGCGATCCAGAGTGTACCGGCTGAGCTTTATGAGAGCGTTGCCCTGGATGGAGCGAATTTCTTCCAGAAGCACCGTCATGTAACGATTCCGTCAATCTCTCCGACACTGTTCTTCCTTCTCATCATCAATGTCATCAACTCCGTACAGGCATACGCAGAGTTCAAGATGATGACCCAGGGCGGACCGGCAGAGAGTACCAACGTTATCGTGTATGAGATTTACCAGGAGGCATTTATCAACAGCCGTTTCGGTGTGGCCTGTTCAGAATCCGTAATTCTGTTTGTTATTTTGATCATCCTGACTGCACTGCAGTTTAGACTGGAAAAGAAGGTGACCTACTGATGAAAGAAAAACCATATGTAAAAGTGGCGATGTATGCGCTGAATATTATTTTTGCAATTATTATTATTGTTCCTGTTATCTACTGTTTCAATGTTAGTATGATGGATCTGAAGGAGATCTACGGCGGAAAGTTCTGGCCGTCCCATCTGACTATCGAGAACTACACAAGAGCATTTCAGCTTGCACCGTTCTTTACCTTCATTAAGAACTCACTGATCGTATCCGGTGTTATCACATTTGCTCAGGTCGTTACAGGTGCTCTTGCAGCATATGCTTTTGCAATGATGGAGTTCAAAGGCAAAAAGGTCCTGTTCTATATTATGCTGGCAACCATGATGATCCCGAGCCAGGCGATCATCATCGCAAACTACCTGACTATTGCTGACTGGGGTATCCGTAATACATACGCAGCGCTGATCCTTCCTAATGCAGCAGCAGCTTTTGCGGTATTCAACATGCGCCAGGCATTCCTGACACTGCCGAAGGAGATCCATGAAGCGGCAGAGATTGACGGATGTACAAATTTCAAGTTCTTATATACCATCGGTGTTCCGCTTATCAAACCATCACTGGGTGCTCTGATCATCTATGTATTCCTTCAGAGCTGGAATTACTATCTGTGGCCACTGCTTGTAACTGACAGTGTAAATATGAGAACAGTTCAGATCGGTCTTGGTATGCTTCAGGGGGCTGAGGCAACAGACTTCCGACCGGTTATGGCTGGTGCTATGGTTATCCTGATTCCGTCGATCCTTGTATTTATCATTGGTCAGAAGCAGATGATCAGTGGTCTGACAGCAGGTGCTGTTAAGGGTTGATCCAATCACATAAGAGCAAGTAGCAAAAATGTTAATTTGTCCGACCTGTATTGGGGCGGGTCGGACCATTATAAAAGGAGGGTTTCTATATGAACAACAAAAAATGGATGGCGATTCTTTTAGGAGGAATCATGGCTGCATCTCTGGCAGCTCCGTGCTCAGTAAGTGCAGCTGAGAAAACAACACTTACATTCTGGCATGCAATGGGCGGCACAAACGGTGAGGTGCTTCAGCAGATCGTGGATGATTTCAACGCATCCCAGGATGAGATCGAGATTAAAGCTGAGTATCAGGGAACCTATGATGATACCATCACAAAACTGAAAGCTGCTATGCAGAGTGACTCCGGTCTTCCGGATGTCTGCCAGATGTATGACGTAGGAACAAAGTTCATGTATGACAGTGGTGCTGTCATTCCTGTAGAAGACAAATTTGAGAGCACAGGCTATGATAAGAGCTCTGTTATGGATGTTATCAGCAGCTACTATACCGTAGAAGGCAAGCAGTATGCAATGCCATTTAACGTATCCACACCTATGCTGTATTACAACAAAGACGTATTTGAGGCAGCAGGACTTGATCCTGAAACTCCTCCGACAACTTATGATGAGGTTCTTGAGGATGCCAAGAAGATCGTAGACAGCGGAGCAGCTCCGGTTGGTTATTCACAGGCTATTTACGGATGGTTCTTTGAGCAGCAGCTTGCAGGACTTGGTGTAACATACGGAAACAATGACAATGGACGTAAAGAGGCAGTTACAGCTGTTGATTTTGATTCCAACGGCGGCGGCCTGAAAGTATTTGATATGTGGAAAAAGCTGTATGATTCCGGATATTTCGAAGATTACGGAACAACAACAGCAGATACTCAGACAGCGTTCTTCTCCGGACAGGTTGGTATGATCATCGAGTCTACTGCTATCCTGAAAAATGCAGTTGATTCTTCTCCGTTCGAAGTTGGTACAGGATATCTTCCGAGAATCGAGCAGAATGATGAAGGCGGCGTTATCATCGGTGGTGGATCCCTGTGGCTTACAGATACAGGCAACGAAGCTAACGAAGATGCAGCATGGAAATTCATCGAGTACATCACAACTCCTGATGTACAGGCTAAATGGTCCATGGGTACAGGATACTTTGCAATCAACGAGAAAGCTTATGAGACAGAGGATATGAAGGCTTACCTCAAAGAAAACCCGAACTTCGAGACAGCTATCAACCAGCTGAAGGATTCTCCTGTAAACTGCAATACAGCAGGCGTTCTCTCAGGTGTACAGACAGAAGCCCGTCTTACATTCAACGAGATCATGCCGCAGGTATATGATGGCAAGCTTACAACTCAGGACGCTGTTGATCAGCTTGCAGATTCTGTAAACAAAGCGATTGAGAACTATAACGAGTCTATTAAATAATCAGAATGCCCTCTGATCAGTAGATAGAGCAACAGATAGGGATACCGCCGCCGGGCGCCGGTATCCCTGCTGTTTTACATGCTGTGAGATTACAGATCATGTATATCCGGGGTATAGGATCATATGAAAAACTGTGTAGTGAGACGGACGGAGTGAGTCCGGCTGACTAGACAGCTTTCGAATGGAGGGAGTGTGGCCTGCGGCGTTCGTGCAGGGCAAAATGAAGTGATGCGCTATTGGCGTTATCACCGGCAGAAAATAATGTTACAACAGGAAAGGGGCAAATTTATGGGCGGAATTCTCGGAGCATGTAATGCAATATCGGATTATTTGCACACTTTAAATATGGGATCGACGCTGTTTCGGCTGATTCTTGCGATGTTTCTTGGATGTCTGATCGGTATTGATCGTGGAATGAAGAAGCGTGTGGCAGGTGTAAAAACACATATGATCGTCTGTATGGGGGCAACTTTGGTTATGATGACGGGCGATTTTATCCATGTATATTCTAATGGGGCAGGAATCGGAGATACTGCACGACTTGGCGCACAGGTTGTCAGCGGGATTGGTTTTCTTGGAGTGGGAACCATCATTGTGACCGGACAGAGACATGTATCCGGTCTTACGACAGCGGCCAGTCTTTGGACTTCTGCGTGTATCGGACTTGCTGTGGGAATCGGCTTTTACAGCGGTGCGATCTTTACCACGCTGGGGCTTATTCTGGTGTTCAAATATGCGAAATATATAGAGGTTTATGTGGAAGAACATTCCAATACCTATGACGTATATATGGAGTTTGAAAATGAAGACAAGATGAGTATGGTCATAAAGAAGCTCCGGGAAGAGGACATCCTGATCTCCAACGTAGTTATCATCAAAAAGAGATCCAAAACACAGAGTGTGGTGATCCAGGCAACAATGGAGGCTGCCAAATGGAAAGCACGCCATACTGTATTTCGTGAGGTAAGACAGCAGGAAGGAGTTATTTCTGTGGAGGAAATATGATCGGGAATACAATGAAATTTATCATGCTTTTGGTGAAGTTAAGAGCATGTTAAAGAAAAAACGATGTATTTTACGAAAAATGCACTTGAAATATGAAGAATAGTCTGATATAATGAGTACAAAGTGAAGAGAGAATCTGATTCAGCTTGCTGAATACAGAGAATGCCATTGAGAACAGAGACCGGCATGAAGACACATGGATAAGTGTGTTTTTATGCCGGATATTTTTATGCGCAAATGTTAATGTTTCAAAAGGATTACAAGGGTTACAAAGGGTTACGGCATAAAAATAATGGCATATTCACTTGAAAGATTGCTGTTCGTAAGCAGTACTCCTCGCAGAATATATACCTGCGGACGGCAATGCTTGTGTTGCAACGGATATTCTGCTGTTTCCGGCGCAGAGAAAGCCGGGGACAGTTCAGAAGATCCGCAAACAGGAAAGGAGAAACAGATCTATGTATGATGTGATCATTATCGGAGCAGGAGTTTCCGGAGCGGCAGCGGCGAGAGAGCTTTCAAGATATCGGCTGAAAATCTGCGTTCTGGAGCGAGAAGAGGATGTATGCTGTGGAACTTCCAAGGCAAACAGCGGAATCGCTCATTCCGGTTATGATGCAGAACCGGGAAGCCTTATGGCGGAACTGAATGTGAAGGGCAGCAATATGATGGGACAGCTTTCGAAGGAACTGGATTTTCCTTTTAAACAGACGGGTTCATTGACTGTCTGTACGACTGAGAATGGAATCGCCATGCTGCATAAGCTGCGTGAAAGAGGAATGAAAAACGGAGTAGAGGGACTAAGGATCCTTGACAGAGAAGAAGCACTTGCCATGGAGCCGAATCTGTCTGATCAGGTGCTGGCAGCGCTGTATGCACCGACAGCCGGAATTGTCTGTCCCTTTGAGCTGAACATTGCAATGGCAGAGAATGCATATAACAATGGTGTGGAATTTAAATTTGACACAGAAGTAAAGAACATCCGAAAACAGGAAAAAGGTTTTGTTGTGGAAACCTCAAAGGGTGATTTTGAGACAGGCTGTATCGTCAATGCTGCCGGTGTCTATGCGGATGTTTTTCATAATATGGTAAGTGAGAAAAAACTGCATATCACTCCTCGTAAGGGTGAGTATATGCTTCTTGATAAAAGTGCAGGAACACATGTGAATCATACGATCTTTGCACTTCCAAATAAGAACGGAAAAGGAGTTCTGGTAACACAGACTGTTCACGGTAATCTTCTGATCGGGCCTACAGCTACGGATCTGGAGGATCGGGAGGAAACAGCGACTACCTCAGAGGGGATGGAGGAAGTAAGTGTCAAATCCCGGAAAACAGTAAAGGATATTCCACTGCGGAAGGTGATCACAAGCTTTGCAGGGCTTCGAGCTATCGAGGACGGTATGGATTTTGTGATCGAAGAGGTGGAGGATGCTCCAGGATTTATCGATTGTGCAGGAATCGCATCTCCGGGACTTACCAGCTCACCGGCCATTGGCTGTATGGTTGCTGACATCGTAAAAGAAAAATTACATCCGGAAGTAAATCCGGATTTTGATCCGGTGAGAAAAGGGATCCTGGATCCGTCAGAGCTTTCTCTGGAAGAAAGAAATGAGCTGATCAAAAGATCACCGGAATATGGAAATATCATCTGCAGATGTGAGATGATCTCTGAGGGAGAGATCCTGGATGCGATCCGAAGACCGCTTGGAGCGAAATCCCTGGACGGAGTAAAACGCCGTACAAGAGCAGGAATGGGAAGATGTCAGTCAGGCTTCTGCTCTCCCAGAACAATGGAAATCCTCAGCCGAGAGCTTGGCATTTCCATGGAGGAGATCACAAAAACAGGCGGAGCTTCCAGACTGATCGAAGGAATCAACAAGAAAATTGCAGAGGAGGGCGAGAACCATGAATGATAAGATTATGATGAAGAGAGATATCGTGATCATAGGCGGAGGCCCTGCAGGACTGGCAGCAGCCCTGGCTGCAAAGAAAGAGGGAGCAGAGAGTATCCTGATCCTGGAGCGTGATAAGGAGCTGGGCGGGATCCTGAATCAGTGTATCCATAATGGATTTGGCCTTCATACATTTCAGGAGGAGCTGACAGGACCGGAATATGCGGCACGTTTTATCCGGATGGTAAAAGAGCAGCAAATCGAGTACCGGCTGAACACCATGGTCATGGATATCAGCCAGGATAAGGTGATCACTGCCATGAGCCGCCAGGAGGGAATGTATCAGATCCGGGCAAAAGCTGTGATCCTTGCCATGGGCTGCAGAGAGAGACCGCGAGGTGCACTGAACATTCCGGGATATCGACCGGCAGGCATTTATTCAGCAGGAACAGCACAGCGCCTTGTAAACATGGAAGGATTTATGCCGGGAAAAAAAGTAGTGATCCTGGGATCCGGTGATATCGGACTGATCATGGCTAGACGTATGACGCTGGAAGGTGCAGAGGTTAAGGCAGTGGCAGAATTGATGCCATATTCCGGAGGCCTGAAGCGAAATATCGTGCAGTGCCTGGATGACTTTGGAATCCCGTTGAAGCTTAGCCATACAGTGGTTGACATAAAAGGAAAAGAACGTGTGGAAGGAATCACTCTTGCAGAGGTAGACGAAAACAGACGCCCGATTCCCGGTACAGAGGAATTTTTTGAATGCGATACGCTTCTTCTTTCTGTTGGTCTGATCCCGGAGAATGAGCTTTCCGGACAGGCAGGTGTGAAGCTGAGTAATGTGACTTCCGGACCGGTGGTAAACGAAAGTCTGGAGACAAATGTAGAAGGTATTTTTGCCTGCGGAAATGTTCTTCATGTTCATGATCTGGTGGATTTTGTTTCGGAGGAAGCCGGCAATGCAGGAAGAAATGCGGCTCTCTATATAAACAACAATGGAGAGGACAAAATACCGGAAGAGATAAAAATCACGCTTTCGCCCCAAAACGGAGTCCGCTATACAGTGCCGTCTGAGATCCGTATCGGTCATATGGCGGAGGAGCAGCTGGTCCGCTTCCGTGTGGGAAATGTATATAAAAATTGTTACATCCGTGCATATCTGGATGGAGAACGGATCTTTTCCAGAAAAAAACAGGTGGCAGCACCCGGAGAGATGGAACAGATCAAATTGAAAAAAGAGCAGCTTCTTTCCATTCTGGAAGGAAAACAGAAACAGGATAAACATGAACTTGTGATCCAGGTGGAGGAGTGATGAAAATGGAAAAAAGGAATCTTACTTGTATCGGATGTCCTATGGGATGCGCCCTTCTGGTGGAAATGGATGGAAAAGAGATCATTTCCGTCACAGGAAATACCTGTAAAAAAGGTGCGGAATATGCAGTGAAGGAAGTGACAGATCCGACCAGGATCGTGACAACGACCGTGCGTGTGAAGAATGGAAGCATGCCGGTGGTGTCAGTAAAGACAGCACAGGATATTCCGAAAGGAAAGATTTTTGACTGTGTGGAAACGCTGCGGGATGTATGTGTGGAAGCGCCGGTTCAGATCGGGGACGTGATCCTGGAGAATGTAGCAGGCACAGGCGTGGATATCGTGGCTACAGGAAATGTGAAGCAGATCATACAGTGATCTGCAAAGGATATATATGGCAATCTGTATGCTTATAATATGTCAGCCCTCCGGCAGACAAAGCGAATAAAATAAACCTGAAAAGGCTTTTTTATCGCTTTGTTTGTCATGAAATAAAATATACAAAATGCACAAAAAATATTAGTGCTTAAAAGAATGATTAATTAAAAAATAACAAAAAAATATATAAAAATCGATAAAAAATGTTGAAAATAAATAAACACTATGATATAATCAGAAATATGAATTAGCAAAAATGCTCATAACGATGTAATGCATTGAATGGAGGATGATTAGAATGAAAGTATTTGGACATCGTGGTTTCAGCGGAGAATATCCGGAGAATACAATGCTGGCGTTTCAGAAGGCTGTGGAGGCTGGCTGCGAGGGGATCGAGCTTGATGTACAGCTGACCAAGGATCTGGTTCCGGTGATCATGCACGATGAGAAGGTTGACCGTACCACAGATGGAAACGGATATATCTATGATCTTACATATGCTGAGCTGTGTAAACTGGATTGCAGTTATCCGGATAAGTTTGCCGGAAAATTCGGCAGGCTTCAGATTCCGACTCTGAGAGAGTATTTGGAGTGGATGGCAGAGGAGGAAGATCTGATCACAAACATCGAGCTGAAGAACAGTGTTTATTATTATGGTGGTATGGAAGAGAAGGTCATTGATATGATCTGCGAATATGGTCTGGAGGATCGGATCATCCTTTCCTCTTTCAATAACGCATCCATTGTATTGTGCAGACAGAGTGATGAGACTATTGCAGGGGGCTTTCTGGTAGAGAAATACGTGGATAATGCAGGGGTTTATGCAAGAACCTGTGATGTGCAGTATTATCATCCGAATCTGGAATACCTGAAGGAAGAACATGTACGCAGCTGTTCCCAGAACGGGATCGGGGTGAATGTCTGGACTGTAAACGAGGAAGAGGATATGAGAAGGATGAAGAAATGGGGAGTAAACTCCATCATCACCAATTATCCGGACAGAGGAAGAGCAGTGGCAGACGAGGATTGAAACTGTAATGCAAAGACGCTTTCTGTAAGGTACATACAGGAGGCAGGCTAAATTTGAAATCTCCGGCAGGAGGGGGTCCTGCTGCAGATCTATATAAGCAAAATAAAAAAACTATAATAATGTATATGGAGGATTTTTACAATGGAGAAAGAAACAAGACCTTTTATTTCCTGGCAGCTTGCAGACGATTTTATGACTGCAGTATTTGAGAAAATGGGAGTTCCGACGGAGGATGCAAGACTTTGCGCTGATGTACTTCTGGAAAGTGACAGACGTGGAATCGAGAGCCATGGTTGCAACCGCTTTAAACCGATCTATATCGACCGTATCAAATCCGGAATCTTAAATCCTGTAACAAAGATCGATATTCTTAAAGAGACACCGACAACTGCAGTTCTTGATGCTAACGATGGTATGGGAATGGTAGCCAGCAAGAAGGCTATGGACATGTGTATCGAAAAGGCACATAAATACGGCATGGGTATGGTTGCAGTCCGTAACTCTTCTCATTATGGAATCGCAGGATATTGGACAGGTCTCGCAGCAAAAGAGAATATGATCGGTATCAGCGGTACCAACGCAAGACCATCCGTTGCACCGACATTTGGTGTTGAGAATATGCTTGGAACCAACCCACTGACATTTAGTATGCCTACAGATGAGCCGTTCCCGTTTACACTGGACTGTGCAACATCTGTTATCCAGAATGGCAAGATCGAATACTACGCACGTATCAACCATGATACTCCTAAGGGTCTTGTTATTTCCAGAGAAGGAGAGGAGCTTACAGATAGTGCAGAGATCCTTAAGAAGATCAGAAGCCAGCAGGCAGCACTTGCTCCTCTTGGTGGATTTGGTGAGACAACCGGAGGATATAAGGGATACGGATACTCTACTGTTGTTGAGATCCTTTCCGCTGCTCTTCAGTCCGGTCTCTTCCTGAAAGCTCTGGATGGTAAGGATGAGGAAGGAAAGATCCGTCCATATCATCTTGGACATTTCTTTATTGCTATCGACACAGAGGCATTTATGGGTGCAGAGGCATTCAAGAAAACATGCGGTGATATCCTGAGAGACCTGAGAGGCTCCGAGAAGGCTCCTGGACAGGAACGTATCTACACAGCAGGCGAGAAGGAATATGATGTATGGATGTATCGTAAGGATAAGGGAGTTCCGGTGACAGAGGCAGTTCAGAAAGAGTTTATCGGACTTCGCGATGAATTCGGACTTACACAGTTCAAATTCCCGTTTGAGAAATAATGTATCTGCAGAAGGGAAGTCCATAGGGGCTTCCCTTCTTTTACCAGAGAAGAAGATTGTCTGAGAATTGTAATACAGCCGGAAATAAAACAAATATATTTGGCAAATGCGTCTGGTCTTTGAAGCAATAAACTGATACAATAAGAATAATATCTTCAAATAATGCGCGGAGATAAAATGATATTGTGTGAACATTGCGGAGGAAGAGAGAAGATGAACAAAGAATTTCTGGACGCGATCGAGGCGAACCCGATCATAGCGGCTGTAAAGGATGAGCAGGGGCTTCAGAACTGTTTGGGCAGGGAGGAGCTTACCGTGATCTTTATCCTGTATGGAGATATCCGTTCTATTGGGGGAATTGTGGAGCGGATCCACCAGGCGGGGAAGATCGCGATGGCACATATAGACCTGATCACAGGTTTAAGCTCAAAAGAGGTTTCTGTGGATTATATTTGTAAAAATATCCATGCAGATGGGATCATTTCAACAAAAGCATCCATGATCAACAGGGCGAAGAAGCTTGGAATGTATACAGTTCTGCGTTTTTTCCTTATTGATTCCATGGCAATCAAGAACATTGAGAATCTGGAAAATCAGCATGAGCAGCTGCCGGATGTGGTAGAGGTTCTGCCGGGGCTGATGCCGAAGATTCTTAAACAGATATGTAAAACAAGCAAGGTGCCTGTGATCGCAGGCGGTTTGATCTCCGATAAGGAGGATGTGATGGGAGCTCTGGGTGCGGGGGCAGCAGCGGTTTCCACTACAAATCAGAAGGTATGGGAATTATGAGGCTGCAGAGGCATTGAGCCGCAGCCAAGAAATGTATTGGAGGATTTTTATATGGCAAAATATGTTATGGCGCTGGATTCGGGAACGACCAGTAACCGCTGTATTCTTTTTGATGAAAGCGGAAGGATCCGCAGTGTGGCGCAGAAGGAGTTTATCCAGCATTTTCCAAAACCAGGATGGGTAGAGCATGATGCAGGTGAGATCTGGTCCACACAGCTTTCTGTTGCCAGAGAGGCTATGAACCAGATTGAGGCAACGGCAGAAGATATTGCAGCAATCGGTATCACCAATCAGAGAGAGACTACTATTGTCTGGGATAAGAATACGGGACAGCCGGTTTATCATGCCATCGTATGGCAGTGCAGAAGAACTTCAGAATACTGCGACAGTCTGAAAGCAAAGGGACTGGAAGAAAAATTCCGTCAGAAAACAGGACTTGTTATTGATGCGTATTTTTCTGCCACCAAGGTAAAATGGATCCTGGATAATGTGGAGGGTGCCCGCGAAAGAGCAGAGAAGGGAGAGCTTCTGTTTGGTACCGTGGAGACCTGGCTGATCTGGAAGCTGACCAAGGGAGCTGTTCATGTAACAGATTATTCCAATGCATCCAGAACGATGATGTTCAACATCAATACACTGGAGTGGGATGATGAGATCCTGGAAGAGCTTGATATTCCGAAATGCATGCTCCCGCAGGTAAAAGAGTCCAGTGAGATTTATGGTGAGACAGATCCATCCTTTTTCGGTGGAAGGATCCCGGTAGCCGGTGCTGCCGGGGACCAGCAGGCGGCGCTGTTCGGACAGGCCTGCTTTGAGAAAGGTGAAACCAAGAATACATATGGAACCGGTGGCTTTCTTTTGATGAATGCAGGAGATAAACCGGTATTTTCCAATAACGGGCTGGTTACAACCATCGGATGGGGACTTAACGGAGAGATCACTTATGTTCTGGAGGGATCCGTATTTGTGGCTGGTGCTGCGATCCAGTGGCTTCGTGATGAGCTTCATCTGGTGGATTCCGCATCGGATACCGAGTATTTTGCGGGAAAGGTACCGGATGCAAACGGCTGCTACGTCGTGCCTGCGTTTACGGGACTTGGAGCTCCCTACTGGGATCAGTATGCCCGCGGCACGATCGTGGGGCTGACCCGTGGTGTAAATAAGTATCATATTGTGCGTGCGACTTTGGAATCCCTTGCATATCAGGTCAATGATGTGCTGGAGGTTATGAAGGAAGATGCAGGAAGTGACCTTGCAGTTCTTCGTGTAGACGGCGGAGCAAGTGCAAACAACCTTCTTCTGCAGATCCAGGCCAATATCAGTAATGTGGCTGTAGAACGTCCGGAATGTATTGAGACAACTGCTCTTGGTGCCGCATATCTGGCAGGTCTTGCTGTGGGATTCTGGGAAAGCAAGGAGGCAGTACTGGAAAGCCGTGATGTGGAACGTATTTTCCGCACGGAGATCGATGACGAGAAGCGAAATGCCATGGTAAAAGGCTGGAGAGCTGCAGTAGGCTGCTCCAGAGACTGGATCAAAAAGATCCAGTAAAAGATAAAAAAGAAAAGTCATGCAGCGGGACCGGATGAAAATGTCCTGTGCATGGCTTTTTTGCGTTTCCGGAATGTCACAGACAGACCGGCATATAAGCGATCGCGGAACAGATCCGCCGGAGCTTACAGAGTGGTCAGATCGATCCTGTAATCGTCGGAACCCTCTCCGTCAGCAGTGTAGTAAGCTGCTCTTTCTTCTGCATTTACATAGATGTGGAGCTCTTTGCCTTTCAGGCCCTTTGCTTCTGCATCTTTCTTAACAGCTGCCTCAAGGTCGGCAACTGTGATGGATGTCTCAAAAATTTCAAGTGTGATGCCGCTGATCTTATGATTTTTTACAGTGTTCTTAACTTCTTCTACTACTTCTGGTGCCTTGGCTGCTACAGTCTCTGTTGCCTTTTTGACTGCTTTAACGGTTTTTTCAGCTGCAGGTGTTTTTTCAATCTTTTCTACAGTTGATTTCACGGTAGCTTTGGCCTTGGTGGTTGCGCTCTTCAGGTTGCTTGTTCTGCTGTTTCTTCTTTTTTCCATAATGGAACACTCCCTTCCACATATTTCGCTGACAGAACGGATCTGCCGGAATATGTACCTGTTTACAGTAGCATGAATCCGGTGGAAAGTCAAATTTTTGCTTGGGTGTTGCATTTCCGGCAGTTGTCGTATAAACTGGATTACAGAGAAAATCAGACAGGGGTACAGAGATTGAAGAATATTCAGGAAGATATTAAAACAGGAAAATTTAAGCAGGCATATCTCCTTTACGGTGAGGAAGCCTATCTGAAACAACAATATAAAAGAAATCTGGTGAAGGCTCTGAACCCGGACGATGATACCATGAATTTTACCAGATATGAGGGGAAGGGGATCGATGTCCGGGAGCTTTTGAGTCTTTGTGATACCATGCCATTTTTTGCAGAGCGAAGAGTAGTCCTTCTTGAGGATACGGGATTCTTTAAGAACAAATGTGAGGAACTGGCAGATTATATGAAAGCTCTGCCGGATTATCTGTATCTGGTGTTCTGCGAGTCTGAAGTAGATAAAAGAAGCCGTATGTACAAGGCGGTAAAAGCCTGCGGCAGCATCGGGGAATTTAAACAGCAGGATGAAAAGACTCTTATGCGGTGGGCAGCAGGGATCCTTGGAAAAAATGGCCGCAGGATCACCCAGAGAGATGTGGAGCTTCTGCTGACCATGACGGGAACAGATATGGGAAATATAAGGATGGAGCTGGAAAAGTTGATCTCCTATACGGTCGGAAGAGATATTGTGACGGCTGCAGATATCCAGGCTGTCTGTACCACGCAGACAACCAATAAGATCTTTGATATGGTGCGTGCGGTGACGGAGAAGAACCAGAAGCGGGCCCTGAATCTGTACTATGACCTTCTGACTCTTCGGGAGCCGCCGATGCGGATATTGTTTCTTTTGGCGAAACAGTTTCGTCAGATCTGCCTGACCAAGAAAATGTCACAGGAGGGTCTTTCTCAAACCGAGATCGCTTCCAAACTGGGAGTACCCTCTTTTGTTGTGCGGAACCTGGCATCCTGTGCCAGATCCTACACTGTGGAAGAGCTGGAGAATGCTGTGCGGGATTTTGTGGATGCGGAAGAGGCGGTAAAGACAGGTACACTTGGAGATGTGCTCAGCGTGGAGCTTCTGATCGTGAAGTACAGCTCGGCGAGAGCAGTGAGAGCCTGAGTTTTACGGAGACGGGTTCTGCCACAGGGTCGCTCCGTTGTCCCTGAGCCATTTTTCGCAGGCTTTATACTCCGGCATCACAGATGCCACCACTGCATAAAAGGCAGGGGAATGATTCATTTCTTTTCTGTGGGAAAGTTCGTGTACTACAACATAATCCAGGACTTTTTCCGGGGCGAAGATCAGCCGCCAGTTGAAATTCAGGTTTCCTTCGCTGGTGCAGCTTCCCCAGCGGGTTTTTTGTTCCCGGATCGTGATACGGCCGTAGGTTACGCCCATTTTTCTGGCGTAGACTGCGGTTTTTCTTTTGAATATTTTTCTGGCGGATTCCATATAATAACTGCGGCGGAATTCCGAAAGAGGCGGGTTTTCAGCCTGGGGCTGTACCGGCTCAGTGGCAGCGTGTGAGAGATGCTCCAGGATCCAGCCTTCTTTCTGGGAGAGAAAACGATGGATGGTGGAATCTGGCATTGTGTGTGGAGCGCGGACAGTCACCTGACCGGAAACGCTGACCTGGATTGCCAGGGTTTTCCGGCTGCTGCGGATAATGCGGTAGGGAAAGGGATGGGATATCATAAAAAACTCCTTTTGGTCAATGCAGAAATCTATATACAAAACAGAAATCTATATACAAAAAAGACAGTCGCTGACGGTTCGACTGTCTTTCCTTTTACTTATAAGCTTATAACTAAAATATTCCGTGGTCTATTACGCAATGCTGTTGACAGCTTTGGAAAGACGGGAAATCTTTCTGGCGCAGTTATTTTTGTGATAAACGCCCTTGGATGTAGCTTTGCTGATTGTGGAGATTGCGTCCTTAAGAGCAACCTCTGCAGCTGCCTTATCCTTATTCTCAACTGCTGTCTCAACTTTCTTGATGGAAGTCTTAACTGCAGAACGGATTGCTTTGTTTCTTGCAGCCTTAGTGCTGTTAACTAAGATTCTCTTCTTTGCGGATTTAATGTTAGCCAATTCGTACACCTCCGATTCCTTAAAAATATAATATTAAATTACATTCACAGGAACAGACACGGGCGCTCCTATGAAACATGCTTATATATATTATTATACGTGCACAGGAATGTCAAGATGTTTTTCGCAAAAATTCCAAAAAAATATGCAAAAAATACCAGATGCTGTGGGGAAAAGGTAAAAAGATACATATTTATGGCAAAAGGGGAAATAGTAAAAGGGAAAACACCGGAAAAGCTGCAGGCAGCAGCGAAAAAGTCTTTGCAATCTTACAGAAAAAGAGGATGAGAGTATGGCTGGAAGGAGCAGAATCAGAACAGACCTGGCACTGGAAGCAACGGAACGATTTCAGGAGGAAAATGTAGAAGTACATGGAGTAGAGATCAGGGAAAGATACGATGAGGAAAAGGATGTTCGGACTACCGTAGTGCGGATCACAACGGAAAACGGAGCCAGGACCATGGGAAAACCACAGGGAACCTATATTACCATTGAGGCACCAGATCTTTCCGTTCCGGATGAGGATTATCACAGGGAGATCTCGGAAGAGGTGGCACATCATTTGAGGGAGCTGATCGATCTCGGACGGCAGCAGTCGATCCTAGTGGTAGGCCTTGGAAATCAGGAGATCACTGCGGATTCCCTTGGCCCCCGTGCAGTTTCCAATCTTCATATGACAAGGCATGTGATCCGGGAATATGGGCTGAAGAGCAATGAACATATGAAAATGCATCAGATCAGCGGGATCGTTCCGGGTGTGATGGCACAGACCGGAATGGAAACTCTGGAAATTGTTCGGGGTGTTGTTTCGGAGACAAAGCCGGATTTGGTGATCGCCGTAGATGCGCTGGCGGCCAGAAGTACGACAAGACTTAACCGGACGATCCAGATCACGGATACCGGGATTAGTCCGGGCTCCGGCGTGGGGAATCACAGGGAAGGCCTGAATGAAGAAAATCTTTCGGTCCGTGTGATCGGGATCGGTGTTCCGACTGTGGTGGATGCGGCTACTATTGTCCATGATTCCATGGCAGAGCTTCTGGAGGCACTGGAGGAGGATGAGCAGAAGGAATTTCTGGAAGAAATGATCTCGCCGAAGCTTTACACCATGTTTGTAACACCAAAGGATGTGGATGAAACGGTACGATATTTAAGCTTTACCATTTCCGAGGGACTGAATCTGGCTTTTTCCGATAGTCTAATCGAAGAGGACAGGTCATAAAATACCATAAGAGGTGATCGTGGGTGACGAATATCCAGAGGGCTTTCTGCGTGGTTTTGAGCCTGATCTTCCTGGGTGTGGTGGCTGTCCTTCCGGGAGATTTTTTCAGGCATGGTGAGATCTACAGACAGCTGCCGCTGTATTGCTTTCTGGAAAAGAAAGCTCTGCAGAAGGAAAATGGCAGAGACCGGGAAACAGAGATGCTTTTGCAGGAAAAAAACGCAGAGCATCTGGGTGAAGAAGTGGAAGCAGAGAACCGAAAAGAGCAGGAGACGCTGCTGATGGCCGAGGCGGAAGAAGTGGAGAAGAAAGAAGCCCTTCAGAAGAAAGAAGAGCTTCAAAAGAAAAAAGAAATCCAAAAGAAAGAAGCGGAAGAGGCAGAAATGGCAGGGGAAAAATCCTCTGCCGGCAAAAAAAATGAAAAGGAGACTGTTAAGGGAAATACAGAACAGGAAGTTGCTGAGCCAGAAATTACAGAGCCAGGAGGTTCAGAACAGGAAGCTACGGAGCCGGGGGACACAGAACCGGAGACTCCTCCGTCAGAGGAGAACCAATCCGGTGAAAATACTGCGAAGGAACAGGAGACTGTGGCACTGCCACATCCGCAGATTGACTTGTCTCAGGCGAAACTGGCAGATTTTGACTATGTGATGAATCAGTTTTTTATATTGGATTCCAATACGGAAACGAATGCGCAGCAGATCAGTGCGCCCCGTTTTCTGAAGGAGGATCTGTCCGTTAAAAAGGATTCATCGGTACCCCAGATCCTGATCTATCATACCCATTCCCAGGAGGCTTTTGCAGATTCAAGAGAAGGACAGACTGAGGACACCATCGTAGGAGTGGGAGATCATCTTACTGAACTTCTGGAAAAAACATATGGATACCAGGTCATTCATATAACAGATGCCTTTGATATGATGGGAGGAACACTGGACAGGAGCAAGGCTTATGATTATGCCAGGGCATCCATAGAAAAAGTGTTGGAAGAAAATCCCACCATTGAAGTTGTGATCGACCTTCACAGAGATGGTGTGCCGGATGAGCGTCATCTGGTAACGCAGGTGAATGGAAAACCTACTGCTCAGCTGCTTTTTTATAATGGATTAAGCTATACAGTCAGTCAGGGGGCAGTGAGTTATCTGCCCAATCCTTACATAGAAGAGAATCTGGCATTTTCCTTTCAGCTAGAATATCAGGCGGCACAGTATTACCCCGATCTTTACCGGGGGATCTATCTGGCAGGTCTTCGCTATAATCTACATCTTAAGCCACGGGCCCTGCTTCTGGAGGCCGGAGCACAGACAAATACCGTGGAGGAAGTCCGAAATGCCATGGAACCATTTGCAGATATCTTAAACAGAGTTCTGAAAGGCAGTGACAAAGAAGGCTGAAATATGATATGATAAAGAGCAGTATGGAAAAATATGCGTTCTGAACGCTTTATACGAGAGAAATTTAAGGAGGACTTCCTGAATGATAGACCAGAGTAAAATTCGGAATTTTTGTATCATTGCACATATCGACCATGGCAAGTCAACACTTGCGGACCGTATCATCGAGATGACGGGACTTCTTACCGAGAGGGAAATGCAGGCCCAGGTTCTGGATAACATGGACCTTGAGAGAGAACGAGGAATCACCATCAAATCCCAGGCGGTTCGTATTGTATACAAAGCCAAGGACGGAAATGAGTATATTTTTAACCTGATCGATACCCCGGGACATGTGGACTTTAACTATGAAGTTTCCCGAAGCCTTGCTGCCTGTGACGGAGCGATCCTTGTTGTGGATGCAGCACAGGGAATCGAAGCTCAGACACTTGCCAATGTATATATGGCACTGGACCATGATCTGGATGTGGTTCCGGTGATCAACAAGATCGACCTTCCAAGTGCGGATCCGGAGCGTGTTATCAATGAGATCGAGGATGTGATCGGAATCGAAGCGCAGGATGCACCGCAGATCTCCGCAAAAACAGGACTGAATGTAGACCAGGTCCTGGAGCAGATCGTCAATAAGGTCCCGGCGCCGGCGGGGGATGTGGATGCACCTCTGAAGGCTCTGATCTTCGACTCTGTTTATGACCCTTATAAGGGTGTTATCGTATTTTGCAGAGTGAAGGACGGACGTGTGAAAAAGGGCACGAGGATCCATATGATGGCGACCGGATTCACCACGGAGGTTGTGGAGGTTGGATATTTTGGAGCGGGTCAGTTTATCCCATGTGACGAGCTGACAGCAGGTATGGTCGGATATATCACAGCCAGCATCAAGAATGTCCGTGATACCCGCGTGGGTGACACGGTAACGGATGCGGACAACCCCTGTGCAGAGGCGCTTCCGGGATATAAGAAGGTAAACCCTATGGTTTATTGTGGCCTTTATCCGGCAGATGGTGCCAAGTACGGCGATCTCCGTGACGCACTGGAGAAGCTTCAGCTCAACGATGCTTCCCTTTATTATGAACCGGAGACATCGGTCGCCCTTGGATTTGGTTTCCGCTGCGGCTTCCTGGGACTTCTTCATCTGGAGATCATCCAGGAGCGTCTGGAGAGAGAGTATAACCTGGATCTTGTAACTACAGCACCGAGTGTTATCTATAAGGTCTATAAAACCAATGGTGAGATCATCGAGCTGACCAATCCCACCAACCTTCCGGATCCTTCAGAGATCGAATACATGGAAGAGCCTATGGTGAAGGCGGAGATCATGGTAACCACAGAGTTCATTGGTGCGATCATGGATCTCTGCCAGGAGAGACGTGGTCAGTATGAAGGCATGGAATATATGGAAGAAACCCGTGCACTCCTGAAATACAGACTGCCGCTGAACGAGATCATTTATGATTTCTTTGATGCACTGAAGTCACGTTCCAGAGGTTATGCATCCCTGGATTACGAACTGGACGGATATGAGAGAAGTGAGCTTGTGAAGCTGGATATCCTTGTGAATAAAGAAGAAGTGGATGCTCTTTCCTTTATCGTGCATGCAGATACTGCTTACGAGCGCGGAAGAAAGATGTGTGAGAAGCTGAAAGACGAGATCCCTAGACAGCTCTTTGAGATCCCGATCCAGGCAGCTATCGGAAGCAAGGTTATTGCCAGAGAGACGGTAAGAGCCATGCGTAAAGACGTACTTGCCAAGTGTTACGGTGGAGATATCTCCCGTAAGAAGAAGCTTCTGGAAAAACAGAAGGAAGGTAAGAAACGTATGCGTCAGGTAGGTAACGTGGAGATCCCGCAGAAGGCATTTATGAGTGTCCTGAAGCTGGATGATAAATAGGAGATGACTTTTTGAAAAAAAATATAAAAAAACTGTTTCTGGCAGCAGGACTTCTGGCTATAACAGGAGCTCTGCTTACCGGATGTGGTTCAAAGAAGAAAAATGCAGAAGAGGAAAGTGTGATCAAAATCAGTACAGCGCCGGAACCGACTGCCACTCCTGATCCGAAAACCGTAGATCCGGATGCAGTGACGAGCAATGGAAATCTGACAATGGTCAATGAGTACCTGGCAGAAAACGGCAGCGAGGCACTGGGGATCGATGGCGTGACACCGACACCGGCTGCTTCAGACGGAAGTACGGATAATGCGGATAGTGCCGGTGAAGATACAAGCTCTGATGAGGATAATGATACATCAGGTAGTGGTGGAGAGGAAGGAGCCATGGATGGAGAATGAGGTGAAAGAACCGCTGGAGCTCTATATCCATATTCCGTTTTGTGTAAAAAAATGCGATTACTGTGATTTCCTTTCCGGACCTGCCGGAAAAGAGAGACAGCAGGAATATTTCCAGGCTCTGGAAAGGGAGATCGCTGCTGTTCCGGATTTTTCGGACAGGGAGATCACCACAGTTTTTATCGGCGGAGGAACACCTTCCGTGCCGGATCCGTCTCTTGTTGGAGAGATGCTGGATCAGATCAGAAATAAGTTTTTTGTGGCCCCGGATGCTGAGATCACCATCGAAGCAAATCCGGGGACTTTATATAAAGAAAAACTTCAAATATATCTGGAACACGGGATCAACCGGCTGAGTCTGGGGCTTCAGTCCCCGCAGAATCGGGAATTAAAGATCCTTGGAAGGATCCATACGTGGGAAGAGTTTCAGGAGAGCTTTTTTATGGCAAGGGATGCAGGCTTTTCCAACATCAATATCGATCTGATGAGTGCCATTCCGGAACAGACCTATGCAGACTGGGAAAAAAATCTCCGCACGGTGGCAGGGCTTTCGCCGGAACATATTTCCGCCTACAGTCTGATCATTGAGGAAGGCACTCCTTTCGGGGAGAGAAAGCTGAAATTGCCGGATGAGGATACAGAGTATCGTATGTATGAGAATACGGCAGGAATCCTGGAGGAATATGGGTTTCATCAGTACGAGATCTCCAATTATGCGAAAGGTGGACGGGAATGCCGTCATAATAAGGGATACTGGCAGAGGATCGATTATCTGGGACTGGGACTTGGGGCGTCTTCACTTCTGGAGCATATGCGTTTTTCCAATACTGCGGATATGAAGGAATATATTGGAAACAGTGCGTTTCCGGATAAGATCCGCCAGAATATGGAAAGCCTTACAGAGGTAGATGAGATGGCTGAGTTTATGTTTCTGGGGCTTCGGATGACAGAGGGCGTTTCAATGGAAGCGTTTGCGGAATATTTCGGAAAAAATATGGAAAACGTTTACGGAGAGGTCCTGAAAAAACATCTGGAGATCGGAATGCTGGAACAAAAAGGAGACAGGATATATCTTTCGAGAAAGGGAATCCATGTGAGCAATGGAGTGATGGCGGATTTTCTGCTGTAGAAAAATTTGTCGATTTTTTCACCTTGACGAACGGATGTTCTGGCAGTATACTGATAAAAAATCAGAAGTTTTACAGCGGAATAAGAGAGGTAGATTCTGCTGTTGAGAAGAATACCGGAGTATTTTTTATGACCGGACAGAGTAGGAGGCTTTCATGTCAGCAGAAGCAAACGATAAGAAGCGTTTTATCAGGATACGCGGAGCCAATGAGAATAATCTTAAGAATTTTAGCGTCGATATTCCCAGAGACCAGTTTGTGGTACTTACCGGACTCAGCGGCTCCGGTAAGTCATCTCTTGCATTTGATACCATTTATGCAGAGGGACAGAGACGTTATATGGAGTCACTTTCTTCCTATGCGAGGCAGTTCCTGGGACAGATGGAGAAACCGGATGTGGAGAGTATCGAGGGCCTTCCGCCGGCAATCTCCATTGATCAGAAGTCAACGAACCGGAATCCCCGTTCTACAGTAGGTACGGTAACGGAGATCTACGATTATTTCCGACTTCTGTATGCCCGTGTGGGAATCCCGCACTGTCCCAAATGTGGAAGGGAAATCCGCAAACAGACGGTAGATCAGATGGTGGATCAGATCATGACGCTTCCGGAACGCCAGAAGATCCAGCTTCTTGCACCGGTAGTGCGGGGCCGCAAGGGAACCCATGTTAAACTTCTGGATCAGGCCAGAAGAAGCGGATATGTGAGAGTGCAGATCGACGGAAATCTCTATGAGCTTTCTGAGGAGATCAAGCTGGATAAGAATATCAAACATAACATTGAGATCGTTGTGGATCGACTTATTGTGAAACCGGGAATAGAGAAGCGTCTTTCCGATTCCATTGAAACCGTGCTGGATCTGGCGGATGGTCTGCTGGTAGTAGACACTATGGACGGGAAGCTTCTGAATTTCAGTCAGAGTTTTTCCTGTCCGGATTGCGGCATCAGCATTGATGAGATCGAACCCAGGAGCTTTTCTTTTAATAATCCGTTTGGTGCCTGCCCGCAGTGTCTGGGTCTTGGATATAAGATGGAATTTGATATCGATCTGATGATCCCGGATAAGAAGCTGAGTATCAATGAAGGAGCTATCGCTGTTCTCGGATGGCAGTCCTGTACCACGCAGGGAAGCTTTTCCAGAGCGATCCTGGATGCCCTGGCAAGGGAATATGAATTTTCTCTGGATACACCTTTCTGTGAGTATCCGAAGAAAGTCCAGGATATCCTCATCCATGGTACCGGCGGTCATTCTGTGAAGGTTTATTATAAAGGACAGCGGGGAGAGGGCGTTTACGATGTGGCGTTCCCGGGACTGATCCGCAATGTGGAGCAGAGATACCGTGAAACCGGTTCCGAGGCCATGAAGCAGGAATACGAGAGCTTTATGCGGATTACTCCGTGCACCACATGTAAGGGACAGAGGCTGAAGAAGGAGTCACTGGCAGTGACCGTGGCGGATAAGAATATTTATGAAGTGACCAATATGCCGGTACAGAAGCTGCAGGGCTTTCTCCGCGATCTGAAGCTTTCAAAGCAGCAGGAGCTTATTGGAAGACAGATCCTGAAGGAAATCCGCGCCAGGGTTGGATTTCTGGCAGAGGTTGGCCTGGAGTATCTTTCACTTGGAAGAGCTACCGGAACCCTTTCCGGCGGAGAAGCTCAGAGGATCCGTCTTGCCACACAGATCGGATCCGGGCTTGTGGGGGTTGCATATATCCTGGATGAGCCGAGTATCGGGCTTCACCAGAGAGATAATGACAAGCTTCTGGGGGCACTGATGCGTCTCCGTGATCTTGGCAACAGTCTGATCGTGGTGGAGCATGATGAAGATACCATGCGTGCGGCAGACTGTGTCATCGATATCGGCCCCGGAGCCGGAGAACATGGCGGACAACTGGTCGCAATGGGGACAGCTGATGATCTGATGAAAAATGAGCAGTCTGTGACAGGAGCTTATTTAAGCGGAAGGCTGAAGATCCCGGTACCGGAAGTAAGGAAGAAACCAACCGGATTTCTTCATATAAAGGGTGCGGCAGAGAACAACCTGAAGCATATCGACGTAGATATTCCTCTGGGAGTGATGACCTGTATCACAGGTGTTTCTGGCTCCGGTAAGAGCTCTCTGATCAATGAAATCTTGTACAAGAGACTTGCCAGAGACCTGAACCGTGCCAGAGTGATCCCCGGGAAACATGATGACATCCTGGGTATCGATCAGCTGGATAAGGTGATCAATATCGACCAGTCCCCGATCGGAAGAACTCCCCGTTCCAATCCTGCCACATATACCGGAGTTTTTGACCAGATCCGTGATCTTTTTGCAGCTACCGCAGATGCCAAGGCAAAGGGCTACAAGAAAGGCCGTTTCAGTTTTAATGTCAAGGGCGGACGGTGCGAGGCCTGCAGCGGTGACGGAATCATCAAGATCGAGATGCATTTTCTTCCGGATGTATATGTGCCTTGCGAAGTCTGCAAGGGCAAACGCTACAATCGTGAGACTCTGGAAGTGAAGTATAAGGGCAAGAGCATTTATGATGTATTGAATATGACTGTGGAAGAAGCACTGACATTTTTTGAGAATGTACCGTCGATCCGGAGAAAGATCGAGACCCTGTATGATGTAGGACTTTCATATATCCGTCTGGGACAGCCCTCCACCACTCTTTCCGGAGGAGAAGCACAGCGTATCAAGCTTGCCACAGAACTCAGCAAGCGTAGTACCGGAAAGACGATCTATATCCTGGATGAGCCTACCACAGGACTGCACTTTGCGGATGTCCACAAGCTGATCGAGATCCTGCGCCGTCTGTCTGAAGGAGGAAACACCGTTGTGGTCATTGAGCACAATCTGGATGTGATCAAGACGGCGGATCATATTATTGATATCGGACCGGAAGGCGGTGACAGAGGCGGAACGGTAATTGCCAGAGGAACTCCGGAGGAAGTAGCAGAGAATCCGGTTTCCTACACCGGTAAATATGTGAAAAAATATCTGGAACAGAAATAACCGGTAAAAGTTCTTTTCAATTTCTGTGGTTTTGTATATAATGAAGTGCGGGAACGTTCCGGCACAGACTGGAACAGAATAAGTCAGAAATGCGTCAGCATACAGAATGCGTATGACGCAGGCGGGAGGATTTATGCCGGCAAAGGATATTGGAATCGATCTGGGAACCAGAAACAGTCTGGTGTTTTCCACAGGCAAGGGAATCGTTTTAAGAGAGCCCTCTGTGGTTGTTTATGATAAAGATACAGAGAAGATCAGAGCAATCGGTGAGGAAGCCAGACAGATGGCAAGCCATCTGACTTCCAATATGGAAGTGATCTGGCCAATCCGAAGAGGTGTGATCGTAGATTATAATGTAATGGAAAAGATGCTGAAATATTTTATTTCACAGGCTATGGGACGGAGAGCGTTCCGGAAGCCGAGAGTCAGCATCAGTGTTCCGAGCGGGATCACGGAGATTGAGCGTAAAGCAATTGAGGAAGCTGCCTATCAGTCAGGAGCCAGGGAAGTTTTTCTTGTGGACGAGCCTATCGCTGCTGCTATCGGGGCAGGTGTAGACATTACCAAGCCATTTGGCAATCTGATCGTGGACATCGGTGCAGGGACCACGGATGTTGCGGTCGTATCCGTAGGAGGTGTGGTTGTTTCCGCATCTGTGAAGGTTGCAGGAGATAATTTTGATCATGCGATCATGAATTATGTACGTGAGAAGCACAGCCTCTTTATCGGGGAGGATGCAGCGGAGAATATCAAGATCAAGATCGGAACAGCCAGTGAAGAAGCGGATCTTCGCACGATGGAGGTCAAGGGCAGAAATATCATCACAGGACTTCCGAAGGTGGCAACACTGACTTCTGAGGAGATCCGGACCGCTTTGCGGGAAACGACCGGACAGATCGTAGAGACAGTCCATGGCGTTCTTGAGAAAACACCGCCGGAGCTGGCGGCAGATATCATGGACAGAGGAATCGTTCTTACAGGCGGAGGTGCCATGCTGCATGGAATGGATGCATTGATCGAGCAGAAAACAGGAGTCAGCACACTGACGGTACAGGATGCAATGCTTGTAGTGGCTGCAGGAACAGGAAAATATGCGGAAATCATGTCAAGGATGTAAACCGTTATGAGTCGTCTGGACGGCACAGGAGCAGAGAAGAGACTGCCGAAGGAAACTCATACAGATAAGGCGCTGCAGCTGCAGTGCCTTTTGCTGTTATCAGAGGTTTACAGATGGAGAAGAAAATGAGTGAGACAGTTACAGGATATATAGATCATGTGATCTTCCGGAATGAAGATAATGGATATACGGTCATGGTACTGAAAGGGATGGAAGAGGAACAGGAACTGACCTGTGTGGGAACATTTCCTGCGATCACCCAGGGGGCTGCCATTGAAGCTTCCGGAAATTATACAACACACCCGGTGTATGGTAAACAGTTTCAGATAGCCTCCTACGTGGAAAAAATGCCGGAGGATGCACTGGCCATGGAACGTTATCTGGGTTCCGGCGCGATCAAGGGGATCGGTGCGGCACTGGCAGCCAGGATCGTACGTCGTTTCGGCGATGATACCATGCGTATTGTGGAGGAAGAACCGGAGCGGTTGGCTGAGATCAAGGGAATCAGCGAAAAAAAGGCCATGGAGATCGCAGAACAGATGACGGAGAAAGCAGATATGCGCCGCGCTATGATCTTTCTCCAGAAATACGGGATATCGCTGAATCTTGGCGCAAAGATCTATCAGAAATATGGGCAGACTGTATATGGAGTCCTGCAGGAGAATCCGTATCGCCTTGCAGAGGATATCAGTGGTGTGGGATTCCGTATCGCAGATGAGATCGCTTCCCGGATCGGGATCCATACAGATTCAGATTACAGGATAAGAAGCGGAATGTTGTATACTCTCCTACAGGCTTCAGGAGAAGGCCATATCTATCTCCCGAAGGAGGAACTTTTTTCCAGGGCATCCGGACTTTTGGGAGTAGATTCCTCCTATATGGAAAAACATCTCATGGATATGGTAGTAGACCGGAAACTGATCCTGAAAGAAACAGAAGACGGTGCAGTTGTCTATCCCACACGATATTATTATCTTGAGCTGAATTCAGCCAGAATGCTCTGTGAGCTGAACATCCTCTGCCCGGAAGATGAGGAGATGATGGCGAAACGGATCAACAGGATCGAAAAGGAGACAGGAACCCGGTTAGATGAAATGCAGAAACAGGCAGTGGCGGCAGCTGCCAGTCATGGTCTGTTCATTCTGACCGGTGGGCCGGGAACCGGAAAGACTACAACGATCAATGCGATTATCCGTTATTTTGAAGAGGAAGGCGCTGAGCTGCGGCTTGCAGCTCCCACCGGCCGTGCAGCCAAGCGAATGACAGAGGCTACAGGATACGAGGCTCAGACGATCCACAGACTTCTGGAGCTGAACGGGATGCCGGAGGAAGAGCAGGAAGGCCGTGCAGTTCATTTTGACAGGAATTCGGAGAATCCGCTGGAAGCGGATGTGATCATCATTGATGAGATGTCCATGGTAGATATCGCACTGATGCATTCATTGCTTCTTGCAGTGACAGCAGGGACCAGACTGATCCTGGTAGGTGATGAAAATCAGCTTCCCAGCGTAGGCCCTGGAAATGTTCTGAGGGATATTATCCGCAGCGGCTGTTTTTCGGTAGTAGAGTTGAAAAAGATTTTCCGCCAGGCATCTGAAAGTGATATTGTGGTGAATGCACATAAGATCAACCGGGGCGAGCAGGTGACCATCAATAACAAGAGCCGGGATTTCTTTTTTCTGAAAAGATATGATGCGGACATCATTATCCGTGTGGTGATCGCACTGATCCAGGAGAAGCTTCCGCGTTATGTAGATGCAAAGCCCTATGAGATCCAGGTGCTCACTCCTATGCGTAAGGGACTTTTAGGTGTGGAGCGGCTGAACCAGATCCTTCAGAGATATCTGAACCCGCCGGATGAAAAGAAAAAGGAGAAAGAGATCGGACAGCGTCTTTTCCGTGAAGGGGATAAGGTGATGCAGGTGAAGAATAATTACCAGCTGGAGTGGGAAATCCTTGGACGATACAAGATTCCTGTGGATAAAGGTGTGGGCGTGTTTAACGGAGATACCGGTATTATGACGGAGATCAATGAATTTGCGGAAACGGCCACCGTGGAATTTGAGGATGGCAGACAGGCAGAATATTCCTTCAAACAGCTTGAGGAACTGGAACTTGCCTATGCAGTGACCATACATAAGTCCCAGGGCTCAGAATATCCGGCAGTGATCCTTCCGATCCTTTCCGGACCAAGGATGCTGATGAATCGGAATCTTCTGTATACAGCAGTGACCAGAGCCAGAAAATGTGTTACCGTAGTAGGCAGCGAGACCACTTTTGCGGAGATGATCCGTAATGAAAAACAGCAGCAGAGATACAGCTCTTTGGACAGACGGATCCGGGAGCTGGATGAATCTGAACAGAAAGAGAGCGCCATCGGGGAGAAAGGACTTTCTTGAAAAAAACAGCAGATTTTTTACTGGACATGCTTTACCCGAAAAAATGCCCGCTGTGTCATCAGATACTGAAAGAAAAAGACCGGCTGATTTGCCCGGAGTGTTCCGGAAAGGTCAGGCCTATATCCGGTCCCAGGTGTATGAAATGCGGAAGACCGGTAAAAATGGAAGAGGAATACTGTGAAGATTGCCGCAAGGGTGCCCATCATTTTACGGAGGGCAGAAGTATTTTCTGGTACGGAGAGGTCTGGAGACAGTCTCTGGTACGATTTAAGTATTACGGATGTCGGGAATATGGGGATTTTTATGCAAAGGCAATGAGCGTCTTCGGAAAAAAATATCTGGAACGGTGGAAGCCTGATCTGATCGTTCCCGTTCCTCTGCATCCCAGAAAAAAAAGGATGAGAGGTTTTAACCAGGCAGCATATCTGGCAGAAAGGCTCAGTGTTCTTACAGGGATCCCATGGAATGGGCATCTGGTAAAGAAGATACGAAGCACAAGATCTCAGAAAAAACTTAATGCCATACAGAGGCGTCAGAACCTGAAAAATGCATATCAGGTAACCGAAAAGATCCCCGGTTTTTCTGTACTTGTGGTGGATGATGTATACACAACAGGAAGTACGGCAGATGCCATGGCAATGTGTCTTCTTGAGGCCGGTGCAGAGAAAGTTTATTTTCTGACAATATGCGCAGGAAGGGCATGAAACAGCCGAAAAAACACTTTTCATAGGTATGGAACTATGCTACAATAAATTTGATTGCAGTTAAACAGTATAACTGTATGGAAAGCGTAATGCAGATCATATATCGGGGATTTTCCTGATAAAGAAAGCTTATGAGGAGTTATTTTTATGGTAAATGAAGAAAAAGTGAAGATCATGAACCGTCTGGCCATGTATGAGCATGGAGAAGGCAGGAAGTATCTTCCGGTGAGCAGATATTATCGAAGTGATTATATTGGACTTGCACTGATCAGAAACTTTTTTCTGGTAACGATCGGATATATATTGGGACTTGCAGGTGTTGCCGCATATTTCAGCGAATATCTTATGGATAATGTGAATAAGATTAATCTGGTCGAGGTTGGAATCTATATCATCGTCGGTTATCTGATCGTGCTTGTTGTATATTCGATACTGACCTACATCCAGTATTCTGTGAAATATTTCCGGGCAAAAAAAAGTGTCAGGGAATATTATCAGGATCTTACAAGACTGGAAAAAATCTACGGGCGGGAGGAAAAAAGAAATCCGGTCCGGAGAAATGCAGGAGGACATAGAAAATGACAGCTTTACTTGAGATCAAACAGAATATCAAAAGATTTTACGGACAATATGAAGTATATATACTGCCGGTCCTGAAGTTTGTTCTGGCATTTGCCTATTTTCTCTGGATCAACAGCAATATGGGCTACATGAAACAGCTGGATAATATTTTTGTTGTCCTGATCCTGGCGCTTGTATGTTCGATCCTTCCGGTTTCCGTGATGATGTTTATGGGATTTGCGTTGATGATCGGGCACTGTTATGCAGTCGGGATCGAAACGGCAGGATTTATGCTGCTTCTTATTCTGTTTATGCTGATCCTGTTCCTAAGATTCAGCAGGTCACAGAATCTTGCAATGATCCTTACACCACTTTCCTTCGGATTTGGTGTTCCTGCACTTATGCCGATCGGAGCAGGCCTGCTGGGCAGTGCATTGTCAGCGCTTCCGGCCGGATGCGGTGTTGTGATCTATTATTTTATACGGTTTGTACATGCACAGTCGGCGGCACTCAGTGATCCTGCCGCAGAGATCACAGAAAAACTGAAGCTGATCTCTGACGGACTTGTCCACAACTGGGCAATGTGGATCACGGTGATCGCGTTTGTGGTAGTGATCCTGTTTGTGAACCTTCTGAGAACACGGGCGTTTGATTATGCATGGAGGATCGCTGTCATTGCCGGCGGCGTGATCTATATCCTGGTTATCCTTGCCGGAGATTTCTGCATTAGTATTACGGTAGCCATGGTGCCGATGATCCTGTCCACAGTGATTTCCGTACTGGCAGGATTTGTTCTGGAGTTCTTTGTTTTTGGCGGAGATTACAGCAGAACAGAACGTCTGGAATATGAGGATGATGAGTACTATTACTACGTAAAAGCCGTTCCGAAGGCAACGGTCGCCACTTCTGAGAGAAGCATCAAAAAGATCAATGCGGAGCCGGTAAAAGAAGAAAAAAAAGAAGACAATGTTGTGTCTTTCAGTGATGATGTATTTCCTGAGAAGAACGAAATGCATACAGTAAAGATGCCGGATATGTTTTCCGAAAATACAGTAAGTGAGAAACCGCAGGGATTGGACAAGATCGATTTCGAAAAACAGCTGGAGGAATCGCTGAAGGATCTTTAAACAGGAACGATTGGAATAGCTCAGGAAGAAAGGAGGAGACTTATGCAGAATGTGCTGACAGTTGTGGCCGGATATCTGGGGAAGATTTCCCTTCCGGGATTTGGCGTGATAGATATCATTGAGATCGGACTGATTTCCTTTTTTGTATATCAGTTTATGGCATGGATCAAATTTACACGTGCATATACCCTTCTGAAGGGCATTTTGATCGTCCTTGGATTTATCCTGGTCGCATATATCTTCAAAATGAATACGATCCTCTGGATCTTCCGGAACCTGGCTAATGTGCTGGTGATCGGTGTGATCGTAATCTTTCAGCCGGAGCTGAGGAAGGCGCTGGAGCAGCTGGGACAGAAGAAGTTTGTTTCCAACATTATTCCCTTTGATTCCGGCAGGGAAGTGCAGGAGCGTTTCAATGACAAGACTATCAACGAACTGGTAAAGGCCTGTTTTGATATGGGTGAAGTTAAGACCGGAGCACTGATCGTGATCGAGGAAGAGATCCGGCTTGACGAATATGTGAGAACCGGTATCAATATTGACGGTATCCTTACCAGTCAGCTGCTGATCAATATTTTTGAGCATAAAACACCTCTTCATGACGGAGCGGTGATCGTACGTGGGAACCGTGTGGTAGCAGCAACCTGCTATCTGCCTCTTTCAGATAATATGGAACTGAGCAAACAGCTGGGAACAAGACACAGAGCAGGTGTGGGTATCAGCGAAGCTACGGATTCTCTTACGATCATTGTTTCGGAAGAGACAGGACAGGTTTCAGTGGCCAGAGGCGGAGAACTGTCCAGAGGGCTTAACAGCAAGCAGCTTCGTGAAATACTTGTTTCTGCTCAGAATAAGAAGGTTGTTGACAATGGTAAGCTGAGAAATCTGCTGAAAGGGAGAGTGAAACATGAAGAAAAATCTGACTAAGAACATCCCTTTGAAGATCATGTCGATTATTGTGGGAATCCTGGTGTGGCTGATCGTAGTAAATGTTGATGACCCTATCATTACGAAAGGCTTTGTGATCTCAGATGTGCAGATCATCAACGAAGCTTATGTGGATCAGCTGGGTGAGATGGTCATGCAGGATGACCGTGAAAATTCAGTACGTGTTTATATTACAGGTGATCGGAAGACAGTCAACCGTCTCACCTCAAGTGATATTAAGGCAGTTGCGGATCTGCAGCAGGCCCAGTCTACCGATACAGATCCTGTAATGATTCCCATTACAGCGACCTGCTCCGGGATACTGCCGGAAAACATTAGTGTATCACCGCAGAATCTGAGTGTCCATCTGGAAAAAAAGGTGACCAAAGAATTTGCGATCAATGTTACCAGTGATGACAGCAAGCCGGCACAGGGGCTGGAGATTGCTTCGCTCACCGCAAATCCGGAAAAAGTCCGTATTACAGGACCGGAATCTCTGGTTGGTAAAATAGATAGTGTGAGTGTGGATGTAAGTTCAAAACTTGACGGGATCGATCAGGATACGATGATCACGGACGCAGAACTGACTATCACAGATAAGAATCAGGACACTCTTTCATCAAATTCCATGAGCTATCTGAAATTTGACAACAATGGAAAAGTCAATGTTACGGCAAAGCTCTGGAAGGTGCGTTCTGATATACGGATCAGTGCGGGATATACAGGGGAACCAGCAGAAGGCTATGTTGTGGATAGCGTCACAACAGTACCGGAGACTTTCAGCGTAGCCGGAAGTGAGGAAGCACTGAACAATCTGAAACTTCAGGGAAATACCATTTATCTAGACAATGAGAATGTGGATATTTCAGGAAAGAGCAATGACGTGGAAAAGAAAGTAAACCTGTCAGAACTTCTTCCGGATGGCCTTAAGCTGACATCCGGATCCAGTACGGACCTCTGGATCACAGTCAATATCCTGCCGGAGGGCAGTAAGATATACAGCTTCCCGACAGAGGATATCAAAGTAAAGGGTCTGCCTGATGATCTGCAGCTGGCATTTGAAGTTGCGGATATTGAACTGAAGGTGCAGGCGGAAGACGGAGATCTTTCCCAATTTGATCTGAAGTCGGTAGGAGCAGCACTTTCCATGGATGACTGGGAGGAGGGCAGCTACGAAGTACCGATCAAAATCAGCCTTCCGGAAGGCTACAAGCTGCTGGAGGATGTAACCGCCGAGATCAAAATCTCCAAGGTTTCCAATGTAGACAGCAGTAGTCAGTAAGTAATCACAGCTTTGGACAAGGCTTGAAGGATAAGTAATATAAAGGGAGACAGCAGCAATGTTAAGTTATAAGGTAACGGTCAGGAACCCGTCAGGGCTTCATCTTCGTCCCGCAGGGCTTTTATGCGGCGAGGCAATAAAATACAAATCGTCCATAACATTTCAGTATGCCGGAGGTACAGCGAATGCCAAAAGTGTTCTGAGTGTTCTGGGTGCATGTGTTAAAAGCGGGGATGAGATCACACTGGTCTGCGAGGGTGAGGATGAACAGGCTGCGATAGATGCGCTTGTGGCTCTTATCGAAGGCGGACTGGGCGAATGATACGTAACAGATACAATAATTATTTACAGCAGCATGATCAGGAGGGATTATTGTGAAGAGAAGAGTTGTGGCAATTTTTCTCAGTCTGACATTATGCATGGGCGGAACTCTGGAAGCCGGCGCTGCGGCTTTGGGAAGTACAGACGTGCAGATGGCAGCAGAGACAGCCGGCAATCCGGCTGAGGATGTATTCAGTGATGAAGCGGAAACGACTGTACAGCAGCCGGAGACAGAAGAGGATCAGACAGGTAGTACTGACAGTACAGACAGTTCAGAAGAAACACCTGTTGCACCGGAGAACCCCGCAGAGACACCGGATGTTATAGAAACACCGGAGATTACAGAGACACCGGAAACTACAGAAGCACCGGAGGCTACAGAAGCACCGGATGCGACAACAGAAGACAGTACAGATCCGGGCGATGATTTCAGTGCAGGTGATGCACAGGAGCTGGATGCACCGTCAGCAGATACCGCAGTACAGAACAAAGTAGAGAACAACAAGGCAGAGGAAACTTCTGCTACCGGAGCATCACTGGTAAACGGTGTAGTCGTTGCCAAGACAAGTGACTGGGTTTCTGCAAACGGTTTTTACAGACTCCGCAAAAAGAAGGTTGCTGCATCTGCAGCCCCAGAGGGAAAAGCTTCTGAGGATCCGGCAGAAAGCAGCGAAGAAGAGCAGAAAACAGTGGACGAAACAGCTGCAGCAGCACAGGAGGTACAGCAGACTGAAGAGTTTCCGGATGGCGTAGCAGAGAGTGAGCAGGCGCAGGTACTCCAGAATGAGCCAGCAGAAGGAGAGCAGGAGACTGCAGCCGAGGAAGGTGCAGCAGAAGAAGTTTCTACAGAGGAAGTATCCGTAGCAGAAGCTTCTGCAGAGACAGCATCCGCAGATGTAGTGTCTGCAGAGGAGACATCCGCAGAGACAGCACCCGCAGAAACAGAGACGGCAGTCGAAACATCAGAGAGCGTAGATAACGCAGAGACTCTTGCCCTGGATGAAGGGAACGCTTCTCAGGGATCAGAAACAGGTTCCATCGAAGATAATTATTTTACTGCGCAGGATGGTCTTCTTAAGATCAATACCAACGGACATGTGGGATATTATCTTTTTAATGAAGACGGATATCTGGTAACCGGCCGCATGACCCGTGAGCCAGGTGCAGCAGGTTATACCGGAACACAGAAGACAGAATGGTATTTCCTCGAAAGTTCCAAGGCTTCCCTGTATTCGGATTCCACCGGAAAAGCGATCACACCGTGGACATCCAATCTTGGCCAGCAGAAGAGAAATTACTGGTTATGGACAGGAACTGCTTTCCGCTATTATAATTCCCAGGGTGATTACAAATCCATAGAGGCTCAGAACCTTGCAGGCAAGATCAAGAAGATCGGAAATGCTTATTATACACTGATGCGTAACGGAAAACCGCGAACAGGAATCCTGAAGCTGACAACCGGTTCCACAACATATCAGTATTACTTCCAGCCGGCATCAAAGGCAGGAGAGATCCCAGGAAAGCTTTTTTATGGCGGATGGACATATGTTTTAAACAGCAAAAATCAGAAACGTTTTATCTATTGTAGTCCGAAGGCTGCCACACGTGGACAGATCATGAAGCATGGTGTTTATGTATCAAAGGTAATGTCCAAGAAATATCTGTATATGTTGAATGCCAGTGGCTATGTTATGACGAATACAATGGCAAAGGCTCAGAATAACGCATATTATGTTACAGACAGAAAGGGACGTGTCATTAAGAAAAAGCTTGTCAAATACAAAGGCAGCAGATACTATTTCGGAGATAATGGTAAGAGAGTTTCCTGGAAGAACTGCTGGCATGGCTGCCCGGGTGCATCCAACAAGATTTATTATTTCGGAAGCACAGCAGGAAAGATCGTTGAAAAATATGGCTGGCAGAAGGTGACCAACGCAAAAGGCCAGTTCTTCGGATGGTTTTACTTTGACAAAAACGGAAACCACTATAAGAGCCAGATGATAACAAACAAGTCCTCCAAAAAGAGCTATTACTTTAATAGCACAGGACAGCTTGCAACAGGAAAAACAAAGATCGGCAAAAAATACTATTTCTTTGCAACATCAGATGCCAATGCGCACAGAGGCTGGATGTACAAGAGAACATTGATCCGTTACCAGAATAAGTGGTATTATGCAGGCGGCAACGGTGTTCTGAAAAAGTCAGGCTGGCAGAAGGTAGGTAAATACTGGTACTATCTGCGGAACTATACCGTTGTGACAAATAAATCCATGAAGCGTGGTTCCGTAAATGGTTATCTGGACAGCCAGGGACGTTTTTCCACCGGCTGGGTGATCGTCAGCGATTACTATGATCAGGTCAAATATATCGATCCGAACAGCGGTTCCAAGTATCTGACCAATACAAGCAGATGGATCGATGGAAAACGGTATTACTTTGATAAGAATGGTTACCGCCGCAATGATGTTTCAAATATTTACGGAGGACCATATTACCTGGAGGTTGATAAGACCAACGGTGTTATGACTGTATACACAAATAGCAGCAAGACCATTCCGGTTAAGACAATCCGTGTTTCTGTAGGTCTCTCCGGAACACCTACATGGGATGGTACATACAGACTGAGCCGTAGTCTGAGATGGCAGCCACTGATGGGACCGTCCTGGGGACAGTACGGAACACATGTTGACGGATGCGGACAGGGAGGAATCTTTATCCATTCTGTAGCTGGCTCGACCAGGAGTGTTTACAATCTTCCGGCAGGTGAGTACCTGAAACTTGGTCAGCCTGCATCTCACGGATGTATCCGTACCTGTGTGGCTGATGCGAAGTGGGTATATGAGAACTGTAACGGTTCTACGATCCACATTTACAGCAGCGGAAAATACGTTAACAATGAAGCCTTCAAGGGACCGTTAGGCCGCAGACCGCTGGCAACCTTCCGTGGAGCCGGAAACTTTGATCCTACAGACCCGGAAGTTCCGTGATCTTTACCGAACAGTACCAGAAAGAAATATATAGAATAACCGAAGACCGATGTTCAGCTGTATGAAGCTGACATCGGTCTTTTTCCATATATGGCTTTACTTTCCATTTTTCCATATGTATAATAAAGTTATGCACAAATTAACAACATACTTTATGGAAGGAAACTAAAATGAAAAACTGGAAGAAATGGCTGGTGGCAGGTTGTATAGCAGCACTGCTGGGAATCGGAACAATGGGAACTACAGCGATGGCCATGGGCGGCGGAGGCGTAGACCGAAGCGAGGCAGTTGCTGAGGAAGAAAAGGTCCCCAGCGGGAAGGCAACACAGGATTCCAGGGCAAGCTCAAAGGCATGGAAGAAGATCAACGGTGTCTGCTATAACGGAAGCGGCCAGAAGCTGGAAGGTGCTGTTACACGTGGGATCGATGTTTCCGAGTGGCAGGATACCATCAGTTGGGGACAGGTCAAAAAATCTAATGTAGATTTTGCCTTTGTTAGGATTTCCTATGGTCTGAACCATCTGGATAAGACATATGATTACAACATGAAACAGGCGGAGAAGGCAGGAGTTCCGACAGGAACCTATGTGTACAGCCTTGCGCTGAATACACAGCAGGCACTGAAGGAAGCACAGCTTGCCATCCGCAAAATGGATGGATATAAAGTATCCTATCCGGTGGTTTATGACATTGAATATGATCAGATGCGTAATCTTTCCGCATCACAGATCGCGGATCTGGCAAAAACCTTCTGCAATGAGGTAAAAAAAGCCGGATATCATCCAATGATCTACTGCAATACAGACTGGTATGACAACAAGCTTGACTGGAGTAAGATGACAGGGTATAATGTATGGCTTGCACGATATGGTGATAGGATCCTGGCTCCTGACAAGAAAAAGTACAAATATACCATCTGGCAGTCCACCGATGGTGACGGCGGCGGATATCTGAATACCACCAAGGGTCTGGTTGCAGGAATCCCGTCTTATTCTACTGTAGATATTGACTTCGGTTATGTTGATTATACAAAGATCATCACACCCAGATGGCATGCACAGACCGGCTACAAAGCATCCACCAGACCGGATACCAGCAACTATAAAGGAAAAACCGGCTGGGCAACAGAGAACGGAAAGAAATTTTATTATGTCAATGGTGTCAAAAAATACGGCTGGGTTCAGGTAAAAAATAAGAAATATTATATCCATAAGACCGCAGGAATGTACCGTTCAAGGCTGATCAGGGATTCCAAGAACATTTCCAGATATGTAGACAAAAATGGAGTCCTTGTGAAAAATACCTGGATCACCTATAAGGAGAAAAAATATTATTTTGACAAAAACGGACATGCATTAAAGGGCATGAAAAAGGTTGGAAAGAACTATTATTATTTTCAGGCCAAATACGGATACATGATGAGACATGTGCGGTACATGAACAGCAGGGATGATGTATATTATTTTGGCGGTGACGGCGTTATGGTCAAAAAGGTATTCTATACATGGAGCGGAAACAATGAAAGCCATACCTATTATTTTGGCTCCAATGGAAAGATGCAGAGAGGCTGGCTCAAACTGGACGGAAAGAGATATTATTTTGATCCGGAAACAGGAATCATGTACAAAAACTGTACCATTGAGAAAAAAGGAAAGAGCTATACATTCGATGAAGATGGTGTATACACAACTGTATCCGCAGCAAATAAGAAAAAATAAAAAAATGGGGCTGTCGCATTAGCAAATATTTTTGCTGGGCGGCAGCCCCTTTTTATGCCAAAATGGCATCGAAATTGATTACCATTTTGATGCCATTCTTTACAAGCGCAGTTCGTCCCTAAGCATCCCTTTCAGCATGCCTTATTTCAAACTGTTTTATTTTCAATTATCAAAATCTATGCCTTTTTTAATGCAAAAAGGTGACTTCCCGTCCTTCCTGTCTGAATCTTACAATGAAGTTTATTGATATTTCGCCCCATCGCTAAAAGGATACTTTCTGCCAAGGCATTTACCTTTCCACGGTACAGATATCTCCGAAAGTTCATGTCTT
>NZ_FMUW01000016.1:0-80851 GCF_900101315.1 Blautia sp. SF-50
ATAATTGTTTGCACAGGGAATAGGGGCAAATGCATCTGCGCTTCTTTCCCTGATAATGGAATGACGTCTGATTTCTTTGGATATGGTACTTGGATCCTTGCTTAATTCTATTGCAATACTTCTAAATGAATCACCGTTATTTAAATGCTGTTCGATTATAATACGTGCAGATAAGTCAAGATGTTTTTGGTTGCCTTTTGGTCTTCCTGTATTCATTTTATCCTCCTTCTGCACAGGCAGGGGATCATCTGCAGTAGTATTTTATAAAAAGAAGAAGGAAAAATCCATGCAGAAGTAATTTCTACAGGTATAGAATTTACTCTTGCAAGGTAGAATTTAAAAATTCATTTAACTTACATAAATTCTTTCTTCTCTTTACGCAGAAATACCTCTTCCGCATCGACCGAATTCTGTTCTTCCAGAAATGCCGCAACTTCTTCCTGACAGACAAACTCATGCTTGGAGCTTGATTTCTTTATATAATCCAAAGCCTTATTCATAGATGCCCTCTTGATCAGAGAAAACATCATCTTTTCATTATCAATATTCAGGCCATCCTTTATAGTATACATTTTGTAAAGTACATCCTGACTGACATCATCAGCAGCACTCCAGTCATGGAGAACCCCATACGCATACCCTCTGGATATTTTTCGGTATTTAAGATAAAACTCTTCAAATGTCTGATTATTCATTTTTCCTCTTTAGTGGCTATTTGTCATTCTTTAATTTTCTTTAAGATTTCATCTCTCACCTCATCGCTGAGTTCTCCGGGTTTCCAGGTTAAACCAACACCATCTCCCTCATATCTCGGAATCAGATGCATGTGAAAATGAAACACAGTCTGTCCTGCGATCTCTCCATTGTTCTGCACAACATTAAATCCATCACAGTTCAGTGCATCTCTCAGCTTTCCTGCCATTTTTTTAGCCAGGATCATTGCTTTTCCAGCAGTCTCATCCGGAAGTTCATAAATATTCGCTGCATGCTTTTTCGGCAGGATCAATGAGTGTCCTTTGCTTGCCGGTCCCAGATCCAGAATCACGCGAAATTCCTCATCCTCATAAAGTGTTGCTGATGGAATCTCTCCATTTGCGATTTTACAAAATATGCAATCTCCCATTATTTTGTCCTCCTTGTTTGCAAAATTATTTTATCTATATTCTTATTTTGTCGTATTTTCTCGAATTTTTCAATACTGTTCTTGTTGATATTTGAAATTTCTGATGTTAATATTTTTTCGAGGTGATAATATGTGCAACGATACTACAGTCAGTAAATTAAAAAACGATTTTCATTATACACTTTCAAAATTTTCACATGAACTCCGGAATCCTCTGACTCTTATTAACAGCGGACTCCAGATGATCGCATCTGCACATCCTGAGGTCAAAGAATATGAGCACTGGGATGATGTTATGGATAATCTTGATTATGTAAAAGAACTTCTTGATGAACTTTCTGCATTTAATAATGCAGGCCATGTCAAAAGAGAAAACATTGACACCTGCAGCTACCTCCGAACGATCCTTTCCTCCATAAAACCTACCCTGGATTATCTGGAGATCACGCTTGAAGCAGATATTCCGGATTCACTGCCATCGATAGCTCTTGACCGGATCCGTGTCCGGCAGATGCTTCTGAATCTTCTGAAAAACGCATGGGAAGCCGTTCCCGTTCCCGGAGGAAAGATTTCTTTTTCTGCCATTCCGGAAAATTCCGGCATCCGCATTGATATCCGGGATAACGGATGTGGAATCTCAAAGGAACAGCAGGCTACGATATTTCAGCCATTTTTCACAACCAAGGAATCCGGGACCGGACTTGGGCTTGCTGTTTCAAAACAGATTGCTCAGGCTCACAGTGGAGACATTACGCTTGAGAGCGCTCCCGGTCAGGGAACTGTTTTCCATATTTTTCTGGGATGATAAAAAATTACAGCGATCAGGAAACCACTCAACAAACCGCCTATATGCGCTACGTTATCCACGCCTTCACTTGCAAATCCGAAATACAGTGAAAATGCGGCCATGATCAGCATCTGTCTGACAGTCAGATCCGCCACTCTTCCTCTGTGCCTTATGATCACATAGATCATACCGCCCATGACTGCAAAAACAGCTCCGGAAGCTCCTGCAGATAAAGAAGCGTTTCCTGCATACATATCAAAAAACAAAGAGAGCATATTTCCGCCCAGACCACCAAATATATAGATCAGAAAAAATTTTATCTTTCCTGTTACCGGTTCCAGCCTCTGGCCAAGCACAAACAGAACCAACATATTATTGATCAGATGCGGCGCACCAAAATGCAGAAACATACTGCTAAACATCCGATACCACTGTCCCTGTTCCAGGATCAGCGGTGCATAAGCAGCACCGCATTCCAGCATATGCTGCCCGTTCTCCGAGCCGCCGGTAAATTCCACCACAAGAAAGATCAGCGTATTTATGAGGATCAGTAAAACTGTCACAGGTTCTTTTTTTATTTCTTCCAATTCCGGCCTCTTTCCACAGCGGTTCCGGAAATATTTCCCATAACTCGCTGTTATAATCTGAAAATTCGAATTTATTTCATTATTTTAACAGATTTTCATCAGGCGGACAACCTACTGTCCCATGTTAATACGATACAAAACTGGATTTTTCGCTCTGTTATTTCAAAAAAATATAACGGGCCTGTGCAAAATCGACTTCATCCTCATCCTCCAGCAAATAATCTTCTCCTGTTTTCAGAAGCTGTCCATTTACAGAAGTCCCATTTCTGGAGTTCAGATCTGCCAGATAATATGCCCCCTCCCTTTTTCGGATCTTAGCATGGATCCTGCTGACAGTTGGTATATTGATCACTGCATCCGCCGCAGTTTCCAGTTTTCCGATCACTGTGATATCTCTTTCCAGATAAATGGTAGCCAATTCCCCCGGTTCCCGGCTTACTAATGTAGCAGGACCTTTGGATGCACCTGCCGAAAGAACTACTGTTTCACCAAATCCATCTAAAAAATCTTCCGCTTTTGTCGGGATATTTTTTTTGATCTTTTCCAGTTCTTTTCTGCTGTCATCGGCATTGCTCCCTGACAGCGTACCAGATTCTTTCTGATCTTCAGAATATACAGCTGCCTCTTTTTCCGCCGCACCATATTTCTGCTCAGGCACCGGCGTATCCAGTTTTTTCTTTTTTCCACAGACTTTTTTGATCAGAATATAGCTCAGCATCCCCAGTATCATTGCTGCAAGAATTCCCAGAAGAAAAATTTCTTTGCTTATTCTTGGAATATATCCGCCGGCCATTCCTGCCGTAATTCCCAGAAGAAGTACCAATGCTGCACCAAATCCAGCCACTGGCTTCCATATTTTGTTTGTTTTTCGCTTCTGTGAGTCCGCTGAAGATTTTTTCTGTTTTTCATTTCCGGACACACTGGCTCTTTCCCAGCCTTCCACCTGCCACAGATCCTCTGCTTTTTCCTCCTCTGTCATCCTGTTTTCTTCCTGGACCACTGTTTTCTTTTTTTCATATGGAGAAAAATCTTCCTCGTCGCTGTTACATATTTTATATAACTCTTCCTTGATGTATTCCAGATGAAAGCTGTCCTCCAGTGCACGTCTGTATACATTATATCCCAACATGACCGCTTTTCCGTCTTCATGATCCAGCTTTGGAAGGATATACTCCGCAAGACTCTGAAACTGTTTCTGTATTTCCCCATGAAATCCCGGAAGATAACAAAATCGGACACTTTTTCTTTCCGCATCCAGATAGATATATTCCGGTTCCAGGATCAGCTGACAGGGATTCAAAAGATACTCGGACATTTCTTCCATGATCTGTATAAAGCCTCCCAGTATCACCTGAAGCGACTCCAGATCCATCTTTTTTTCCTCAAAAAGCGCAGTCATGGAATGCCTGGAAGTTATATCATAATACACCATGAATTTTCCGTCGATTCCCTGTATCCGACACTGAAGAAGATCAGGCACAGCATTGGCCACGATCATCCTTACCTGGTAAGAATCTGTATCGATTCTCTCATCTCCTGTCAGGATCAGATAATTATGATTCATATCTCTTTTATATTCCGTTCTCATTTTATGGCATCACCTCTCCCAGCATATCCACAGTTCCTTTTACCTTGCGGATCCATCCCACAGGCCGCAGAGGCTTTGCCTTACCACTGACTTCCAGCTTCCATTTCTGCCCCAGGAACCCGGCAGGTACTTCCAGTCTGTAAGTTACTTTCACAGTTTTTCCTGCATTTGTCTGCATGCTCAGATTCTCTCCTCCAGGCAGCCCGATATCTCCCAGCATTCTACCCTGTATATCCGCCTTTTCATATATGTTCCCTTTCTTTTTATATCCTTCCATACTGCCACTGACTGCTGCCTCATAAGCTGCCGCAGTGAGATATGCTCTGTCATGTACAAAAAAATCCAGATACAGCACTCCGATCAGTATCATAAGCACCAGAGGCATGAGCAATGCAGCTTCTATTGTAAAGCTCCCCTTTTTTATTTTTCTCACAAAAATATCCCTCCCAAATATCCGATCAACAGAAACGGTACAAAAGGAATTTCCTCACTTCGACTCTTTTTTAGCATAAGATACTCAATGCCTGAGTAGATTCCGCACAACAATAATGCACCACAGAGGATCCCTGCCAGTTCTCCGACTTCCAGCACAGAGCCCATTGTCAGTATCAGCAATCCGTCTCCAAATCCGACCATTCCTCCACTGATCAAAGCAATCAAAATTATAAATACTCCGATTCCCATGGAAATAATCCCTGCCGGCCAGAGAAGCCCCTGCCTGATCCGCCACAGGATCCCGCCTGCCAGAAATATAAAAAGCACCGGTAAACAGATTTCTTTTTTTCGGATATCTGTCCAGGTATTAATTACAAGAAGTACAGTCATGCAAATTTTTACACTGCTCATGATCTCTCCCTTCAGCCACATCGCCCGCAGGCACTCATTTCACCGGAAACCTCTGTTTCTTTCACCATCCGTACAGATCGTTTCAATGCGCTGCAGCTTTCCCTGTTATGAAAACGGTTACTCTTTTTTGTGATATATACCACTCCGGCCGGTTCCTGCCCACGACTGCACAGCTCACAGGCCTGATACTTTTCTCCATATGCATTTTTTAAAGCTTTAACCGAAGAGCCTGATATCTGCTGAACAGACAGATTCAGATAACTGCACCCCAGTTTTCTGTGATACACAGTTCCTGATTCTGTCACATACACCATAGGCTGGCTCTCCACTGTATCCTTTCCATTTTCGTATACCACACCATTCCACGTATGGACCTTTATCGTATTGTGAAACCATATTTTAGGAAGCGGGATCAGACCGCCTATGGGCTGATAGGAATATACGTCCGGCAATGTGATCGTTTCTGTACCTGAACCGCCGGCACCATACGCATACATACCTGCTTCCTTTGCTTTCTGGCACAAGCCGGTCAGATGCTCCGTCTGTACCTTGTAAATATCCATAAAAGAAAGCAGCGTGAGCACTCCGAAAAAAAACAGCGGCAAAACCATCGCAGTCTCCAGGGTGAGACTTGCTTTTTTCAGAAAGGTGCACAGGGATACTTTTCCAGAAAGCGTTTTCCGGCTTATCGGGGAAAGCAGGAAAAAAGCTCTTCGAGAGCGCCTTTCTCTTTTTTGATCCAGTCTGTTTATCTGATTTTTATCTTCTTTTTCTTTCTGAAAAAGCATCCCTGTACACCTCTCTTTCTATTCATACGCATACTGACGTGTAACTGTAAATATTTTCCGTCTGTTTGCTTTTACATCTGCAGACGCTTCCATGGCAGTGATACAGTGATCCATCTGAAAACCTGGTCTTTTTCCCTTTTCACGTACAGAGCACTCGATCATGTCCATTCCTCTCAGAACTTTATCCTGTTTTCCTTTCGCCATAAGCAGAACCTGAAGATAATCCTCATAAGACATTCCATTCCCTGCATCCTTTCTTGAAGAATCCAGTTTGTCCAGGATATTGGGCAGATTACTCAAAGACAGCTGCCAGTCTGAGGAGTTTTTTATAAGAGGTACATGTCCTCCTGCAAAAAGTTCCCGGACATCTAAAATACTCTCCGCAAATGCCCAGCAAAAGATCAGTGCTGCTTCGATCACTGCTGCCGCCGGTGGGATTAGAAAACCTGATGCAATCGCCAGCGCCAGTGTTTCGACCTGTATCCGTTTTCCACCATCTGAAAGCAGATACGCCATGTTAACCCCCTGACGGATCACCAGAAGTTTTCCTGCCACGGACTTCAGATTTTCCCGATCACTGTTCTTCCCTCCAAGAATATATTCCACCTGATAATTCAACCCCGCCGCTGCCGGTCTTCGATAATTTCCCAGTTTCTTTAGCAGATACTGTCCAAACAATATTCCGGACGTATACGAATTATCGGATCGTATATCCGTATCCAACATTAGTCCTGTCTGGAGCTTTCTTCCGGATGTAAGGCTTTTTCTGTCTGTAAACGCATCCGATATTCCCCGTTCGGATGGTACTACCAGATCAAGAAGTCCCATTTTACGGACTCTTCTGATGATCGGAATAGGATTTTCCACGCTTTCATCAACACCGCCGGTAAAATCATCCCCATTTCCTGCATCCGAAAAATCTCCCTGGTTTTTTTGTTGTTCCTGTTCTTTTTTTGCTTCTTCGCTCTTCTGCGCGGCGTCCGTAATAGCAGAATCATAGGAATCCAACGTTCCTTTATTTTCTGCCTGTTCTCCTTTTTTCTCTGCATCCTCTGTCTTCTTTTCCTGATCCTTCAGTTTTCCGAGAAGAGTCTGTACCCCCTGGCTTCCCAGAGTTTCACGCATATACTGAACAGCCTGCTGGTAAAAAATCTCGCCTTTTCCGTCGCTCAGAAGCTGATAACCATTGAATCCGCCCTGGAGAAGCTCCAGTTTCTGACTGTTCTGTTTCAATACAGGTTTCATATAAGTCTGAAAATCATCATATACAGAAGCCATATCCAGTTCTTCTTTTCCACCTGCATACAGTGCAAACAGCTCATAATCTTCCAAAAGCGTTCGGTCATACTGTCCAAATAAGGAATATAAGCCAATATCCATACTGTTAAGTATCTGTGTCCTGGCAGCTGCCATGCGTACAGACTCAATGCTGGCACACACAAGAGAAAGAACCAGGCTCAAGATCAGAGCCAGAAAGATCGTAATGCTGCCTTTTTTCACATTTCCTGCCAAGGGGTACCTCTCCTTTCCAAAACAAAAATATCAGCAGATATCACCGTTTTTTCTTATTTTCAGATCGTATTGCTTTGTTTTGTGATTTTTGTAAGGATTTTTTTAACAAGTGCTGTAAGCTGTTCCTTAAAGATGATGACCAGACTGATCAGAACCACCAGAATCAGGATGATCTCCACAACACCCACCGCATCCTCTTCCATCGCAAATTCTTTTACATACTTCCACATATTTTCATTTGTCACCTCACATTTCCTTTCTCTGTTCTCCAGTCCTACCCTCCGTAAAAGGAAAGGCATGCCGGCAGCATAATCACCGCCATCACCACCAGGAGCATCAAGACCATCGGAAGAAGCAGTTTTGTTGCTGCTGTATCTCCCAGCACTCTTGCTTTTCTTTTTCGCTCCTCCCAGGCTTCCACGGATTCCTTTTCCAGCAGATCGGCCAGATACCTGCTTCCTTTCTGGAGGTTCTGGATCAGTAGTGTTGACAGAGTTTTATACTTTACCTGTCCGCACCGTTCTCCAAATCTCCGGTAAGCCTCTGCTTCGGAAATCCCACTGTCCATCTCATAACAGGCTACTCGGATTTCTTCGTAAGCCTCACGTTTTTTACCATCTTCTCTCTTTCCGTAATCCAGTGCTATTTTCTGGAACGCTTTTCTGGCAGTTAAGCCTGCCTGCACCAGAAGGGTAAATTTCATGATCAGTCCTGGATAATCCATCAGCATCTGTTCTCTTCTTTTTATCTGAGCATTCTGTTCTTCCCGTTTTTTTGCAATGACAGCTGCTGCCGCTGCTGCCAGACCAAGAGCTGAAAGCAGGTTTCCTGTTTTGTCTTTTGGCTGCTCCCATTCAAGATGTTTTCCATTCCATTCATCTGGAAGATAATAGTACTGCGGATCGTTTTTTTTCTGATTATATTGTACGATCATGTCCTGCAGCTCTTTCTCGCGCTGCTGTTCTTCGCTAAGTTCTGTTTCCGGTTCTTCTTCGGATCCTTCTGTTTCTTTTTCCGGCACCTGCACATACAGGGAACCGGCTTCTTCTCCGTCTACAGATACTTTGAATTTCTCTTCATAAGCACCTGTCTCCTCTTTTTCCATACGGTATCCGGATGAATAAACCTTATCTCCGCCACTTTGAAATGTCAGAAGCATACCGATGATATTTCCGGTAAGCGCTATCCGTATAAACAGTTTCTTTTCTTCCGGATTTCCGGCTTCCGGAGGCAGCCGCCCCATTTTTCCTGCCAGAAACACCCCAAGGATCACCATAAATATCAAAATATGTATCCACATTATCCTCACCTACACTTCTATGTCTACAATCTTCACACCCAGCCAGTAAGACAAGCCATAGATCACCATGCAAACTGTCATGGCACAGATTCCGAAAGGATTCCCATAAAGTACATCCAAAAATCCCGGCGAAGTCAGTTTCAGATAGCAGATGATACCGGCCGGCATGATACTCATAACCATCTGTTCCGATTTCTTTGCGGCCAGCGTTGCCTCGATCTCTTTTTTTACCTCGATCTTATCACTAAGCATTCTGGCTACTTTCTGGATCACCTGCGTCATATCCCCGCCTGTTCTTTTTGCTGTATAAAATACTGCTGCGAAATTTTCAATATCTTCCACTCCGCTGCGTTTTCCCAGATCCAGGAACAGCTCTTCCACCGGAACACTCAGACGCAGCTGGCTTTCGATATACCGAAATTCATCCAGTATATCACATCCCTTTTCATAAAGTCTCCCCAGATCCTTTACACTGGCACGCACCGCATTCTCCGCGGAATAGCCGGCCTGTACCGCCACATTCATGGCCGTCAGAGCATCCCGAAACTGGTAATTCAGCTCCCTCTGCTGCCGTGCAGTGCATTTTTTCCTCTGCATTTTCAGAAAAAGCACTGGTATTGGAAGCATAAACAGCAACACAGGAAGGCTCTGATAAAACAGATAGTCGGCTACAGCGCATACGGCAGCTCCCTCCAGAAGATACTTTGCGGTCTCCTTCCCCGTAAAATGATACATCCTGTAATCTTTCCTCGTAGATCTCCATTTCTGATTCTTTCCTTTCCGCTCTTTCATAGTCTGATTCCTGCCCGTTTCATTTTTTCACAATGCAAAAGTTCTCCGGTTTTTACAAGTCCCTTTCCTTCTTCCCAGCGATACAGCGGCCTGGTCTGGATCTCTCCGTTTTCAAATCCACATACTTCTGTGATTTCCAACAGCTTTCTGCTTTTATCCCGCATACGCCCGAGATGTACCAGAATATCTACCCCGGAAGCGATCTGCCTTCGGATTGCTTCCAGGGGAAGATCGATTCCCATCAATGTCATCGTTTCAATTCTGGAAAGCATATCCTGACTGCTGTTTGCATGAAGTGTTGAAAGGCTTCCATCATGTCCCGTATTCAGGCTCTGCAGCATATCCACTGCCTCTCCTCCACGGACTTCCCCTACAATTATCCTGTCCGGCCTCATTCGAAGGGCTGACCGGATCAGATCTCGGATCGTTACTGACACCGCGCCCGCCATATTGGCCATTTTTGCCTCCAGACATACCAGGTTATCAATTCCCCGGATCTTAAGCTCCGCATTATCTTCAATGGTGATCAGGCGCTCATCTTTTGGAATATATTCTGTAACAGCTCCAAGGAATGTTGTTTTTCCACTGCCTGTACCTCCACCAATCACAATAGAATATCTTGCCTGAACAAGTTTTTTTAAAAACTGTGCACATTCTTCGGTGATGCTTCCAAAAGCGATCAGTTTTTCCATTGTGATAGGATCATCCGGAAAACGACGGATCGTCAGGATCGGACCATTCAGAGCAACCGGATAAACCACTGCATTCACACGTGCTCCGTTTTCCAGCCTTGCATCTACAATGGGCATGGACTCGTTGACAACCCGATTACAGCGCCCTACGATCTGCTGGATCACATCCTCCAGCTTCTCTTCTGACGTGAAGACCTTATTCCATCTGGTCAGTTTTCCTCCACGTTCCACAAAAATATGATCCGGACCATTTACCATGATCTCTGTAACACTTTCATCATCGATCAGTTCCTGCAGAACATCCAGCTTGCGCACAGAACAGAACAGCTCCTGTCTGAGCTCTACTTTCTCCTTCAGTGAAAGAAACAGTTCCCTTGCCTGAGTTAATATCAGTTCATCGATCACCCCCAGGATCTCATCATCGGACAGCTCTCTGGAAACATCCAGCTGTTCCATGAGCAGATCATACATTTCCCGGAATTTTTCTCTGTTCATGACCGCTCCTTTCTCAAAAGTTCACGGATATAATCTCCCAGTTCACTCCAGACCAGCTGTTCTACGTAAGCGTCAGAAGAGATCCTATCCATATGAAAGGGCAGATGCACCTTTTCTGTTTTTTCCAGGATCTTTTCTTTATTCCAGATACGCAGAAGATTTTCGAATTGTGTCACCTTACAGACAGAAAGTGTGTCATTCAAAACCGGCATATAGATTTTTCTGCACATTTCCAGAAGCCGGAAATCCTCATCTCCATTTTCTCCCATATCCAGGATCAGCACTTCATAGGAACTGTGAAGTACGATCTCCTGCAACAGCCGCTCCCAGTCTTCCCAGTCCACGGTCCGGATATCTGAAGGTGTTCTTACAGGCGGTATAAAATCCAGATTGTTTACTGTCTGGATCATTCCGTTCATTCTATGGATCAGGTTTTCATTTCCCTGGCGAACATAATAAAACAGATCACTCAGATTAGCCGGAAATTTTTTCCCAAGAAGTTCCTCAAAACCAGAATAGGATTCCAGATTCAGATAAAGAACGGCACGTTCTTTCGCCAGTATCTGTCCCAGCGCAAGTGCAAAGGATGTCTTCAGACATCTGCCAAGAGGAGAAAAAACACCGATGATCTCCATTGTCTTTTTCAACACAGGAAAAGTTACCGGATCAAGAGACTTCTCTTCTCCATAGCAGGCCATCACCTCCCTTATCACATCTGAGGAAGATTGATATTTATACACACTTGAATACTGATCCAGTTCCGGAGGATGCACACCCTCTGAAAGAATGATGATCTTTCCGATACCAAGGTCACGGACTTCTTTTCTCATTGCTTTATCGGAAATCAGCAGCAACTCAATATGATTTTCTTTTCCGTAGGCAATGAGACTTTCCGCCGTGGTAAATGCCTGGATCTCAAACGGAAGATTCTTTTTCTGGTTCAGATAATCCATAAAATTGAAAGCATAATCCACCTCCAGATCACAGACTGCAAATATGTTTTTCTTCAATACACACCTCCTGCATAAAGCACCGCACTCAAAAATATGGGTACCGTAAAATGAAAGTTCTCCGGAAAGCTCATCCCCTTTCTGTAATAAGGACGTATCTCACCGGTACAGTAAAACTCATTCATATACTGATATAAATAAAGGAATCGTCGGCGGATACCGCCTGTAGAAATAAGAATTGCCAGAGAAATGCCTGCACCTGCAAGCAGAGAATAAACAATACATTCCATAACTGTCCGCGGCCCCATGATCCCGCCAAGTGCGCACAGAAGCTTGATATCTCCGGCGCCGATCATATGGAATATAAAAAGGATTCCCAAAAGAAGCACCGGCACGGCCACTCCTGCCAGAAAGATCACTCCACCTTTCGGCCCGTTTTCTGTGATCTGGATCAGGAAACCGATCATAAAAGAAAAAAGGATCCATCCATTGTCTACAGATGCATCTTTAAGATCCATCCAGACCGCCATCGCAGATATCACCACGGATAATTCTCCATAAAGAAACATACACGCCCCCTTTCCTTCTTAAAATATATGTTTATTCAGTTATGATAAAAATGGGATTTCCCGCCTGACCTGGCGGTGATCGATACCAGAAGATCTCTGGTGAAATTAATTATAGAATTTCAGGAGCATTTTGTCCAGCATTTTCGTTCGACAAATTCTGACACGAATTTTGCTGTCATCTGCTCCTGAAATTCTTTTTATCTTTTTATTTTTTATCGTTTTATCTTCTATGATCCTATCGGATCTTTACTCCGTCCTTGATCACTGCTTTCAGTTCCAGATCCTGATCCAGCAGTACCACATGAGCTTTTTTACCTGCTTCCAGAGATCCGTACTGTTCTTCCACACCAAGGCTTCTGGCCGGATTTATGGTCGCGCAGGCCACGGCTGTTTCCAGCGGAAGCTCCATCTTTTTAACAACTGTACGCATACAATCCATCAGATTTGTGGCAGATCCTGCGATCGCACCGTCAGATACCAGCGTGGCAAGTCTTCCCACAACCTTAACATCCAGTCCGCCCAGTGTATACTGGCCGTCCGGCATACCGGTAGCTCTCATACTGTCGCTGATCAGGATCATCCTGTCAGCTCCCATCATCTGAAAGGTAGCTCGAACAACAGACGGATGGATATGGATCCCGTCACAGATGATCTCTGCCATAACATCCTTATTATCAAAAACAGCACCTACGACACCTGGTGCACGATGCGTAAACGCAGGCATTGCGTTATACAGATGGACTGCATGGTTTGCTCCTGCTCTGCATGCTTCCATTGCTGTATCGTAATCTGCATTAGTATGTGCCAGAGAAACATTGACCCTTTCATGAACTTCCCGGATAAATTCTGCTGCATGCTCACTTTCTTCAGGTGCAATCCCTATAAATTTTACCAGACCTTCCGAGGCCTTTAAAAAACGGTCACAGATTTCCACATTACATGGCAGGATATTCCTCGCATCCTGTGCCCCTTTTTTCGCCGGGCTGATAAAAGGCCCTTCCATATTGATCCCCAGAAAATCCGCCTTACGGCAGTCCTTTGTTTCTTTTTTATATTCTGCTGCTGTATGGAGGATCTGCTCCAGTTCCTCTACCGGTAAAGTCATAGTAGCCGGTGCAATCGCTGTAACTCCTACCGATGCCTCATATTCCGCGATCCTTCCGATCGCAGCCTTGTCTCCGTCGCAGAAATCATCTCCTTTGCATCCATGAAAATGCAGATCGATCAGTCCTGGAATGGCGTAGCAGCCTTTTCCGTCCAGAACATCCCCGTTAAGCTGCGGCGCATCCTTTTCTTCATAAACCTGTCGGATCTTATCCCCATCCAGGATAATCCCGCCTTTTACAAATGCTTTGTCCGGTGTAAAAACATACACATTATCAATGATCATAGTAAAACCTCCCAAAATCCCCATTTGTGATCATAAACAAAAAAGCAACCAGAAACATGTTCTGATTGCTTTCAGTTAATAGCCAGTACGGGAATCGAACCCGTGTTTCCGCCGTGAGAGGGCGGCGTCTTAGCCCCTTGACCAACTGGCCATATTCTTTTGTTTCTGTCGTTTGATTTCGTTTTTTGTTGTTTCCCTCAACCGACTTCGTTAGTATATAACACTTTCTTTCAAAATGCAAGTACTTTTTTTAATTTTTTAAAAAAATTTTCATGTTTTTCACGTTTATTCGTTTTTTACCCATTTTCCGGTATTTCGTACGCTTGACCACTGCTGATGTAAGTGCTACTATCAAAGCACCAATACGAAAATAATCGACTGCGGATAATGATCCGCCCGGTATAACAGAAAGAAGGAATTGGATGACTCGCATTTTGTGTCTCGGAGACAGTATCACAGATTGCGGACGGCTTTTCTCCACAGATCCTCTTGGAAAAGGATATGTGAAGCAGCTCTCCTGTCTGCTTCATAACACAGATCACCGATTTTCCATTGAAAACAGAGGTATTGATGGTTTCACACTGGAACGGCTTCTTCAGAACACAGATTTCTGGCTGGAAAGCTCTGATCCGGATATTGTTACCGTCCTGATCGGGATCAATGATGTGGGGATCATGATGAACACCCGCCGTTCATCTGCACAACAGCAGGATCTGATGAACAAATTTGTCACCCGTTATGAGCTCCTTGCAAAAAAGCTATCCTGCACAAACTCCCGGAAACGAAAGCTCTATTTCCTGGAACCCTTTGTTTTTCCATGGCCACGCTGCTACGCTTCCTGGGCTCCCCTTCTTTCACAGATGTCCGTGCATATTAAAAAGATCAGTCAGGATCATGGCGCCGTTTTTCTCCCGCTGCAGAACGATCTGGATCAGGAAGCTGCACGGTCCGGGCCTGCATCAATAACTTCTGACGGTATCCATCTCACACCACAGGGGCATCAGATCCTGGCAGATAAACTTTATAAATTGATCATATCAGAAAGGTAATACTATGGAAACAACGATCAAAAAAATCGAAGATATGTCACTGAACGCATGGCCTTCCCATAAAATGGAACTTTATGACGGATGGATCTTACGTTTTTCTTATTTCTATACGCACAGGACCAACAGTGTGGAACAGTTCGGAACCTCCACACTTCCATGGCGCGAAAAAATCCCCTACTGCGAACAGGTCTATAAGCGTCTGGGAACTCCTGCGATCTTTAAGATCAGCCCCCTTGTATCCCCGGATTTTGACTATATGCTGGAAAACAGGGGCTATTCCGTTCAGCACATAACAAATGTTATGACTGTAGACCTGGACAATGCCGTTCTGGATGCGCCTGTCACCGATGTGCTTTTTTCCAATGAAATTCCGGATTTCTGGATCCACAGCCTTTTTGACTTGAAAAGAACTACAAATCCGATCCATCGAAGCGTCGTTCCTTCCATGTACCGTGCCATTCTTAAGGAAACTGTCTGCGCTTCCATAACAAAAAACGGCGAGATCATTGCCACAGGTCTTGGAATCCTGGATCGCGACTACATCGGTATCTATGCCATTCATGTGCGTGAAGATTATCGCCGCAGAGGATATGCCCGTCAGATCTGTACCGGTCTTCTCAATGAGGGCAAAAAAAGAGGCGCCAGCCACGCTTATCTTCAGGTGGTAAAAAACAATACTTCCGCAGAAAAGCTTTACAGCTCTCTTGGATTTCAGTATTCCTATACCTACTGGTTCCGTGTTCAGCCTGTAGGAACACGTTTTCAGTAAATGCATGGATTTTCCGTAAATCCCTGTAGAAATCAAAAAATCTTTTTGCTATAATACCCTTAATATGTATAAAATCTTTCCTGCCTTCATATACTGATCCTTATCAATCAATAAGGAGACTGATCCGATGAACGATCCGCAGGAAAAAAACACCCAAAATCCCTATCATATTTATTACGATAATTATCTGGATACCAATGCCTGTACTGAATGCACGGGTCTGATCAACCATGGAATCGACAGCCGTGAGCAATGGGATTCTTTCCGCCAGATATTTGACTTTATACCGGCGTCGGAAACCCATGATCTTACAGATAAACAGGACTGACCGTTATCCCGGGTCGGAGGACACAAATGAAAAAACTGTCTGCTGCATGTATGATTCTCGGCCTTTCCCTTTTTGCGGGAGGCTGCAGCAATGATCAGATCGATGATCATATTATTTCTCTTCAGGATAAAATTTCAGACGTTACTGCTTCAGATTCCACAGAACAGGAAGATCAGGAGCCTTCCACGGAAGAACGTGTTTATATGGATGAGCTTACCGGCACACTGCTGGATTTTGACGGTACACACCTGACGATTTCCAGCAATGGAGAAACCTATGTATTTGATGTTTCCCAGACAAGGCTTGAATGCAAATACGGCGTTGTATCCAGTGATCAGGTCAGTGTGATCTACCAGGGACAGCTTTCCGGAACAGATATCAGCGCCATTTCCCCCATCAAAATAACCGACAAATATCATAATGAAACTCCTCTGGAGGACCGCACTTTAAAGGGCAAAGTGAAATCACTCACCTCCAATGCCCTTGTGATAGTTACAGAAAAGGGAAATACCGTAACCTTCCCTGTCACCGGTGTCAGACAATACTACAAAAAAGGCATCAAGGCCGGCAAGTGGGTCTATGTCCATTTTCGCGGTAAATTCATCAACGAAACACTCGTGGGTGACAAGCAGTATGACGGCAGTTTCACAAAAGTGATCAGTGTCTCCGATACGGATCCACTGAAAGTACCTGCAGCAACTCCTACGCCTTCCCCTGAACCGAAAAAAAAAGAGCAGCATCTCCGTGCAAAGATCGTAAATGTCAGCACCGGCACAATGACTGTCATTCCGCAGACCACAGGATCGGAACTGACTGTTTCACTTTCCTCGGTTCCTGTATATTTCAAAGGAGGAATGGCTCCGGGATCTTATGTAAACATTATCTATACCGGTAAATTTAATGGTGAATCCACCAGCGGCATGAAGATCCGTGGAATCACCGGGGAGGATCCGGACATACTTTCAGTACGCAACATTACTTCTACTGTAACCGGCACGATCCTGGGCACAACCGCCAATACCGTGCTGCTCCAGACATACGACGGCGTAAAGATCCTCTGCAGCCGTGAAAACGTTCCGGACCTTTCCTCAAGCGGAATGGAAGAAGGTGCCGATCTCCGGGTTACTTTCAACCCTGCGAAATCACGCACCTCCAATATTTATACCTGTATTAAATTCGAAGACCCGTGACAGAAGATGGTACGGATCCTTTTTTCTCCATCTTCCATCCAGCTTCGTACTGCCTGCGTATCACCCAGTATATCAAAAAAAGCTCTGCTTTCATCCTGTACACCCTGGCCGTGAAGAACCTGATATGCACCGGCATCGCTTCCTACTGCCACATGAACCTTCTTTTCAAAAGCTTTCTTCAGATTCTGCTCGCCTGTCTTTATAATAGATGCAAGGATCGTATCTTCAAATCTGCCGCATCCTTTAAGATTCCGCACAGTTACAAGTGTCGGAACCCACACGCTTTCGCTGTCTGCCAGCATGGAAATCGTCTCATCATCCATATAGTTCCCATGCTCAATACTGTCAACACCAGCCTCCACTGCTGCCTGTACGCCATAGCATCCATTCGTATGGCTCATCACGGCAAATCCCTCTTCATGAGCAATATGTACCATTTCTTTCACATCCGTTGCTGAAAGCGGCGTTCCCGTAATTTTCCCGTGATCTGCAAAATCCAGAAGCCCTGTAGTCATGATCTTGATAAAATCCGCCCCTTCAGCGGCAGCTTCCAGAACTCTTCTGTGATATTCCTTCATGTCTGAAAAGCTTTTTCCAACGATCTTCCCGTAATGACCCTCTTTATAAATGGCAAAAACCGGTGTGCGATAGTCAATTTCATATTCCGGGGCCAATCTGGCAGCCCGTTTTGACACACCGTAATGATCTCCTCCGTCTCTCACAAAACGGATTCCTCTTTTCCGGTATTCCTCAAAATGAGCACGGATCAGTGTATCCCGGGGCCCGTTTTTCTGTGTCTCAACGGCTTTCCGGTAATCATAGCCATTGAGAAATATATGTGCATGACATTCCCCAAACATTTTCATCACTGTTCAAAAAAGTTTCGGATCTCTTTCTCAGATGCCTGCACCGATCCCTGTACAAAGAACGGCTTTCCGCCTCCGCGTCCGTTTAATTTCGCATTCATCTCTTTTGTAAACTGACGGAGATCGCCATCTTTTTCGCCCATTGCATACTTGTAGCTTCCGTCTGCATTTCCGGAAAATACCGCACAGCAGCCCTGGCAGGTCTGTGTCACGGCGTCTGCAAGCTTCCGCACACTGTCTGCATCCATTCCATCCATAAAGATGAGAACGCTTCCGCTTCCTGCATAACGCTCTGCCTCTTTCCGGCACATGTCGTCTACCAGCTGACCAACCTGTCCTTTCAGTCGGAAATTCTCTTCCTGAAGGCGTTCCACTGCCTGCGCAGTCTTATCCATTTTTGCGGAAAGCTTTACAGAAATCTGGTGGTTCTGGTCATTGACCATGTTCAGATAATCCAGCACACGTTTTCCGCAGATCATCTCAATACGGACACCTTCACGAAATTTTTCCACGGAAAGTAGCTTCACCATTCCGATCTCTCCGGTATGTGTCACATGAGTTCCGCAGCATGCACAGATATCCACCCCTGGAAATTCTACGATCCGCACCTGACCGGTGAGCTCTTTTTTGCTTCGGTAGTCGATCTTTTCCAGTTCCTCCGCTGTAGGATATATGATCTTTATCTGCGTATCTTCCCATATCTTTTGGTTTGTTTTCCGCTCGATCTCAGCAAGCTGCGCCTCATCCAACGGGCCATTCAGATCTATGGTAATGGTATCGCTTCCCATATGAAAGCCTACATTATCGTATCCGTAAGCCTCGTGGATCAGTCCGCTCACCATATGCTCACCGGAATGCTGCTGCATCAGATCAAATCTTCTTGCCCAATCGATGCGTCCCTGTACTTCTGTTCCGGCTTCCATCGGCTGATCTGTATAATGAAGAAGTTCTCCCTCTTTTTCATGCACTTCCTTTACTTTCACATCGTTGAGATATCCGGTATCGCTTGGCTGTCCGCCGCCCTCCGGGTAAAAAGCGCTCTCATCCAGAATGATATGAAAACCTTTTTTTGCTTCTCTGCACTCCAGGACTTTGGCTGTAAATTCTTTTTTATATACATCTTCATAATATAAACGTTTCGTCTCTGTCATTTGTCTCATCCTTTCTGCATCTCTGCTTTGACGACTTATAGTATAGACCAAATTTTCTCTCCCCGCTATATAAAAGCGGCATTTATCCAATGATTTACATATTTTTCTATAAAAGCTGAAGGCTTTCCTTCAGGTTCCGCGTTATAATAAATGAAGCGGGAAGAGAAGGGAGCTGATTGCATTACACGGGAAGAATATCTGGAATATCTGATACATACATACCAAAACTTAATATTTTCCATTTGTCTGAAATCGGTGGGCAATCCCTTTGACGCCGAGGATCTGACACAGGATGTTTTTCTTTCCGCCTACAAAAATCTCTCCCGTTTTGATGGCACCTACGAAAAAGCCTGGCTCAGCAAGATCGCAGTCAGAAAATGTCTGGATCATCTGAAAGCAGCCGGCAGACGTACCATTCCCACAGAGGACATCTATTTTAAACAGCTCCATGATAAAGAGTTTTCCCCGGAGGAGGCATTTCTGGACAAAGATTTCAAGGATCGGATCCGGCATTTATGTTCAGCGCTGAAAAGCCCCTACAGGGAGGTTGCCCTTGAGCATTTCTGCGAAGAAAAAACCGCCGCAGAAATTGCAAAAGCGCAGAATAAAAATATCAAAACAGTCCAGACGCAGATCTACCGGTCCAGATCTATGCTGAAAGCACTGCTGGAAAGGAGTGATTAGATGCACATACCACAGGATGAATTACAGAAATTCCAGGACGGAACCATGAATACGGATGAAATGATCCATTTTCTGGAGCATATGGAGCAATGTGACTTCTGTCTGGATGAACTTCTTCAGAATGAGGATGCCGCTTCTGAGTATGCTCCATCCTATCTGCAGGATGAAATTCTGAAAAAAGCAGCTTCTCCGGAAGTTCAGGTTTCCAGAAAAATACATGAAACTGCTTATTGGATGAAGCTTCTCTGTGCAGGCTTACGGACTGCCGTAGGCATGGGTGTTGCGCTGATCATGCTTTTTTCTGTATCTCAGACAGATTTTACGGCTCTTCATCCTTCACCGGAAACAAAAGTTAAGATTTCTTCATCCCTTGACATTGGTTCCGGCCTAAACCAGCTTTCCATGCAGGTAGGTTCCCAGCTCAGTGAACATTCTCAGAAGATCAGTAATAATCTGAACGATCTTACGAATAAAATTATAAACGGAGGCAAGTAAATTTATGAAAAAACAAAAACATGGTTTCTGGGTATTTATCTTTTCCCTGATCCCCGGTGCCGGGGAAATGTACATGGGATTTAAAAAACAGGGACTTAGCATTATGCTGCTGTTCTGGGGATCGATCGCACTGGCATCCATAACCGGTCTTGGATGGCTGGCCATGTTTCTCCCGGTGATATGGTTCTATAGTTTTTTTAATGTCCATAATCTGAAATCTCTGTCAGAAGAAGAATTCTACTCTGTAGAGGATAATTACATTCTTCACATGGATCAGTTTTCCGGTGATATGGGAAAATTCTTACAAAAACATCAGAGTGCAGCTGCATGGGTTCTGATCCTGTTTGGTATCTGCATCCTGTGGAGTCGTTTCACAAGTCTTCTGTACTTCATTGTACCGAATAATATGGCCGACTATGTATACAATATCTGCAACAGCCTTCCGCAGATCGTCATTGCTGCAGGTATCATTGCTGCAGGTATTTATCTTCTTACTCAGCAGAAAAAGAAGCTGAAACAGGAAAACGAAACAAAAGATGAACATTACTGGGAACCCTATCGTCCATATCAGCAGCTGACAGAAAAGCCTGTTCATACTTCTGATAACTCAGACAAAGATACAGCTTCTGAAGCTTCTTCCATTACTGATCCGGAAAATACCGAATCTGATCCTGCTTCATCCACAAAATAACAGAGAAAAAAAAGATCCACTGCCAGTTTCCTGACAATGGATCTTTTTATATGATTTAAATTTACTGCTTATGTGTTACTTTAAGACGTGTCATCGCTCTCGCAAGTGCCATCTGGTTCATATGATACTCCTGGATGCTCTGTTTCTGACGAAGCTGCTCTTCTGCACGTTCCTTTGCTTCCTGAGCACGGCGGATATCAATCTCGTCCGGACTCTCTACGCTGAGGCAGAACAGCTTGGCACGGTTATTGATCATCTCAACAAATCCGCTGCTCACAGCAAACACATACTCATTACCGTCAGCATCCTCAAAACGCATCTCACCGGGAATGATGGCAGCTACAACATTCGCATGATGGGCAAGAAATCCCTGCTCACCATCCACTGCCGGGATAATAAGCTTCTGAGCACGTCCTGCATAAGCCAGTTTATTGCTGGCATATATTTCCAGGCCAAATGTCTCACTCATAGCTGCTCCTTACTGCCGGTTCTCCTCGGCTTTTGCTTTTGCAATTACATCATCAATGGTTCCAACATTAAAGAATGCGTTCTCCGGATAATCATCCATCTCGCCGTCAATGATCGCCTTAAATCCGCGGATCGTCTCTTTCAGAGGTACATATTTACCTTTGATACCGGTGAAGTTCTCAGCTACATGGAACGGCTGGGAAAGGAACTTCTGGATCTTTCTTGCACGGAATACTGTCTGCTTATCTTCCTCTGAGAGCTCCTCCATACCAAGAATAGCAATGATATCCTGAAGTTCTTTATATTTCTGAAGGATCTCCTGTACTCTACGTGCAACCTCGTAATGTTCCTCACCAACAATATCTGCCTCCAGGATACGGGAAGTAGACTCAAGCGGATCTACGGCCGGATAAATACCCTGCTCAACGATCTTACGGGAAAGAACGGTTGTTGCATCCAGATGGGCAAATGTTGTTGCCGGAGCCGGGTCAGTTAAGTCATCGGCCGGTACATATACTGCCTGTACAGATGTAACAGAACCTTCCTTGGTAGATGCGATCCTCTCCTGAAGCTCACCCATCTCAGTTGCCAGTGTAGGCTGATATCCTACTGCGGACGGCATACGTCCAAGCAGAGCGGAAACCTCAGATCCTGCCTGTACAAAACGGAAGATATTATCAATGAAAAGAAGTACATCTCTGTGCTCCTGATCACGGAAATACTCTGCCATGGTAAGTCCTGTCTCAGCAACACGCATACGTGCTCCAGGCGGCTCGTTCATCTGTCCGAACACTAAGGCTGTCTTTTCAAGAACACCGGATTCCTTCATCTCTGTCCAAAGGTCATTACCCTCACGGGAACGCTCACCGACACCGGTGAAAATAGAATATCCACCATGCTCGGTAGCGATATTCTGGATCAGCTCCTGGATAAGGACTGTCTTACCAACACCGGCACCACCGAACAGACCGATCTTACCACCTTTTGCATATGGAGCAAGAAGATCGATAACCTTGATACCTGTTTCCAGGATCTCAACTGCCGGTTTCTGCTCCTCAAATGAAGGCGGATCACGATGGATGACCCAATGCTCTTCACCGTCCAGAGAATCACCGCCATCTACGGTATCTCCAAGAACGTTGAACAGACGACCAAGTGTTTTATCTCCAACCGGAACCTTGATACCGCTTCCGGTAGCTGTTACTTCTCTGTCTCGCTGCAGGCCCTCGCTGGCTCCCAGCATGATGCAGCGTACGATATTATTTCCAAGGTGCTGGGACACCTCCATAACGCATCTCTTACCGTTGTTCTCGACTTCAAGGGCATCCTTGATATCCGGAAGCTGTCCGTCTTCAAAAACAACGTCTACAACAGGTCCCATAACCTGTACGATCTTACCTTTATTCATAGTCATCACTTCCTTTTTTGTGCTTTAGCACCGCTGATAACCTCAGTGATCTCCTGGGTGATCGCAGCCTGACGTGCACGATTATACTGAATGGAAAGATCCTTCAGCATCGCCTTCGCACTATCTGTAGAGGACTGCATTGCTGTCATTCTCGCACTGTTCTCACTGGCATATGCCTCTACAAGACATCCATAGATCACACCTGTAAGGTAGTTGGGGATCATAGTATCCAGAAGCACATCTGCAGACGGAGATAACACGATCTCCTCCTGATAAATATCTGCCGGGATCTGACCCACCTTAAAATCAGCCTTTTTCAGCGGTAAAAGCTGCATATTCACATTTTCCATTGCCATCGCATTCAGCATCTGTGTATAGACAATGTGAATTTCATCCAGCTCTCTTTCAAGAAATGCCCGTACGATCTCTTCCGTGATAAGGCGTGCTCTGTGCATAGTCGGCTTCTGCACGGTATAATGAAAACCGCCGTCCATATCCACATCTCTCTTGCCGAAATACTGACGCCCTACCATACCAAGGACATACAGCTTGTGATGTCCCGGTACCTCTTCCATGAAATCTTCTGTCATTTTCTGTACATTATGATTGTATGCACCAGCCATACCTTTATCACCTGTAATGACAATGGTACCTACCTTTCTTTCATCCTTCGGAACAAGATGACGCTCACTGAAGAAAGGATGCTGGATGTCCGGCATATGACGGAGGATCCTGGCAATGGCAGCCTGCATATTATAGAAATATGGTTCCGTGTCCTGCAGGATCTTCTTGGCCTTCTGCATCTTGGAAGAAGAAATCATGTACATCGCATTGGTGATCTTCATGGTGTCCTGAATGCTTTTCATACGAGTCTGTATTTCTTTTGCATTTGCCATATCAACACCTACCTGCTCTTATCTCTGAATTCTTCTGCCGCCTTTACGATTTTCTCTACAAGCTCATCAGAGAGCTGCTTTGTAGTCTCGATCTCTTTGCCGATCTCAGGATATACATTATCAAAGTACTCCAGAAGATCCTTCTGATATTTCTTGATCTCTTTCTTTTCTACATCTACCATCAGCTTGTGAGTCGCAACGCAGAGAGTAATTACCTGCTGATGAAGACTTAACGGGCTGCAGAGCGGCTGTTTCAGAAGCTCCATCAGACAGCTTCCGTATTTCAGCTGTGCTGTTGTAGCCTCATCCAGATCTGAACTGAACTGGGTGAACACTTCCATCTCTCTGTACTGTGCCAGGTCGATACGTACACTACCGGAAGCTTTCTTCATAGCCTTGGTCTGTGCAGCACCACCAACACGGGATACGGAAAGACCAACATTGACTGCCGGACGCATACCTGAGAAGAACAGATCACTTTCCAGGAAGATCTGACCATCTGTGATGGAAATTACGTTTGTAGGAATGTATGCAGATACATCACCGGCCTGTGTCTCGATGATCGGAAGTGCCGTAATGGATCCGCCGCCTGCCTCTTCACTCAGACGGCTGGAACGCTCCAGAAGTCTGGAATGAAGATAGAATACGTCACCAGGATATGCCTCACGTCCCGGAGAACGCTCAAGCAGAAGTGACAATGCACGATATGCCACTGCATGCTTGGAAAGATCATCATATACGATCAGTACGTCTTTACCCTGATACATGAAATACTCTGCAAGAGCAGTACCAGCATAAGGAGCAATATACTGAAGCGGTGCACAGTCGCTGGCTGTTGCGGAGAATACGGTTGTATACTCCATTGCACCGTATTTTTCAAGATTGGAAACTACCTTTGCAACGGTAGAAGCTTTCTGTCCGATGGCAACATAGATACAGATCACATCCTTACCTTTCTGGTTGATGATCGTATCGGTTGCGATGGATGTTTTACCTGTCTGTCTGTCGCCGATGATCAGCTCTCGCTGTCCACGGCCGATCGGGAACATGGAATCAATGGAAAGGATTCCTGTTTCCAGAGGTACAGTTACAGACTTACGGTCGATGATTCCAGGAGCCGGGTTCTCGATCGGGCGATATTCCTCTGCCTGGATCTCTCCCTTTCCATCAATAGGCTCACCAAGTGCGTTCACGATTCTTCCGATAAATTTATCCCCTACCGGAATACCTGCCTGCTTGCCAGTTCTGGCAACCTTGGTGCCTTCCTTGATTCCTGTATCCTTTCCGAAAAGAATACATCCCATGCTGTTGGCACGGACATCCTGTACCATACCTTTCAGACCATTCTCGAAGGTCACGACCTCACCGTACATGGCATGATCGATGCCATAAACAGTTGCGATACCATCTCCCACGGAGATGACAGTGCCTACTTCCTGGTCCTTGCTGATTTCGTCATAGTTCTTTATTTCTTCCTTGAGAATCGAAATGATTTCATCTGGATTTATTGCACCCAATTCAATTTCACCTCCGGGTTAATTTCTGTTTCAGTTTCTTATAACGTCCGATGAGGCTCCAGTCGTACTCACGATCTCCTGCCCTGAGAACAAATCCACCTACAAGGCTTTTATCCTCTGTAAGGGTAAGTTCCACTTCTCTGGCAGAAAACTGGCTACGGAGAAACTCCTTCATCTTATTTTCCTGCTCTTCGGCAGGACGTGTTACATAAAGAAGCTCTGCCTTGAGAATTCCTTTCTGTTCCCGGCTGTAAGCATCATAAGCTTCAAGGATCTCTCCGATTCTGTCAATCTTCTGATACTTACACGTTACTTTAAGAAAACTCTTCATTTCCTGCGGAAAAACCCGCTCTATTACCTGTTCTTTTTCTTTGAGGGAAACAAGTGGATTTTCAAGCATCTTACCTATCTCAGGTGTATTCTTAAAAATCCTTCCTGTTTCGCAGATTGCCTCCCCCGGGACAGAAAGACCGTATAATGCTTTTGCATAATTAATGGACGTCTCTGTCATGAGGATCACCTGCTCCTTCTAAAAACTGGTCATATAGGGACATATCCTGTGCTTCGTCGTTCTTTTTTCCCATGATTCTGGATGCTGCATCCATTGCCAGCTCAGCCACTTTGCCTTCCATCGCTTTCATAGCAGCTTCCTGCTCAGTGCTGATATCTCTTCTTGCTTTCTCAAGAATCTGACCAGCCTGATCATTAGCTCTCTTCACGATGCTGTCTGCCTGTACTTTTGCCTCGTCCTTAGCCTGCTCTACAATACTGAAGGATTCCTCCTTCGCAGATTTCAGTGCATCCTCATACTGTCCTTTCAGCTGGTTTGCTTCAGTAGTTGTCTTCTCTGCTGAAGCAAACTGCTCATCGATCATAGCTTTTCTCTTCTCCATAACACCAATGATCGGGCCGAAAAGGAACTTCTTCATTAAAAGATAAAGAACGATCAGGTTTATAATAGTAAAGACAAGGTTGATATCAATTTTAATCACCTGGTCCACCTGCCTCTCTTAATCCTGAATTAGTATCTCGTCTTTACCTATTAGCCAAGCATGATGATGATCAGAAGACCGATTACGAAACCGTAAATAGCTGTTGCCTCTGCAAGAGCACATCCAAGAAGAAGTGCTTTACTGATCTTGCTCTCTGCCTCTGGCTGTCTTGCGATAGCTTCTACTGCTTTAGATGTTGCAAGACCGATACCAATACCTGCTCCAATACCTGTAAGAACTGCGATAGCTGCACCAATTGCGATTAACATAGTTTTTTCCTCCTGTAAAATACAATTTTTTTCATTTTTAGATCAAGCGGATCTTCCGCTTCACTACTCAATTGCTTCCTTAATGAACAAGGATGTTAAGAATACAAATACATACGCCTGTATGAATCCGTCGAAGAAATCAAAATACAGGCTGAATGGTATGGGAAGAATGGCCGGACAAACAAACTCCAGCAGCTTCATAACTACGAAGCTTCCCAGAACATTACCGAACAACCGCATGCAGAGAGATGTAGGTCTGATCGCTATTTCCAGAATGTTGATCGGAAGCATGATCGGAACCGGCTCCGCAAAGCTTTTCAGGAAACCCTTCAGTCCCCTTTTATGAAAGCCTGCATACTCGATCAGAATAATGCTCATCAGCGCCAGCGCAATGGTAACATTCATGTCCTTCGTTGGTGGTGTAAAACCAAATACGCCTGCGATATTGGCTATTCCGATGTAAATTACGGTTGACATCAAATAAGGCACATACTGTTTGCCTTCTTCTCCAAGGATACCCATGAAGAAATCCTGAAGAAAACTTACCCCGGTCTCCAGAAGCAGCTGCTTCTTACCCGGATTTTCCACACTGAGATTCCGAACTAAGATCAGAGACAGAATCACAAGAACCGCCATGATGACCCATGTGACTACCACGCATTCTGCAATTGGTATTCCACCAAACGCCGGAATGGTAAAGGCTGTCTTACTGTTTAGTTCTTCTGCCAGTGTACTTGATAAATCTCCCGTTTTTCTCCCTCCTTTTCTCTTGGCGCTGATCGTATCTTTTTATAATTGGTATGACCACGCCTTGTAGTTGACTTTATTTTACTCCGCATTTCCAGAATGTCAATATTATTTTTGCCTGTTTTGCACAAAAAAAGAATCTGTTTTTTATACAAAATATACAATTCATTTCAATTAACCTTGATCCGACTTCCTGCGTACAGATACTTCTCCATAAGAAAGCAGGGTTTCTGAACCATCCTGTTCTCTCACAAGAAGCCTTCCATCTGGTGCTATGGATTCTGCATAAGCTTCCCTTGTACACTGTCCGTCTGTGATCACGATCATGTTTCCAGGAATGATATTATTTTCTGTATATTCTCTGGAAAGTCCCGGAGTCTCCACTTCCATGAGAAGCTGATTGACGATCTCCGCCACAAGAATACTGCAGTTTATATGCTCTGCGTCATTCCTGTTTTCAAATAATGCTCCAGCCGTTTCCTGTATATCTTCAGGAAACCCATCTTCCGGCATATACAGATTCAAACCAATTCCTACAACTGCAAACTCAATGTTCCCGCTTTCAAAATCTGTAACAGCCTCTGTCAGTATCCCACACACTTTCTTATTATGAAGATACAGATCATTGACCCATTTGATCCCAAGGTCGATCCCGCAGATTTTCTTCACTGCACGGCACACTGCAGTTGCCGCCGCTGTAGTGATCAGGAGTCCTTCCTTCAGAGTTCGGTCAGGTCTTAGAACGATACTCATATAAAGTCCTGCATTTTCAGGAGAATAAAAACTTCGGCCTCTTCGGCCTCTTCCGCTTTTCTGTCTGCGCGCCAGTATCAGTGCACCATGACCTGCTTCTCCTGAAAATGCAGCCTCCTTGGCTGCCCGGTTTGTAGAATCCAGTTCTCTGTATATTTTTACAGGGACATCCGGATGATCGAGGTAAAGCCGTATTCCTTCTTCCGATAAACGGCTGCCTCCTCGAAGCACATAGCCTTTGTTTGGTCCAGCTTCTATGGTATATCCCTCTTCACGAAGGGATTTCACAGCTTTCCAGATGGCTGCCCGTGTGCAGTTTAGTTCTGCTGCTGCCGCCTCTCCGGATATCAGTTCATTCTCGTGCTGCTCCAGAAGCTTCAGCATTCTTGCTTTTACAGTCATATCTTCACCGTCCGTAATCTGCCTGAAATGGCAAAATTTATTCCCTCCTAAGAGTCGAAAGCATTATAGCACTTAAGCATCGCGATGTCTATTATCTTTTTTACATATGCTATCTATATTATTTTTATATTTCAGATGCAGCTATTATATGATTTTTCTCATTTTTGTCTGTTTTCATTTATTTTTTTATATATTATTTCTGTTGAAAACCTGCAGACTCAGGAGTGAATTTTCCTGAATCTTTATTATATACAGATTTTCTTTATCATATATTTATCATTTGTAATTAGAAAGACTTTTCTCAAGAAATTCCCGGTACTTATCGCGAACCTCATCCGGTGATGCGATCACCGCATCCGGGCCAAGACTGGCTATCCAGCCAAAGAACTGGTCACTGATATTTACACGAACCAGTGTTTTGAAATGTTCAGGATCCTTCCTGTGTATCATAATATCTCTGCCAAACCGATCCAGCACCACCCCGACCAAGCGGTTATGTGCTTCCAGACATATGGTTACTTCTCTGCCGCCAAACATCCCGAAGGTCCTGGATGTCAGCTCCCCTATATCATAATTCTCAAAAAATTCTCTGCCGCGTCGCACCTCCTTCTCTATACGGATCTGCTGGAGCTTATCTACCTGATACTGCTTAACCCTTCCACACTTCTCGTCGTAAGTGATCAGATAATACTCCTCATTCTGCCATACAAGTCCCCAGGGACTGACCGAATATCGTTCTCCCTCATTCTCCGGACGCAGCTTCTTCTCCACAGTCCATTCACAATATTGAAAAGAAATCTGCCTGTCCTCAGTTAATGCACGCTGGATCATATCAATACTGTAATACACATTCTCGTTTATAGTCCGGATACGGTTCTCTGCAAATCCCTGTCGCCGCAGCTGTCTGGACTCATAAACACTGGCAAGGCTCTCCAGCTTCCTGATCAGCTGTCGGGATTTCCCATTGGTGATACATCTGGAGGACTGTACTGCATCCACCAGAAGTCTCAGCTCCGGAAGCTCAAATTCCCGACTGGCAAGATAAAAACCGGCCGGGTGCTCCCGCCGGTTCAGGATATCCATTCCAAAATTCCGCAGGGTTTCAATATCATCATAGACAGTCTTACGCTCTGCACTGATCCCCAGACTATTCAGATAGGCGATCAGCTCCTTCACAGACATCGGATGCTCTTCGTCCGTCTGCTCCAGAAAAATGCGCATCAGATATAAAATTTTAATCTTCTGGTTAAAGACCCTTGGCATCCTTTCTCCTCCGTTCTGCTACTTGTCTGTCAGTGATGCTACCACTGCAAAATATAATACCATGAATGACAATACAACAGCAACGATATCTGCTCCGCGGAAATCAAAATTAAACAGCATCGCCCCGCCAAGCATGATCTCCATTGTAAGAAGTGCGCCCAGTACCATTGCCATTCCTGAGGAAAGCTTCTGTCTGCCGCAATGTCCGTTCTCAGCTTCCACATATCTTCCTTCTGCCAATACTGCCTTCCTGCTGCTCTCTGTATTCCACATAAGATCCATCCTCCCTGTCCTATGTTCGTCTCACGATTTATCGAACATATTTTCCAAACATATTTTCTGTATGTTTGCATTATAGCTCATTTTTAGTCCAATAAAACGGTACAAATATGGTTTTTCCGAACATTTGTTTATTTTATACAAAAATATGTTCGTCTTTAAGATCCACAAAAAAAGCCTGCCGTAAACGACAGACTTGTAAAATGTGACACTTTGAAAGGGCATTTGAAATCCTATGATATCTGCTTTTACATCATTCCCGCAAACACAGACGCTCCTACAACCGTAAGCAATCCGGCTACGGCAATGGCAAGGCTGCTCATGGCTCCTTCTACCGGGCCAAGCTCCATGGCTTTGGCTGTTCCGATAGCATGGGCAGATGTTCCAAGTCCAAGACCTCTTGCGATCGGCTCCTCGATCTTTGCGATCTTGTAGACAACCTCTGCGAGCATATTTCCCAGAACTCCTGTGATGATGATCACGGCAACGGTGATGGTCACGATACCGCCAAGCTCCTCGGAAACACCCATTCCGATGGCAGTTGTAATAGACTTCGGAAGCATAGTGACATATTCCTGATGATCAAAGCCAAACAATTTCGCCATAAGCAGAATGCTGCAAAGCCCGGCCAGCGTTCCGGAAAAGATCCCGGCAGCCACTGCCTTGAGATTTTTTTTCAGCAGATGGATCTGCTCATAAAGGGGCACTGCCAGACAGACTGTTGCCGGGGTCAGCAGATAGCTGATATATTTTCCACCTTCATTGTAATCATCATAATCAATATGGAAGATCAAAAGAACACCGATAACACAGATGATCGAGATCAAAAGCGGATTAAAGATCGCCATTTTAAACTTCTTTTTCAGGATCAGACCGATCTCATAGGCGATCAGACTTATCATTGCTCCGAAAAATGCGGAGTTTTTTATGAATTCCATCATTTTTCAGTTCCTCTCTTTCCCATACGGATCACTCCCTGTGTTACTTTTCCTGTTACGACCATTACGATCACCGTGCTGATAAACGTCATGATGAGAACCGGTACACAGATCGGTTTCAGAGTACTCCAGGCTGTGATCAGTCCCGCACCAGCCGGCACAAACATCACCGGCATGATCTCAACCAGAAAATCTGCCGCACCTTTGACCTGATCCAGCTTCAGAATACCTGTGAGCAAAGTCACCAGCATAATGATCAATCCATAGACACTGGCCGGTACCGGAAGTGGAAGAAAGGTTTTCAGTAGTTCTCCAATGACGGAAATCAACAGGATGATGCTAAACTGCTGCACATGCTTCATGTTGCATCCCTCCTGATTCATGTAAAGCACATATTCACATTTTGCTTTACTGTATACTCATGAACGCAGCTGCATTCACAGTCTGCGCTCAAACGAATTTTTCAAAAGTGGTAAGACCACTTTTGTTTTAAACGTTTTTTAATTATACGCTACAAATCCAAAATTACAAGGATTGTATCCAATAAAATACAAAAAATCCTTTTATGCATCAGCGTATTCCAGTAATCTACAGAAACGGATCTGCATAAAAGGATCTATAAACAGGGTTATGATCATTTCCTGGAATTTTCCGCCAAAGTGATTTTTTCTACCTGATATTTGCCATCCTCCACAGTCATCACCGCCATGGTAACCTCTCCGCCAAAACGGCTTCTTCCACAGCTTCCCGGATTCAGCCACAGTCTGCCATCGATCATCTTCTCAAAATATTTGTGAGTATGCCCGAAGATGACCACCTGTGTGTCCCCCAGCTCCCACGCAACGTCTTTTTTGTTATGAACCATAAAAAATTTCACGCCGCCAATGGTAAAGCTTAGACTGGTGCGGAGATTTTCCGCCCAGTCTTTATCATTATTTCCACGGACCACATAGAGATTCCCCATGGAACGCAGTACATCCAGGATCTCATCTTTATTGACATCTCCGGCATGAAGAATGTATTTGCAGTCTTTTAAGATTTCCAGTACCTCCGGCCGCAAAAGACCGTGAGTGTCTGATATAATGCCGATTTTTTCTTTCATGATCTCTATCCTGCTCCAATCCTTTATCATTATCGCCTTTTACCTTTTGCAGCTCACGCTATGACCGGCAATACTCTTCACAATACATAAATATTTAACAGCTGCTTCTTTTCACACCATTTCAGAAATTTTCTTAATTGGATCAAGCCGATATTCGCAATCCCGCAGAGGACTTACCTGATTCGCTTAAAACAATTCTATTTTTCCATATTCTCCGTCAGATCCCGGTTTCCGCACCACTTCTCCTGCACGGAGCCGCCGGATGCCTTCCGCCAGAACTTCTCCGCCGGCTTTTCGGATATCTTCCGGCGGAACCTCTCTCAATATGGTAAATTCCGCACCCAGTTTCTCAAGCAGCGCCTCGTACTGTCCCTGAACTTTTTTGCTTGCCGTGGAAAATCCCACACATGCGGAGATCACCTCCAGCAGCGGCATCAGGCTTTCATATGGGCGGCCGCTTTCCGGCATGGCCGCTGAACTCTCATCACGGTCAGATAACTGCAGGATCCGGTGATCCACACCCATGGTCAGCTTCTTTCCGCAGACCGGGCAGATACCGTTATACATTTCTGCTTCTTTCGGGCTCAAGCACACGCCGCACTTCCGGTGCCCGTCAAAATGATACTTTCCTTCTTCCGGAAAAAATTCAATCGTCCCTTCAAGCCCCTTTCCGTTCTGCACTGCATCCCACAATCCCTGATAGGAAAGCTCTATATCCAGAAGATCCGCTTCCCTTCCCAGCTTCGACGGTGAATGTGCATCCGAATGGGACACCAGCTGATAGCCATCCAGCGCCGAGATCTGCCAGTTCATCGCCGGATCTGAAGAAAGTCCTGTCTCCAGGGCATGGATGTAAGGTGTCAGTTCTTCAAAGCATTCTTCTATGGTGTCAAATCCGGACTTCGCTCCAAACAGGGAAAAATGTGGGGTCCAGATATGAGCCGGGATATAGATACCCTCCTCACTGACCTCCAGCATTATTTCCAGAAGATCATGGCAGGGCAGCCCCAAAATAGGACGTCCGTCTGAATGGATATTTCCGATCTTTTCCAGCCTTGCGGCAAAAGCATCTGCCTCATTGAATCCCGGAAGCAGGATCAGGCTGTGCACCTTCCTGGTTTTTCCGCCTTTTTTATAGATGGAACTGATCTCACCGGACAGTACGAACCTGGGTGCTTTTCCCGGATAATGCGCTGCCTCCGGCAAAACATATTCATCTTTCAGCCGGAACAGTCCCTGTTCTGCAGGGATCAGCTTCGCCTTCAACTCCTGCCGCCAGATGGGATGTGTCATATCTCCGGTTCCAAGGAGTGTAATCCCTTTTTTCCGCGCCCAGAGATCCAGCATCTCCGGCGTGCCATCTTTGCTGGTTGCCATGGAATATCTGGAATGTATGTGCAGGTCTGCGATCTGTTTCAAAACTTTTCCTCCTGTATCATCTTTTCCTCTGTCCACATGTACATCCTGTCTTTTTAACAAAAACGCAGACAAAGAAATTACCGTCTTCTTTGTCTGCCTGAATGACCGGATCGTATATAACTCACCAGAAATCCATCTGTAACATGATCAGATATCTTTATAATACGATGGTGATATCACATCATACTCCCTGCAGGAGCATCCGTTCTCATAGCTGTCACAGCAATCACAGTTGGAACAATACATATGCGTGTCATTAATATAAAATAAACCGCCGTACTGCATGGAAGTGCGCTGATTCTTGGATTTCTTCTTGCTGTTGTCGTAGTAGGCTCCGTTGGGGATCATCATATTCTCCGGGGAGAAGCTGCTGAAATCAAAGAAATGGGATTCCGTACCATGATGTGGTACCTTGATACACCAGTAATGCTCATGAAGCGGAATCCTCCCATCATAGTTTTCTGCGATCATCCTCATGTACTGTGGCTGTACATCTCCGGTAAACAGAAGATTCAGCTCTCCGTCGCCGGTATTCTGAAATGCCAGACTGATCTTGTGGCGGAACTGACGCAGAAAATGCCCCTGTTTTTCCGCACTTTCCAGAAGTGCCTGAAATTCTCCGGTTGCCTGTAATTCACGGAATTTCTTTTCCAGCTTTTCCGGTTTAAGGCGACGTGCTCTCTCTTTTTCAGCTTCTTCCGGAGCCTCTGCTGTATCCTCAGCTGCTGTGCCTGTATCTTCCATTATAAGCTCCAGCTTCTCCTGCGTATATCCTTCGTTTTCCCCACCAGGCTCTGTCTGTCCTGTCAAAGAGCGCTCGGATCCCTCTGTATCCTCTTCCACCAAAGATGCCTCAGACAGTGGAGCAGATTTCTGCTCTGCTTCCGGCATCTCCTCTGTCATGGACAGAAACAGCTGACGTACCTCCTCCGCAATGTTCACAAGCTCGGTCATTGCGTTTTCATGATTCTCGATCAGGGAATTAAATACGTCCTCCGTTTCCCGGCTGACTTCCCTGAGATCCGGCCAGAGCACTGTATATTTTCCCTCAAACTCTGAGCCTCTGGATAAAAGGTCGATCTTTACCCTTCTGGCGCAAAGAGCTTCTGCAAGGGCAAAAAGGCTGACACGTCTTCCGGGAAGGCTGGCCTTTTTTGTCACATCCGCAAGGAGCAGAAGCGCCAGTGTGTATTTCATTTCCGGACCGGAAAATACATCCGGAAGATAGATCTTTTCAAATTCGTAGGCATCTCTTCGGTAACGCATCATATAAAGCAATCCGGAAACATGGTCCGGATGAAAATGTGTCAGAAGCAGATTTTTTTTGCGGATGGTAGTAAGATCTGAGATGATCACATCAAAGACCTCCCTCCGTGGCCGCCCTTCGATCTTGCTGTTGGCTGCCCCGAAATCCACAAGCAGGCTGCTTTTTCTGTCACGGATACAGAAACAGTCCCCGAACCCCACATTGTACATTCGTATTCTCATTTATTTTTCCTCTGGTTTCTTATTCAGCTGACCTTTGTTTCTGCAGCTGACTCTTCTTTTTTCTTCTGTTACTGTCTTCATTTCTCAGAACCAGATCTGCATATCATACCAGGTTGCTCCGCCATGACAAGAATCTGCCACACCCAGTTTCTTCAGTCCGTGGCTCTCATAGAATGGGATCATATGCTCCTTGCAGGTAAGGATCAGAGCTTTTTTTCCGCGCTCTTTCGCAAGCTCCTTAAAATATTCCACAAGCTCTCCTGCGATCCCCTGATGACGGTATTCCGGGATCACATTCAGTCCGAATACCGTCTGGATCTCCCCGTCCTTTCTGTGAAGCGTGATATCATGATAAAATTCATCCGGGAGTACTGGTTTATCTGTGGTTCCTCCGTTGATAAAGCCTACGATCTGCTCATCCTTTACTGCTACAACGAAATTCTCCGGGAATGCTCCCATACGCTTCACAACTTCCTCATGACTTGCTGCCTCCGCAGGTGGAAAACAGATTGCCTCGATCTCTGCCAGACGGTCCGCCTCACCAGGATCTGCCAGTCTGATCTGTAAATTTTCTGCCATTTTTTGTGTTCTCCTCTATATTTATTCCGTTTTCATCCGGTTTCGATTCTTTTTTAATTATATCGGGTGAGGGAAAATGCGTCAACGTGTAACCTGCAAAAAAGCCCTCAGTATTCGCACTACTGAGGGCTTCGTTCTTTTGTTTTTATCTGTCATTATCACAGCACTGACCGGATCAGCTGCTCCGTATACTCTGTCTTCGGATGCTCAATGATCTCTTCCGGTGTCCCTTCCTCTTCCACATGTCCGTCATGCATCACGATCACCCGGTCGCAGAACAGCTGGACAAGGGCCAGGTCATGGCAGATAAAAAGAAAGGACAGCTGGTTTTCTTTTTTTAACTTCTGAAGCAGCTCCATGATCTGTTTCTGCACAGTCACATCCAGGGCGCTGGTTGCTTCATCACAGATCAGCACTCTGGGTTCCACAGCCAGGGCTCTGGCAATAGCCGCTCTCTGGCACTCCCCTCCGCTGACCTGATGGGGATACCGGTCTGCATATTCCGGAGTCAGTCCGCAGGTAAGCAGAAGCTTTTCCACACGGTTCCTGGTTTCCTTCTTACTTATCCCCATATTCCGGAGACTTTCCCCGATTCCGTCCCCAAGAGTGCATCTGGGGTCAAAGGATTCTGCCGGGGTCTGAAAAATCATCTGCATTTCCCGGTAGATTTCCCGGAGATTTTTTCCCCTTGCATGTGTGATATCCCTTTCCATGAGAAAAATTTCTCCGGCGGTGGGTTCTGTCAGATGTGTGATCATCTTCGCCACAGTGCTTTTTCCTGAGCCGGATTCCCCTACGATTCCTAATACTTCCCCCGTTTTCAGAGAAAAGCTTACGTCTTCTACAGCCGTGAAGGATTTTTTACCGGTGGTGAAGCTTTTTTTCAAATGATGCACTTCCAGAATGTTTTTATTTTCTGTCATCATCTGCCTCCATTTCCGGTACCTGTACGTTTCAGACGAGGTACCGAACTCATAAGCTCTTTTGTATAGGGATCCTCCGGATCTGTCAGAACCTGAGCTGTTTTTCCGTATTCCCTCACCTTTCCGTTTTTCAGTACCAGAACCTTATCTGCCATTTTTTCCACCACACCGATGTTGTGTGTGACAACGATCATGGCTGTTCCGTATTCCTTACGCATCAGCAGCATTTCCTCAACTACCTGTTTCTGTATGGTTACATCCAAGGCACTGGTAGGCTCATCTGCCAGAAGAAGCGACGGATTCTGCAGCATGGAAATACAGATTCCCACACGCTGATTCATACCGCCGGACAATTCAAATGGGTAGCTTTGCAAAACACGTTCCCCATCCTTGAGGCCAATCTTAGCCATCATCCGGACGGCGCGCTCCGCACACTCTTTACGACTGATCCTTTCATGCTCCCGCATACTCTCATAGATCTGATCGCCTACGGTGCGGATGGGACAAAGGGCTGCTCCTGAATCCTGAAAGACCATGGCGATCTCAGGACCCAGAAGTCTGCGTAATTCTTTTTCCGGCATATCCACCACATTTTTTCCTTTGTAACAGATATCCCCTTCTGTCACCGTGCCTTCATTTCCCAGAAGTCCCATGATTGCCTTGATGATGGTACTTTTTCCGCTTCCGGATTCGCCTACCACCCCCAGGATCTCCCCTTTATTCAGTTCCAGATCCACATCATGTACAACCGGTTCTCCGTTGTAACAGATCGTCACATGCTCAAGCTTCAACAATGATTCCATCTTATTTCACTTCCAGATCTGCCGTGATCTCGTAATAATCACATGGGTGAGCAGTCAGCCCTGATACATTTGACTTTGACACAAGTCCCATATTCAGATGAGAAACAAAGAAATACGCATCATCATCCAGAATGGTCTGCTGTGCTTCCACAGCAAGCTTGCCTCTCTCATCTGTATCAAAGGTCTCATGCAGCTTCGCTACGATATCATCAAGATCCGAATTGCTGTATTTGCCATAATTTTTGGCAGCATCAGATACAACTGTACTTGTGAAGAAATATTCCGGATCACCGGTAGGTGCAGTTGTAAGCGAGCTTACATATACATCAAATTCTCCATTCTTTGCATACGTCGCATGGTCTGCTGTATTGTTGACATCGACCTCAATTCCAATGTCCTTTAAAGTGGACTGTGCATATTCTGCAAGCTTAGGCTGTTCCAGACGGGTCGGATAGGTCAGCCATGTGATGGACAGCTTCTTTCCGTCCTTATCTGCATAGCCATCTCCATCCGTATCTGTCCATCCGGATTCTTCCAGAAGCTTTTTCGCCTCTTCCGGATCATAGGACGGTGCCTTTACTGCATCGTTTCCATAGGAAAAGCTGCTTGGGAAGGCTCCCACTGCCGGAACACCTCGTCCTTCCATGATCACACTGCAGAAGCCGTCCTTATCGATTCCCATCTCAATGGCTTTTCTCACATTCTGATCCTGCATCAGTTCAGACTTCATATTAAACTGTCCGAAGAAACATCGGCTTGTTGCTACAGAGCTGATCTGATAGTCCGGATTTCCGTCAAAAAGCGCATAGTTATCATACTGAAGTCCATAGGTTCCCTGTATATCGCCTGTCTGTAATGCTGCTGTCAGGGCACTTCCGTCTGAGAAGGATTTTACGATAACGTTGTCTACCTTTACATCTCCGCCCCAGTAATCCTCATTTTTTACCAGCTTAATCTCTGTTGGAGATACCTCTGTTGCAACATAAGGGCCTGTTCCTGCCACATTTGCAGAGCCGCCCTCTCCCTGTACGCCATAATCCATATCAATGATAGCACCATATGGATCACCGAGATAATTGATCAGTGCCGGACATGGTTCGGAAGTATGGATCGTTACTGTCATTCCATCTGCTTCGATCTTATCGATCTTCATATCGTAAGGTGCACGGTCATGGTTTGCGATCAGATCCTCCAGGCATTCCTTTACCGCTTCTCCGTCCATGGTTCTTCCGCTGGAAAATTTCACACCATCACGAAGGGTGATCTTTACTGTATTATCGTCTGTAAATTCATAGTCTGTAGCAAGCCATGGCTCTACCTCCATGTTGTCATTGTACTTAAACAGTGTTTCTCCTACGCCATAACGAAGACAGCTCCATCCGGAATAATTGTCGTGAGGGTTTAATCCTGCATCTCCCATTTCTTCACTATATCCGGTAGTTCCGTAAACAAAGGTAGTTCCTTCACTCTTTTCTTTGCTTTTTGCCGCTGCCGGAACTCCTGTCATGCTCATGACCATTGCCGCTGCAAGCACTGCTGCCAGAATCTTTTTCTTCATAATCTCCGCTCTCACTTTCTCTGTTATGTTTATTTATAAGTGCCTGTTATCCTCTTCTCCTGTTTCGTTCCTTCGGATCCATATAATCCCGGATCGTATCTCCCAGAAGATTAAAGATCATTACTGTAATAAAAATCGCCATTCCCGGCGCAAGTACCATCCATGGTGAAATCTGCAGCATACTTCTTCCATCGTTGATCATACTTCCCCATTCTGCCATTGGAGGCTTTACCCCAAGCCCGAGAAAGGAAAGTCCTGCCAGCTCCATCATCATGGTTCCGATATCAAGAACTGACGTAACAAGGATGGGGCCTGCGATATTGGGAAGGATATGTTTGAGCAGAAGCTTTCCTGTACTGCTTCCGGAAAGCTTCGCCGCCATAAGATATGCAGAGTCCTTCTGAGTCAGAGTAAGCCCTCTGGCAAGTCTCGCAAACTTCGGCCAGCTGATCACTGCCAGGGCAATGATCGCATTCTGGATACCGCCTCCCAGAACACCTGCTACTGCCAGAGCAAATACCAGTCCCGGAAAAGCCAGGAACAGATCGGAGATACGCATCAGAACAGTATCGGCTTTGCCGCCCTTCCAGCCACAGAAAATACCAATAGCCGTTCCCGCCACCGTGATCACCGCAACCAGGAGCAGCGTTGCATAAATACTGGTCGTACTTCCTATAATCACACGGGAAAGCATATCTCTTCCATAACGGTCTGTCCCGAGCAGATGCTCCGGTCCCGGCGGTTTCTGGGCAAGTGCCAGATCCTGGGCATAAGGATCATAAGGGCAGAGATATTTTGCAAATGCCGCTACAAACAGAAGCAATGCTGTAAGCACAAGAAAAAAGACAAGCTTTGCTTTTGTATGATTTTTCCGGATTTTCTGCTTCCGGACTGTGATATTATTTTTTCCACTCATGCTCTGTCACCTCCAAGTCGTACTCTCGGATCCAGATAGTGGTAAATAATATCTGTCACCAGATTTACCAGAACATAAATAACCGCCATCCAGGCCACATAAGCCTGGATGATCGGATAGTCACGCATGGTGATCGCATCTACCGCCAGTTTTCCGACACCATCCCACATAAAGATATTTTCCACAATGGCAGTTCCTCCCAGAAGATTGCCGATGGACAGAGCCAGCAGTGTGATGATCGTCAGCATGGAAGCCTTCATTACACTCTTCCAGATGATCACACGACTGCGGATCCCTCTTGCCCGGGCTCCGGTCACATAATCCTTATTCAGTTCTTCCAGAACCGTGGCACGCACCTGTCTGGTATATTTTGCAGCCATGGAGATCGCCAGTGTCAGTGTCGGCAGAATAATACTCTGTCCGAGATCTGTATTTGTGACTACCGGTAAAACGCCCAGCCTGATGGACAGAAAATACATCAGGACCATGGCAGCAAAAAAATTCGGCATGGAATTGCCGATAAAGCTTAAAAATCTTATCAGATAGTCTACCCATTTGTTGTGCTTTACTGCTGACAGGATTCCCAACGGGATCGCAAGAACAATCGTAAGAAGGATCGATGACAGAGTCAGCATTATCGTTGCCGGAAGCTTTGAAATAAAGGTTTCATAGACATCTCTGTGAGACACATAGCTCTCTCCCATATCTCCGGTTGCCATTCCCGCAAACCAGGCAGCATATTGTACAAGGAATGGTTTATCAAGGCCATATTCTGCCTTTGCCTTATCAATGACCTCCTGGGATACTGCAGAGCCTGCATTTTCATACATATAAGTTACTGCATCTCCGCCGGCAAGCCGCATCATGGCAAAAGAAAGAAATGTGATCCCGATCAGGACCGGGATCAGCTGCAGCAACCGTTTTATTATATATTTTCCCATATTTTCCTCTCCGCACTTTGTTTCTCAGTATTTCGAATAACAAAAGTTTAACAACACGGCTGTTCTGCCACAACCCCGGCGGGGGGATTTTTCATATTCCATTTTGTCATGCATATGTATTCCATTATGCTCTTATATTCTCACACAGTGACATGCGGATAATTCTTTCCAGCCCTCTCCCAGAGACTGTGGCTCTTCATACTCGATCAGCCTTCGTTTTCTCTCTTCCAGCGGATCCGGGATATGGATCGCAGAAAGCAGGGACTGTGTATAAGGATGCTGCGGATTTTCAAAAAGCTCTTTTGTAGGTGCCATTTCTACCAGCTTTCCGTTTTTCATCACACCGGTTGTATCACTTAAAAAACGTACCATGGACAGATCATGGGCAATAAAAAGAAACGAAAATCTTTTTTCCTGCTGAAGCTTTTTAAAAAGCATGACGATCTGTGCCTGGATAGAAATGTCCAACGATGCGATTGGTTCATCTGCAATGATAAGACGTGGTTCCATGAGAAGGCTTCTTCCTATGGCAACTCTCTGTCTCTGTCCGCCGGAAAGCTCTCCCGGCTTTTTCGAAAGAATGCTTTCATCCAGTCCTGTCTCCTTCAGGATTTCCCGAAGCCTGTTCTCCAACATTTCTCTGTCACGGATCCTGCGGCTGATCTTTACAGGCTCCAGCATGATCTGCCGTATGCTCATTCGGGGATTCAGTGCAGCGCCCGAATCCTGAAAAATCATCTGGATCTCAGTCTGCATTTTCTTCCGCATTCCGAAAGGATCCTTTTTATCCGGCACTCTTTCTCCCTGATAAAAGATCTCCCCGCCTGTAGGCCGGTAGATTCCTGCAAGCGTTCTGGCTGTCGTGGATTTTCCGCAGCCGGTCTCTCCCACCAGTGCCATAATCTCACCTTCCCGGATACTGAAGGAAACATCATCCACTGCATGGATCGTATAATCAGAACGGATACGGAAATACTGCTTCAGATTTCTGGCTTCGATCAGTACAGGCGCCTGTTTCTGTTCTGTTTTCTGTAAAAATGGCGCTTCCTTTTTATCCGGTTTCTGTTTATGGCAGCTGTTTTTCTGTAATCTGTCCTTCAAAATGGAGGGTTTTTCTATTTTCGGAGCTCTTTCATCCAGAAGCCATGTGGCTGCATAATGCGTATCACTGACCTCAAACATCGGAGGAGTCTGTTCATAATCGATTGCCAGTGCCTGGGGATTCCGAACGGCAAACGCATCTCCCGGCGGAGGATCCAAAAGAGAGGGCGGCATTCCGGGGATTGGATTCAACTCCCCTTTTTCACCTGCAAATACAGGCAGAGAAGACAGAAGTCCCCAGGTATAAGGATGCCGGGGATCATAATAAACATCTTCCGCTGTCCCGATCTCAATGATCTTTCCTGCATACATAACTGCAACTCTGTCTGCGATCCTTGCAACAGCTCCCAGATCATGAGATATGAACACAATACTGATCCCTGTTTTTTCTCTCAGCTCAAGAAGCAGATCCAGAATCTTTGCTTCCACGGTTGCATCCAATGCTGTAGTCGCCTCATCGGCAAATAATATTTCCGGATCACAGGCCAGTGCAATAGCCAGCACACAACGCTGACGCATTCCTCCGGAAAAAAAATGAGGCTGCAGTCCATAGCGCTGTTCTGCATCCGGAATCCCTACCAGCTTCAGCATTTCCACAGCTCTTTTTTTCGCCTCATCCCCGGATACTTTCTGATTTTTGATAATAGCCTCTGTGATCTGTTTGCCAACAGGGATCGTCGGATTCAGCGTCAGCATAGGATCCTGGAACACCATGCTTACCTTACTTCCGCACAGCTTTTCCATTTTTTTTCTTTTATAGGCTGTGATATTCTCTCCGCAGAGACTGATCTCTCCGCTTTTTACATGTGCATTCGGTGGCAGAAGCTTCATCACGCTACGGCACATAACGGTTTTTCCACATCCGGACTCACCTACGATACAAAGTATCTCTCCTTTTTTTACCGTGAGATCAACATTCCGGACGGCCTGTATCTCGCCGTCCGGTGTGTCAAAGCTTACCGAATAGTTTTTTAATTCCAAAACGGTTTCCTGCATGATCTTTTCCTTATTTTGTAATGGTCCAGTTTTCAATATTCCACATAACACCTACGGAATGATGTCCCAGAACACGTGTGGTATCCAGTCCGTCAAGTCCGGAAACGCCTACATAATCTCCCTGAAGATAAGCAACCAGAAGGATTCCAGGTGCCTTGGCATATGCCTTTTCGAATTCACTATATGCTTCTTTTCTGGCTTCCTCAGTCTCACCGTGACGGCCTTCCTCAAGATATTTATCCACATCTGCATTGGAATAATGCATGTTGTTTCCACTTGCGTCGGTTACAAAGTTTACATATGCCATATCCGGGTCAAACTGTGTTGAATAGCCGGCAAGAAATCCATTGTATCCTGCATCCCAGTCAAATTTGGTAACAAGCTTTACTTCCATTTCCACACCAGCCTGCTTCAGCATATCAGACATGACATTGGCAATATCCACACGCTCTTCTTCGTAATCACGTACCTGGATGGTAAAGTGGAATTTCTGTCCGTTTCTCTCATAGATCCCATCATCACCTTTTTTCCATCCCAGCTCTTCCATCTTCTTTGCAAGGGTATCCAGATCATAGGAGTAGATATTGGCTTCCTTATCTGTTCCGAGAGGGTTTCTCTGGATCGGGCTGTATGCCGGCTCTCCCTGTCCTGCAAGAACACCTGCAATAATGGAATCCTTATCCAGCGCATAATTCAGAACGCCGATAGAATCTCCGTTTTCCTTCCAGAAATCTGTGCTCATATCCATGGCTGCTCCACGGTAATCTGCTGTGGTGAACTCCCAGTAATTATATCCGTCCTTATCCTTGAACTGAGAAGCGTAGTTGGAATTCAGCCATGCAAGATCCGCCTCACCGGACTGGAGCATGGTTGCCTTGGTAGTCTCATCCGATACTGTACGATATACAACGGTTTCAATATTCGGAACCTTTCCGTAATAATCTTCATTTCGTTTCAGTGTGATCATTCCGCCGGTAGCATCCCAGTCTTCAAATTTATAACGGCCTGTTCCCACCGGATTCTGGTTAAAGGATGTGGTATTCACGTCCTCTCCTTCCAGAAGATGCTCAGGAAGGATTCCTATGGTAAAGTAATCCAGCATGGCAGCATCATACTGATCCAGTGTAAAGATCACAGTCTGATCATCCGGTGCCTCAATATTTGTAATGTCCTGATAGTTGCTGGTGATACTGGCTCCCAGGGTTTCATCCTCTGTAAGCTCCTTATAGGTGTATACAACATCCTCTGCATTGAAATCTTCTCCATCATGCCACTTAACACCATCTCGAAGCTTAAAAGTATAGGTATTGGTATCCTTGTCAAAGGTATAGCTCTCTGCAAGATCCTCTACCGGCTTTCCATTGGCATCATATTTCATCAGTCCTGAAAAAATAAGATCCGGAAGTTCATCATGGTTATTCAGAAGGGGATTGATCGTACTTTCTGACTCACCCGCATATACCAGGGTTTTGTTTTCTTCTGCCGCAGCTATGGTTACCACACTGCCTGCAGTTGCTCCTGTACATGCTGCGGTCACTGCTGCCAGTGTTATCGCCGCATATTTTCTTCCATAGTTGATTCCTGTTCTCTTTTTCATTCTGTTTTCCTCATCTTTCCTTATTTTCAAACCGGTTATCTGCATCTCGGAATGTTTTATCACGGTTTGCATCCAAATTTTTTTTCTGACTGCATCAGAGATTGCTGTAATGGTTATTTACCTCACTTCTCACAAAGCTTCCCATACTAGTAATGCACATTAAAGTAATGACCAGAAAAACTCCTGGGATCACGATCACCCACCAGGTATTCATGATCAGTGCTTTATTTGCCAGTGAGAGCATACTTCCCCAGGAGACTACATTTGCCGGAAGTCCAAGACCAAGAAAGCTTAAAGTAGATTCCATGGTAATACAGCTGCTTATCGAAGAGATCACCACAAACATGATCGCCGAAACAAAATTCGGGATCAGATGGTGATACATCACATATCCAAAACTTCCTCCGCAGAGTCTTGCATACATCACATAATCACTGTTCCTTATCTGCCGTACTTCACTTCTTACAATACGTGCCAGTGCAAACCACCCGGTAATACCGATGATCACAGATATGCTGATCACATCATTGGCCTGAATAACCGCAGACAGGATCAGGATCAGCAGAAGGGTCGGAATACTTCCGCACATTTCCGTAAACCGCATCAGAACCGAATCCACCTTTGGACCTGCTGTTCCACTGATGCATCCGTAGGTAACACCGATCACAGTAATGATCGCAGCACCCAGAAGTCCGATCACCAGAGAAACCCTTCCGCCATACCAGATCAGTGAATAAATATCTCTTCCAAGCGAATCCGTTCCAAAGATAAATTCCTTTCCCGGCGGTGTATTCAGATTCTGGAGATAAAAACCTGAGGGATCATGATTTGCAACAACATTTGCAAATACACAGCCAAAAACGATCAGAAAAAGCAGGAACATGGAAAATACCGGTTTCCCCTTCAGCTTTTCCTGAAATGTTTTTTTTCGTTTTTCAGATCCTTGCTGCTTCCACCCGGCACCAACTACCTGAAAAAGCTCAGCTTCTGAAAGCTTCCGGTCAGCTACCATACCCTCACCTCCGAATCCTTCATTCTTGGATCGATCTCTTCATTGACAGTCTGTGCAACAAAGCTGCTTAAAAATACGATGAATCCCGTGATCAGCACATCGATCATCAGCAGGTTATAATCATGATATTTAGCAGATTCCACTGCAAGATTTCCAATTCCCGCATAATTGAAAACAGCTTCCACAGTTACAGTCCCACCCGTTACATGGGGTACCGAAACTGCCATAATACTCACGATCGTCGGCATTACATTTCGAAGACAATGCTTCCACAGGATCTTTCTTTTGGAAAGTCCCTTGGATCTGGCAAGAAGTACATAATCCTTCCGCACCTCATCCAGGAATTTGTTACGTATCATATATGCGTAATACCAGAGATGGCTGAAGATCATTACTACCAGCGGAAGGATCATATGCTTCATACGATTGCCGATACTATCTGCCATTCCCACATCATAGGCACCGCTGCTTGGAAACCATCCAAGATTTACACTGAAGATCAGGATCAGTACCACACCAAGCCAGAAAGCCGGCACATAATAGGCTGCTGTTCCGATCTTGCAGATCAGCCGGTCGATCCACTGATTCTCATGAAGCGTACAGAATATGGCGATCAGAACTGCCAGTATAAAGATCACAATATAAGCAATTCCTCCCAGCACCAGAGTATTTCCGATCAGCGGTCTGATCACATTCATAACCGGCTGCCTGTATTTCAGCGACAATCCGAAATCACCATGGACTACATTGGTAAACCACCTTACATACTGTACCCCGATCCCCTGATCCAGTCCTAGTCTCGTTCTGGCCGCAGCCACCTCATCGCTGGTCATCATTTCCAGGGAATCTCCGTAAAAGGACTGCAGGGGATCTCCCGGTGCCAGTCTCGCCAGCCAGAACACCACCACAGACAGCAGAAACATAACCACAGCAAGCAGAAGGATCCGCTTCAGGATCCGGATGACCAGTTTATTTTCTTTGTTCATAATTTTCCTTTCCCACTGCCCTTTACAGTTCAGACAGACATTCGCATTCCGCTCTGCTGCATGCTCATGAACACAAATCGTGGAGCGATTTGTGTTCATATTTCAAAAGCAGTTATGGCATCCAAAACCATAACTGCTTTTGAAAGGGTCGTGTTATTATTCGACAAAACATTTGTATGCACAAATAGGAGTGCGCGGAGGTTATGTGCATCACAGTGTTTTTATATTCAGCACGCGGAGTGTGCTGCTGATATTATTTTATCATTTAACAGCTTTCGGACAACCCCGGTACGGGGATATTGGACAGTCGGTTTTAGCATGGATGTGTATTCCATATAAAAAACGGGACTTTTCTGTATCAGGAACCTGTGTCCCGTGCAGAAAAATCCCGTCTGGTCTTTTGCTTTATTCTTTTATCACTTCCCGGAAATCTGAAGTCTTTCCTTCACGAATCCCAGAAAATCCTTTCCCTGTTCACTGAGCTCTTCACCTCTCCGGCAAATGCACCCGTAAACAAGTTTCTGGCCTTCTCCCGGAAATGTATATTTCACGGAGGAATATCCCGGATCACGGCCGGAAAGATCCGCACCACTGATATTACACAACTCTCCGGACCCAAGAAGACGTTCCACGATATAATCACTGTTTGTTACGACTACGGTCTCTGCCTCCACTGCGGAATGACCGTTTTCCTCTACAAGGTTCCGGTAATTATCCGGGGAAAATTCATCGGGAAATCTCTGGATCAGCCTGAGCTGGGACATATTAAAATCTCCCTCATCTGCTGTATCTGCTTTCCTTTTCCCGGTATAAATATTTACCTCGGTTTCCGTCAGCAGCTCAAATTCCAGGTAATTCCGGGAAAGAAAATACTGGAACGCTGCCAGCTGATTCTGCATCACATAGGCGAATCCCATATCATCCTGTCTGGCTTTCACACGTTTTATGATCTCATGGGTATCTGCTGCGTAAACCTGATAATGAAGATCATCGCACTTATGTGCTTCATAATACGTTACGAAGGTATCCGCAAACCAGGAGCTGGGATGAAAGCATACACACAGGTTGCTTTTTGCAAGTGGCTGTGCCTGCATTTCCAGTTCATCTATATTTTCCAGGATCCTCTGCACATGGATATATGCACGCTCTCCTTCCGGTGTCAGCTCTATGCCCTTTGCATGACGGACAAACAGCTGGGTACGCATATCATCTTCCATGGAACGGATTACCTTGCTTACATTTGACTGCGTGGTAAAAAGCAGCTCTGCAGCCTGGCTGAAGGAGCCTGTTTTGGCACAGGCCGCAAAATACTGGATCTGTTTTATATTGAGCATGATCCTACCTCGGTTTCTTCGCAAAGATCAAAAACATCGGGGTCGGATTATAAAACTCGTCTTTTTCTGTATAAATACGTTTGCTGATACCAAGATCAAAGGAAAATTCTTCCACACCTATACGGCTCAGCGTTTCCAGATCCCATGCCGGACGCAGAAAAGAACTGATGGGCAGCTGCCGCTTGATATCCTCGCATTCCTGCATCAGCTCATCCTGGATCTGATGATGGGCATGATTCTCCGGAAGATCCGCAGTGTCCGCAAAGTCTGCTGCTCCGTAGTTTGCATCCAGATTGATCATCACTCCGCCTGGTTTCAGCACGCGGAACCATTCCTGATAAGCGTGTTCTGCATCCGGCAGTGTCCAGGTAAGGTTTCGGGATACGATCACGTCAAATTCCTCATCCGGGAAATCCGGGTTTTCCGCATCCATGACTGCAAACTGACAGTCTGCTTTTTCTTCCTCAGCCAGCTCTTTTGCATGGGTGATCATATCCGGTGTCAGGTCGATTCCGGTTACCTGATGGCCTTCTTTTGCAAGAAGAATGGTGAAAAATCCGGTTCCGCATCCCACATCCAGGATCCTGAGATTCTTTTTCTCCGGCAGGTGCTTCTTAAGCTCGGTCATCCATCTGCCTGCAAGGGCGCTGTGAAGTTCCGCTCTTCTCTGTTCCAGAAAGCTGTCGCTGCGCCTGGTCCAGTACTGGGCGATCCTTGTTTTCCGCTCGTCTTTTTCTCTTACGATATTTCCGTAGGTGATCACAGGGCCGCCTTCCACAACCTGAAGGCTTGATACCTGATAAAGGATCACACCATCCATATCTGCACGACAGATTTCCTGAACATTTCCCTCATAATCACGGATCTCTCCAAGATACTCATCCTGATGAACGATATCGCCTGGTTTCTTCACCGGATACCAGAGACCGTTGACACTGGCGCACTGATAACGCACATCATCCATTTTCAGCGGATAGTACGTACTGTGGGAACGGATTCCGTTATAGGCTCCGATGCTGCAGAGGATATTTCTTACATCTCTTCGCATGGAATCCACTTCCTCCCGTTCCCAGGTTCCCATACAGCCGCGTTCCAAAAGGACCGCCGGAATATGGAAGGTACTTGCCGCATAATTGTAGGCGCCGCCTGTACTCACATTTGACTGTACCATATATGGGACATCAACCTGCTCTGCCATTTTTCGGGAAGCTTCCACGATCTCCGGCTTTGCCACGCCTGCAAAATATACATACGGAGTCAGCTCCTCATAATCATCACCGCCGTGAAGATCGATATAATAATCTGCCTTCCGGATCAGGGATTCTGTGATGGCCGCTGCCAGTCGTTCCATTTTTGTGCCATCTTTTCTGCCAGGGAAAACACGGTTCAGATTTTTTCCGTCTTCCCAGCTGATGCTGCCTGCACGCTTCTCAAAATCTTCCCGGTTCAGCACCTTTACCAGAACCAGCTGGCCCTTTACCTTTTCCGGCTTCAGCCGCTTCGACAGCTCGATCAGAGTCTGGATCCCCACATACTCTCCTGCATGAAGACCTGCTGTGACGAGAACGGTTTTTCCAGGATCTTTTCCACGGATGATGGTTGCAGGAAGGACAAATTCTCCATCTCCGAGCTCGAGAAAGCCTTCTGTTTTTTCTCCTGCCGCAACCGGAAGATTCAGGAAATGATCCGGCTTTACACCAGTTACCATAAACATTGGTGTGGACTGATAATTTAATCTCTCCTCCTCACTCCAGACCGTTTTCCATATTTCTGTGTCTGTGCGGATCCCAAGAAGTCCTGCTTCTCTGAGAGTTTTTACATCCCACTGGGGACGACTGATCTTTGACAGCGGTACCTGGAGGGCGATCCGCTCCATGCGCTCAATATCCGTACAGAGATAGTGATCATCCAGGCTGTTGTTTTCCACATTTTTCCGGTCGTTTTCGTATGCCTTACGCTGCTCTTCCTCATAAAGATAACCGTACCAGTTGGCATCAAAATTCAGAAGTCTTCCTCCTACCTTCAGTACACGGACCCACTCTCTGTAAGCAACATCAGGATGCTCCAGATTCCAGGTAAGATTTCGGGAAATGACCACGTCAAAGGTATTATCCTCAAAATCCAGCTTCTGTGCATCCATCCTCAAAAAGCGGATATTCCGGCAAAGGTCTCCTGCATTTTCCTTTGCCTTTTCCAGCATTCCTTCCGTATAATCCACTGCATCTACATGATATCCGGCTTCTGCCAGGATCACAGGAAAAAATCCGGGGCCTGTTCCGATATCCAGGATACGGATCTCTTCCTTGGGTTTGTCCGGAAACTGACTGGTCAGCACCTTAAGCCATGCGTTTTTCTGCGTTCCTGCAAGCTCTTTATGATTCACTTCGGAGTACCCTTCTGTACGGGTGCTCCAGTAAGATTCGATTTCATCGAGAAGTTTTTCCACGTTGATTCCTCCGCACTTTTCTATTTACGTGAGGGAGATCAGGTCCCTCACAGGTCACGTTTAATGTACCAAATTGTCAGGGTATTAACAAGCCCCTGGGGGGGATTCCCAAAATTACTCTGCTGATAAAATTCCCAAATGCCACTCACTGCTTCTGTACTCCTGTCCACCTTGTAATTCTCCGAATGCTGTGGTATCATCCTGGCTGTAGTAATTCAGTAATATAACCGAAATTGAAAGGATGGTTCATATACAAATGACAACACAGGAACTGGCCTATGAAGTTATCAGCCGTTTAAAAAAGGAATATCCGGATGCAGACTGTACACTGGATTATGATGATGCCTGGAAGCTTCTTGTAAGTGTCCGTCTGGCAGCTCAGTGCACCGATGCCCGGGTCAATGTAGTTGTTCAGGATCTCTATGCAAAATACCCGGATGTGGCAGCCCTGGCAGCAGCAGAGCCGGAAGCGATCGAAGCCATTGTACGTCCCTGCGGCCTTGGAAAAAGCAAAGCCCGGGACATCAGCGCCTGTATGCGCATTCTCCACGAACAGTATCACGACAAGGTGCCGGAAGACTTTAACGCACTTCTGAAGCTTCCCGGTGTGGGCCGAAAAAGCGCAAACCTGATCATGGGGGACGTATTCGGCAAGCCCGCCATTGTAACAGATACTCACTGTATCCGCCTTTCCAACCGCATCGGCCTTGTCCATGACATGAAGGATCCGAAAAAGGTGGAAATGGCTCTCTGGAAGATCATCCCTCCGGAAGAAGGCAATGATCTCTGCCACCGTCTTGTCAATCATGGAAGAGAAGTCTGTACAGCGCGGACAAAGCCTTACTGTGACCGCTGCTGTCTCAATGATATCTGCGAAAAAAATGGGATCTGAATGTATGCAGTTCAATAAACCTTCAGACCTCGGAAAGGAAAAACATAATGAATTTCAAAAAACTGGAAAATAATCTCCTGGATATGATCCAGGAACAACAGGTAAAGATCGGATACATGAGCGGAGTTACCCGTTTTTATTATCCGCTGCAGTCTCTGAACCGCCTTCTTGGCACAGAGCTTACGGAAGAAGAAATGCAGCATGCAATGGAAAAATTCTCAGATCATGCCTGTGACCGTCTTGGAAAAGTAACGGCTTCTTCCAAAAACGGGCGTTTCTGCATCACCCTGCCGCCTCAGGCCTCGGACTACGTTCACGAAAACCGGAAGCCGAGTGAATTTCTGGTACACTTTATAGGCACGGTTGCACGTCATGGCTGTACTCTGGATGAAGTGATGGACGTTTTTCATGCTTATTCCGAACATGTACACGTGGAAAAAACAACCGGAACCGGATTTGATTATCTTGTATATTTCGAAGACGGGATCCCGGATGACTACCGGTATTGTCTGTCTCTGGAGGGTGAGCATATGATCTATCATAAGTTCACACCGGAGGACTATGAAGATTTCGGATTCTGATCTCCGAACACCGGGCAAGTTTCCCCCACTGCTTATTGCTTTTCGCAACCCTGCAGAAGACTCCCTTGATTTGATCAAAAAACCGCCGGTCTGCAGACAGATCTTCAAAAAATCCTCTGCAGATCGACGGTTGTTTTTATTTTCTATGCACGGAATTTCTTCTGCATCTCCCGCACCATATCTTTCCTCTTAAACAGGAACAGCCATATCAGCATCAGGAAACTGACGCATATGCAGATCAGCGACGGATACAGCACCGTTACCACACCGGCAGCCAACAGGATCACAGGGATCACTCCTCCGAAAGCTCCTGCTTCCAGAAGATAGATCATATATTCCGCCACCTCCAGCTTCTGTACCGCAGTGATCACCCACATGGAGCAGATCACAGCAAGCGAAGCCAGAGGAAGCAGATAATCCACAGACCAGCCACGCCAGCCGGTAAACACATCCCAAAGCACTCCTGCAACAGCTGCGATCACCAGCTGCCACATCTCATTCTTCAGAAGATTCCGCCGCTTCACATAAGCCACTGAAACCATCAGCCAGGTGCAGAACGCCCCTGCAGTCACAAACCAGGCCCAGCCTATATGACCATCCAGCAGATAATCGATCAGATTACATACCACAGCCAGCACAATACACAGAAATGTAAAGCTCTCAAAAAGCTTCATCTGCTGTTTCTGCTCCTCTTTTTGTCCCGGAAGATCATTCTCCCGAATTGTACAGGATACCTGCTCATTTTTCAGTCTCTCCACAAAATTCCGCTCAATATTTCCATTGGGGATCTTGGACGTAAAGCTTAAAACCATCTCATCTCCAAAAGAACAGGAACACAGCTGCAGACTGTCCGTGCTTGCAAAAAGTCCGAATCTCTGAATATATTTCCGATATTCCTCCGGCATCCGGATAATCCCCACATTGGAATAGATCGCCGTGATAGACCTCCCTCCGAGAGTCGTCCCGGCAAGAAGGAACGGGGTTTTGATCTCCAGTGGTACCAGACGCAGGATCGGATTTTTCTCCAGGCTTACCAGATCATTCAGCTTTGCTTCGATCACGTCCTTACTCAGTTCCTTTGCAAACTGCTCCTTTACGGATCTCAGAATATCCTCAAAGGCTGTATCAGGCTGAAAATAACAGCTGATCTCGATCCATCCGAAAAAATTTGCCATAGACCGGGACGGAAAATAATTTCTCAAATTTACCGGGATCATCAGACCAATGGGCTTTTTTGCCTGATTCTGAGGCACTTCTTCATGGATCGCCCAGATAAGTGCTGCCGTAAGGAAAACCGTGATCGATACACCGGCCGCTTTTGCACGGGCGTGGATCTCTTTTACCGGAACACAGACTTCCGTGATATTCATATCCTCCTGCCTGAGCTTCTCGCCTTTTAACTGGAAAGCAGGCTTCTTGGACTCTCTCTTTCTTGGCGCATCGGAGGAATAATACTGAGAAAAGCTGTCCTCCTCCATATCCCTGCCCGTAATGTTTTCATCCGGAAAAAGCTCCGGAAGCTCTGCGGATGGGTGCGTCTCCTGAAGATAATTTTTCACCAGCTCCATCAGAAAATGCATGGCTCCCGTTCCATCCGTCAGCGCATGAAATACCTCGAAATTGATCCTGTTCTTATAATAGCTCACCCGAAAAAGAAGCGTTTTTTTGTCCGGAATATAAAGTCCGCTGCAGGGTGCACCTGCTTCTTTCTTTACCACTGCCGGAATATCACGTCTCTCCAGATAAAACCAGAACAGTCCCTTTCTTAAAACTGCACGGAAAAGAGGATATTTTTCCAGTGTCCTCTCCAGGGCTTCCTGCAGGTTTTCTTCTTTTATCTCTTCTTTCAGTTCACAGTAAAAACGAAATACCCTGGTGTCATTCTTTCCTGTCACCGCCGGGAACGCCAGCGCCGCATTGTCAAGTTTTCTCCACTGTGCATATTCGTTCTTCATGATGCTTTCCTTCTTCCTGTTCCTCTGTTTCCAGAAAACGATTTACATATGCAAAGCTCTCCTGCACATGCAGAAATTTGATCCCCAGTGCAAAATACCCATGAAACGCACCTGCGATCCTGTGCACTTCCACACGATTTCCCGCTTCCTTCAGTTTTTCGCCAAATGCCTCACCTTCATCCCGAAGAGGATCGAACTCAGCGGTAAGTATCAGTGTATCCGGCATATTTCGAAAATTCTTCTCCAGGATCGGTGCAAAATAGGGGTTCCTCCTGTCTTCCGGACAACTCTCATAGAGTTTCAGATAATCTTCCATCTTCTCCGCTGTGAGAAGATAACCGGTTCCGTTTGTTTTTACGGATTCAAAGGGAGAGTCTTCCGTATAACAGTTGTTCAGTGCCGGATAAATGAGGATCTGTTTTTTTGGAAAAAAATCTCCGCGGTCTCTGGCCATCATACATACAGCCGCTGCCAGATTTCCGCCTGCACTATCTCCCATAATGGTGATACGATCCGGATCCGTATTCAGAAGAAAACGATTGGTGTAAAAAGTCTTCGCAGCTGCATAACAATCCATCAGTCCCACCGGGAAACGGTATTCCGGTGCCAGCCTGTATTCAACAGACGCCACGATCTGACCGGTAGACTGTGCCATTCTGGCACAAACCCGCTGATAATTCTCTACACTTTCCGTAACCCAGCCACCGCCATGGAAAAACAGAATCACCGGTGGTTTTTTTCCGGAGGCGGCACCGTTTTCCATGTCCTCTTCTGTTGGAAAAAACAGACGGATCGGCACTTTATAGTCTCCGTTATAAACTTCCGCATCCAGCGTCCTGTAAAAGATCCTCATAGGATCCATCTTCTTAAGATCTGCCAGCTTTCTGGAAGCCTCCACTTCGATCCCGCCATAGGAAAGAGCATGGAGCACTGTCCGCACGGCACGTGGCATAGCAGTTTCTCTCCCGGTCGGAATGCCCGGAACTATGACTGGGCGGCTTCTTCTGTTTTCTTTTCTTGTATAGATATATTTTGTTTCTGTTTCATATCTTCCAGGAATGCAGACTTGTTTCACGCAGGTACGCCTGTAGGCAATCCTCTTCAGAATCTCATGATCTGTACGGATGATCACTTCCGTTCCCTTATAGCCCCGGATATAATATCTGTTTTCTTTCTTTTTTATACGTGGTTGTCTCAATCGCAGTAAATATTTTCTGATTACTTTTTCCTCCGTGGATTTTTCCTTTATTTTCACCTATGATAGCATCCGCAGTCTATGAGTACAAGTCATAGTAAAAAATATACTGCTGCATGATCCCACGCATTCCTCTGTATCTGCGGTTAGGAAATCCTCTTTTGTAATGCACGTCCATGACCTGACGGATGTGGGTATCTATGGGAAAAGCATCCATATGATGCAGTGCAAACAGGCAGATACATTCAGCTACCTTTTCTCCCACACCACAGAGTTTCATCAGCTCCTTCTTTGCCTGAGGGTAACGCATATCATAGATTTTTTCCAGGGAGATCTGACCGGATGCAATGGTCCTGGCCGTTACTGCGATATATTTTGCCCGGTATCCCAGGCCGCATCCTCTTAACTCCTCTTCCGTTGCCTGACTCAGCGCCTCTACAGTCGGAAAAGCGTAGTATTCCACACCTGCAGATGAATTTTTTCGCTCTCCGTACTTCCGGCAGATGGTTTCGATACATTTGCGGATACGCTTGATATTGTTCTGCTGAGATATCAGAAACGTAACGATCATTTCCCAGAGATCCTGTCTTAATATCCGTATCCCGTCTCCTGCCTTTATTGCGGCACCCAGATATTTATCCCGTGGATTAGCAGCATTCATGTAAGCTTCATAATCCGTATCCAGGTCAAAATACAGCACCCAGTAACAGATAAATTCCTCCTGAGAGCAGCAGAAATCCACCACTCCGTCTTTCTGATACATTTCCAGATACTGGTCTCCCGCCACCATGGAAAAATGTCCGTCTCCAAGCTTTCTCATCCGGAAGCACTGTCCGGAATCGCATATTTTATCAAGGCTGAAATGTTCCAGCTCTACTGTGATCATGTCTGTTCCTCTCGTAAATATTTTTCCTTATATAATGTTCTGTATTCTCTTGGTGTCATCCGGTAACGTTCCCGGAATACCCGGTTAAAAGTCCTCTGACTTTCAAATCCCGAGATCTGCACATACGCCTGTTCCACTGCAAGATTATCATCCTTCTCCTTGCGGTTTGCCCTGAGACACCGTACCGCATTTACAATATCCGGATGCACCTGCTCCTTTTTTATAACCGGGTCTTCCGGACAGCTGTTCTGAATGATATCCGCAAACTGACCAGTCAATACCGGCTTTGCCCAGAGATAGACTGCTTTGTTTTCTCCCGGAGAGAACACCTGATAGTGATGGATCACATCCGGAAAGATCACTGCAAAATCTCCCTTTTCCATATGATAAAGCTCCTGTCCCATACCAAGCTCCAGAGTTCCCTCTGTGATATAGATAAACTCTATGGAATTATGAAGATGAGGTGAAGCATGGGCTGAGGTCCGCAGATGAATATGGAGATTCTTCTTTTTTTCTTCGTATACTGGAAACATGGATTTTTCTCTCCGCAATATTTGACTACTTTTTCTGTGTTTTTGGCACGTAATGTTTCCGAGAGTTTATTATAATGCATTTGTAAGTTAAAGAAAAGAGGAGGAAAATAAAATGAAAAAAATCATAGAATTTATCAAATATGCGATCAAATGCTACATAGAGATCAATGCAAGAAATCCATACTTCCACTAAGAAGATCCACAATAATATCTGAGGTCACGGATATTTTGTGTGGATCATGCGCATGAAAAAACTGAATAAAAGTCAATAAATGACTTGTGCGAAAATAATATCACCTGGCATCATGAAGTATCTCCAAAGCCCGTTTATATCTTCCATGCAGCCGTGATATCTGTTCAGTAGACATATTTTCGCAGTCAGAAAGACGTGTTACATCAGAATTGTGGAGCAGATCAGCCTGCTTCACTTTTTTTGCGATCGGATTCTTCCTAAGCTTCCGGATATAATCGAAATAATTCATATTCTTATCTCTTGTAAGACAACGTAAGGCCTCCACAACCTCTTCCGGAAATTCTCCGGTAAGATCCTCAAATGTGATCTCTGTATCTTCTATCACATCGTGCAGAAGTGCCGTACATACACTGAGTTCATCATCCATCTGCTCCGCTACGTGAAATGGATGAAAGATATAAGGTGTCCCGCTTCGATCTGTCTGTCCATGATGTGCCTCGTACGCCACCTTCATAGCTTTTTTCGTCAAAGCTGTATAAATCATAGCTGTGCCTCCCGTCAGGTCTTTCGACCCCCCGTTCATACTCTGTATTACACAGTATAGCATCTATATTTCCTATATACAAGGACAAAAAGGGTTATATATCTATCATTTTTACTTATATACGACAATTTTCTGATTATAGCATTCCCAAAACTCTGCTGTTCTTATTTAGATCTTTCATTGGATCATGAACTCGCTTGCCCTCATTCTGAAATTGGTATATACTTACCTTGGTCAGGTAAAACTATCCATATTCATGGTATTACACGGATCACTTCATTTTAAAAAAGAAAGGAATCTTACCTATGAAATTTATATATCCCGCAGTTTTCCGTCCCACAGAGGACAAAAAATACAATGCTTTTTTTCCGGATCTTGCCTGCTGTGAAGCCAACGGTGACACGCTAGATGATGCCATCGAAAATGCCAATGCAGCTGCATACGACTGGATCTACACAGAGCTTATGGAATTTGAGGGAAAGCTTCCTCCGGTTTCCGATGAGAGCGATCTGGAGCTTCAGGAGGGAGACGTTGTCCGCAATATCTCTGTAAATATCCGCTTCCAGGATGGCTGGGACGAATAAACTCTCGTATCACAAAAACAAAGGCGACATTTAACATCATTTTCAATAAATGTCCGTGTCGAAAATGCCTGTTATGCAAAAAGCATCCGGATCGGTAATTGTCCTTTATTACCGATCCGGATGCTTTTATTATACATTTCTTCATTGTTCGTGATACTGTCTGAAAAATTTACGCAGTCCGTCCAGTGCTTTTACCAGCACTTCTGTCTCATTCTCATTCAGCTCTGCGATCACCGCTTCTGTCATCTGCCTGTGAAACTCCGCATGATGATGATATGCCATACGTCCCTTATTTGTAAGCTGGATAAATACTACACGCCGGTCCTTCTCACTTCGCTCTCTCTTCACATAGCCTTTTTTTACAAGACTATTCATAGATGTTGTGAGGGAGCCTACGGTGATCTTAAGCTTGGCTGCAATGGAGGACATGTTCCCCCCTCCAAGACCTACAGCCTCGATAATGTGCATATCATTGTTGGAAATATCTTTATATTTATCTGTGATGATGGCTTCCTCCTCCAGTCGGAGGATCTCATTGAACAGATTCACCAGCACGTCATTTATAACTTCCCGATTGTCCACTCTACCCGCTCCTGTTTCTCCGGAGCAAAAAGGCTTCTCCGGTTCTCTGTTTATGAAGCCATCGTAACATAAATATGGCATTTTTTCCACTGGATTTTTACTTTGCGGGCTACAAAATCACTGCACTTATTGCTTCTACATTTTCCGGAAACGTTCATAGCGATGTTCCAGAAGCTTCTCCGGCTCTTCTTCGCCATATTTCTCAAGAAAATCCGCAATTCCGTTTTCCAGATAACCCGCAATATCATTTATGTTCTCACGGCTTACAGGCTCTGCTTCCGGAATCACATGCTCGATCATCCCCATCTGGTAAAGGTCTGCAGCTGTGAGCTTCATCACTGCTGCTGCTTCCTTTGCCTTTTTGCTGTCTTTCCAGAGAATGGAGGCAAAGCCCTCCGGGGACAGGATGGAATAAACGGAATGCTCCAGCATCCATACCTCATCTGCCACCGCCAAGGCAAGGGCACCTCCGCTTCCGCCTTCACCGATCACAACGGAAAGCACCGGCACTGTGAGACCTGCCAGTGTATAGAGATTTTTTGCAATGGCTTCACCCTGTCCACGTTCCTCAGCTTCCAGCCCGCAGAATGCGCCTGGTGTATCTACAAGGCAGATCACCGGACGGTGAAATTTCTCTGCCTGCTGCATCAGGCGCAGGGATTTCCAGTACCCCTCCGGAGATACCATTCCGAAATTCCGGGTAATGTTTTCCTTTGTACCCTCTCCTTTTTCCTGTACAAGGATAGTTACCGGCTGTCCGTGGAAAAATGCCACACCACCGATCACTGCCGGATCATCCCCGCAGTGACGGTCTCCGTGAAATTCCATGAAATCGTCAAAAAGCGCTTCGATGTAATCCTTTCCTGTAGGACGTGTTTTGGCTCTGGCAAGCTGAACATGTTCCCAGGGAGTGAAATCTCCGGATGGAACGAAGTCCGGCCAGATCCTATTATCTTCCTCAACAGTTTTCATCAATTCCTGATTGTCAGACTTGAACCCATTTTTAATGTCCGTATTATCGGACTGTACATTATTCAGGATTTTATCCTGATGTAATCTCAGAATATCCGCCAATACGATCCTCTGCTCCTCACGCTTTACGATCTTGTCCACAAAGCCGTGTTCCAGAAGAAATTCCGCTCTCTGGAAGCCTTTGGGAAGCTTTTGCCCGATGGTCTGTTCGATCACTCTGGGACCTGCAAAACCGATCAGCGCTTTCGGCTCTGCCAGGATAATATCTCCCAGCATAGCAAAGCTTGCCGTCACGCCGCCTGTTGTCGGGTCTGTGAGGACCGGCACATAAAGAAGTCCAGCATCGCTGTGCTTCCGGATGGCCATACTGGTTTTTGCCATCTGCATCAGGGAAACCAGGCCCTCCTGCATTCTGGCACCGCCAGAACAGATATAGAGGATTACCGGCAGCTTCTCCTCTGTGGCACGTTCAAAAGCCCGCGTGATCTTTTCCCCCACGACTTCTCCCATACTGGACATCATGAAACGACAGTCACAGACACCAAGTGCCACAGGTGTCCCTTTTATAGTACACTTTCCGGTAACTACAGCCTCATCAAGCCCTGTCTTTTCACGAAGCCCCTGAAGCTTTTCTTCGTAGCCTCTGTACTGAAGGGGATTCTGTTCTTCCATGTGAGCATCCCACTCCACAAAACTCTTTCTATCTGCGATCAGTTTGATCCGACGGTAAGCGGGTACATGGAAATAATTTCCGCAGTGGGGACAGATGTATTGATTCTGCTTTACCTCGTCTACAAAAACCGCCGCTTTGCAGGCATTGCATTTACGCATCAGGTTATCCGGCACCTCCGGAGTGTTTTCCTGTTCTTCACCCCGGATATCCCTGACTGTTTTTTTGAACATGTGCTTAATTCTCATTGATCTTCACTCCCGCAATGATATGGCTGGCAAGAAAGCCAGTGTCAAAATTTCCGGACTGATAATCCTCATCTTTCAGGATTTCGTACTGATAGTCAATATTTGTATCGATTCCGTCAATGATCACCTCACCAAGAGCACTCTGCATCTTTGCAATGGCTTCTTTCCGGTTACCTGCATGAACGATCAGCTTCGCAAGCATGGAATCATAATATGGCGGGATCTTACAGCCGTTATACACACAGGTATCCACACGGATCCCGTTTCCTCCCGGAAAATGCGCTCCCTGGATAGTTCCCGGCGAAGGACGGAAATTTTTTTGAGGATTTTCAGCATTGATCCTGCACTCAATGGCGTGTCCCTGGATCCGGACATCCTCCTGTGATATCTCAAGAGGCATTCCGGAAGCGATCTTCAGCTGCTCCTTTACAAGATCGATTCCTGTTACCCACTCTGTCACCGGATGCTCCACCTGGATCCTTGTATTCATTTCCATAAACCAGAATTTTCCATCCGGTTCCAGAAGAAATTCAATCGTTCCCGCATTTACGTAACCGGCTGCTTTCGCCGCCGTCACCGCCGCATGACCCATTTTTTCTCTTAATTCCGGAGAAACTGCAGCACTTGGAGATTCCTCGATCATCTTCTGATGATTTCTCTGGATGGAGCAGTCACGCTCTCCCAGATGGATCACATTTCCGAAGCTGTCTGCAAGGATCTGAAACTCAATATGTCTCGGATTTACCACGAAATGTTCAATATACATGGTACCGTCGCCAAAAGCGATCTCAGACTCTTTTCTGGCGGTTGCATAGGCTTCCGGAAATTCCTCCGGTGTGTTTGCCACACGCATGCCTTTTCCGCCGCCGCCAAGAGCTGCCTTGATGATCACCGGATAACCAATCCTCTCAGCTTCCTTAAGACCGGTTTCAATATCCTCCACATCCCCTTCGCTGCCCGGAACTACCGGAACACCAGCTGCGATCATGGTGCTTCTTGCAATTTTTTTGTTGCCCAGCATACGGATGACCTTTGATGGAGGACCCACAAATGTGATCCCGCATTTTTCACAGAGCTCCGCAAATCTGGCATTTTCAGAAAGAAAGCCAAATCCCGGATGAATGGCATCCGCACCGGAAACCATGGTTGCACTGATGATCTGTTCCATATTCAGATAGCTCTGTGCAGATGGTCCCGGTCCGATACAGATTGCTTCGTCCGCCAGCTGTGTGTGAAGGCTTTCCTCATCTGCCTCAGAATAAACCGCCACTGTGGCAATTCCCATTTCTCTGCAGGCACGGATAATACGCACCGCGATCTCGCCTCTGTTGGCGATCAGTAACTTTCGAATCATACAATCACCTTACCCGATCATAAATGTAAGCTCAGCCTCTACGGCAACCTCGCCATCCACAGATGCCACTGCAGAACCAATGCCTACAGGACCCTTTCTGCGGATGATCTTTGTTTCAAGACGGAGCTTGTCTCCCGGAGCTACCTTTCTGCGGAATTTACACTTGTTGATACCTCCGAAATAAGCGGTTTTTCCCTTCATGTCCTCCAGGGAAAGAATGGCTACCGCACCCACCTGTGCCAGCGCTTCTACCATCAGAACACCCGGCATTACCGGCTCCTGGGGAAAATGTCCCCGAAAAAAATCCTCGCGGAAGGTCACACATTTATATCCGACAGCAAATTCACCCGGCTCATAATCTTCAATATAGTCCACAAGCAGAAACGGATGTCTGTGTGGAATGATCTCCTCGATCTGTTTTACATCAAGATGCTTCATTCTCTATCCTCCTGTAAAATCCCGGAGAAAACCACCGATCACATGATCTGCATTCTTTTTCCCCGGAATACTCTCTCTTATTCTCTGATTCTGATCTGAAGGTACTTATCGGATACGGAAAAGCTTCTGACCGTATTCTACCGGCTGTCCGTTCTCCACATAGATCTCTGCGATCTCGCCGTCAAAATCACTTTCGATCTCATTCATCAGCTTCATAGCTTCCACGATTGCAAGAACCTGGCCTTTTTTTACCTTGTCTCCCACCTGAACGTAAGGCGGAAGATCCTGGGACGGTGCAGCATAGAAGGTTCCTACCAGCGGAGATGTTACCAGGCTGCCTGTCTGATCTTCCCCGCTCTGTGGTACGGTTTCCGACTGCTCAGTACCTTTCACTCCCTGTGCTTCTGCCACAGTTTTTCCTGTCATTGTCACTGCCATTTCATCTGTTGAAGCCGGTACCACAGGATCTTTGCCTGCCACCGGTGCTGTATTCACTGCCCTGCGGACTTTTCCACCGGTCATTCCTACTGCCGGAATGTTTTCCACAGTTTCTCCTATAACCCCCTGGATGATCTGTGGCTTTCCATGCTCCATACTTAAGGTCAGATCTGCTGTCTCATATGTAAAGGCAGTAAGCTCTGATGCAGATACGTGATCGATCAGTTCAAGGATCTGTTTAAATTCCATAGCTTCAGTCCTCCTCATACTTCTTTACAAGCAATGTTCCGTTGTGTCCTCCAAATCCAAGGGAATTGCTCATTGCATAACGAACTTCCTGTTTTGCCGGAGCACCGATCATATAGTTCAGATCAAGCTCCTCCTCTGTTTCTGTTGTTCCCACTGTCTGATGGATAAATCCGTCCAGAATGGATTTTACGCATACGATAAACTCAACAGCTCCTGCTGCGCCAAGAAGATGGCCCACCATGGATTTTGTGGAATTGATCTTTACATCCTTGGCAGCGTCCTTAAACGCAAGCTTGATAGCTCTTGTTTCAAACAGGTCATTGTGATGTGTTCCGGTTCCGTGTGCATTGATATAATCTACCTGCGCCGGTGCAACACCTGCTTCCTTCATGGCATTTTCCATAGCACGTGCGGCGCCGCTTCCGTCCTCGGCCGGAGATGTGATATGGAAAGCATCTGCAGTTGCACCGTATCCCACAACCTCTGCCAGGATATTGGCATTTCTCTTTTTGGCATGCTCAAGCTCTTCCAGAACAACCACACCTGCACCCTCGCCCATAACAAAACCCCCTCTGTCTTTATCAAACGGAATGGATGCACGCAGCGGATCCTCACTTGTGCTCAGTGCAGTAAGGCTTGCAAAGCCTGCGATACCGATAGGGCAGACAGCTCCCTCTGTACCACCGGCAAGCATTACATCTGCATCACCATACTGAATGGCACGGAAAGCATCTCCGATACAATGTGTTCCTGTCGCACATGCCGTTACCACGTTGGTGCATTTTCCTTTTGCGCCGGTAGCGATAGAAACATTTCCAGCTGCCATATTTGTGATCATCTTCGGAACAAGAAGCGGATCCACTCTTGAAGGACCTTTTTCCATAAGCTTCTTCTCATTGGTCTCGGTAGCCTGAAGACTTCCCACACCGGAGCCGATGATAACGCCTACCATGTACGGATCTTCCTCTTCCATCTTAAGCCCGGAATTTTCCACTGCTTCCAGTGCAGCTGCTACCGCATACTGGGAAAAAGGCTCCATTCTTCTTGCAGTTCTCGGATCCATGCGATCCTTTGCCACAAAATCTTTAAGCTCTGCTGCCAGTGTTGCCTTGTATCCGGTCGTATCAAAACGGGTGATCGGTCCGATCCCCACCTTTCCTTCTTTTACTCCGTTCCAGAAGCTTTCCACATCATTTCCAATCGGTGTTACTGCTCCAAGTCCTGTTACTACTACTCGTCTTTTCATCAATCTATCCTCCTGACTCCGGGGAGCCTTCTTTACATTGCCATTCCGCCGTCTACGCGAAGTACCTGTCCTGTGATGTAACGTGCACCGTCTGATGCCAGAAATGCAGCTGCCTTTGCCACGTCTTCTGTTGTTCCCATGCTTCCCATGGGGATAGATGCCGCAATATTTTCTTTTACTTTGTCAGAAAGCACGTCCGTCATGTCTGTTTTGATAAATCCCGGTGCAATAGCGTTGACCGTGATCCCTCTGGATGCCAGCTCCTTTGCAGCGGATTTTGTAAGACCGATGATCCCGGCTTTGGATGCCGCATAATTGGCCTGTCCTGCATTTCCACGAAGGCCTACCACCGATGAAAGGCTGATGATCCGGCCGCTTCTCTGCTTCAGCATCATTCGGGACACATGACGGATGCAGTTGAAGGTTCCTTTCAGATTGATGTCAACAACTCTGGAAAAATCTTCCTCACTCATTTTCATGAGAAGTCCGTCCTTCGTAACTCCGGCATTATTTACCAGGATATCAACACGTCCGTATTTTTCTGCAACAGCTTTGAAAAAAGCTTCACATGCATCAAAATCTGCCACATTGCACTGCAGGATATCTGCCTGGCCGCCGGCTGCCTCGATCTCTGCTTTTGTTTCCCGGGCTTTTTCTTCTGAGCCGTTATAATTGATCACTACAAGGTTTCCTGCTTTTGCAAGCTCCAGGGCGATGGCTTTCCCGATCCCACGTGCACCGCCTGTTACAACTGCGATTTTTTTCTCTGACATATGAATTCCTTTCTGATGTTATGCGGTCATCCGTGATCCGCATTTGTTACCTGGCATTTCTGTCTGCTGCACTATGCCTGCTTTATTTTTGATTCTTTATCTTTTTTTCCAATATTTATACCAGTTCCTGGCAGACCTTCTCTGCATCTTCTACGGTCTGGATGTTATATACTTTTACATTTCTGTCGATCTTTCTCATAAATCCGGCAAGGGTTCTTCCCGGTCCGATCTCAATAAATGTATCTACTCCCTGACGGATCATATTTTCCACACTCTGCTGCCAGCGCACGGAAGAAGAAATCTGTTTTTCCAGAAGTGCTTTTGTTTCCGCCGGATCTTCCACATACTCTGCGGTCACGTTTGTCACATACGGGATTTTAAGTTCATGAAGTGTGACACCCTCCAGAACCTTTCCCAGTTCTTTTCCTGCAGTGGCAAGCATTGCGGAGTGGAACGGTCCGCTGACATTTAACGGGATCACTCTTCTTCCTCCGGCTGCCTTCAGCTTTTCAGAGGCTTCCGCAACTGCCTCCGCAAGGCCTGTGATCACGATCTGGCCGGGACAGTTGTAGTTTGCAATGCTTACATCTGCAATGTCTGCAAGCACTTCCTCGATCTTCTCTGTCTCCATTCCCATAACTGCTGCCATGCTTCCCTTACCTGCCGGAACTGCCTGCTCCATAAGGATTCCCCTTTTTCTCACGGTAGTAACAGCATCCTTCAGCTCCATGCCGCCGGCAGCTTCAATAGCGCAGTACTCGCCAAGGCTTAATCCTGCAGTTACATCTGGATGAAGTCCCATCTCCTCTACCACCTTCTCCATGGCAAGACAGGTAGTGACCAGTGCAGCCTGTGTATATTCAGTCAGGTCAAGCCTGTCATTTTCTTCAAAGCAAAGTGCTTTCATATCCAGATCCAGCCACTCACCGGCAGAGTCGAAAACATCCTTTGCTGTATCGTATTTCTCATAAAAATCTTTTCCCATTCCGGCCTTCTGTGCACCCTGGCCCGGAAAGATGAATGCTGTTTTTCCCATTTATTATTCCTCCACAAGAAAACTGTTTTTCTTTACAGTCTCTTTTGTCTCTCTGATCAGTCTTGCCATCAGCTCCTTACAGGTCGGTACATCCTTTACCATACCTGCGATCTGTCCGGACATAACGCTTCCGGTTTTTACATCGCCGTCAACAACAGCCTTCCTGAGGCCACCAAGTGTCAGCATTTCCAGTTCTTCAAAGGATGCACCTGCAGCTTCTTTCTCCAGATATTCCTTTGTCATAGGGTTTCTTAAGGTACGGACCGGATGACCTGTGGTACGGCCGGTTACTCTTGTGTCGATATCCCTGGCTTTCAGAAGGAATTGTTTGTAATTCTCATGTACGTGACATTCCTCTGTTGCCACAAATCGGGTTCCCATCTGTACGGCTTCTGCACCCAGCATAAAGGCTGCCGCGATCCCACGACCGTCTGCAATTCCACCTGCTGCAATTACCGGGATCTTTACTGCATCCACGACCTGCGGTACCAGCGCCATAGTGGTTGTCTCACCGATATGTCCGCCGGACTCGGTTCCCTCTGCTACCACTGCATCTGCGCCACAGCGCTCCATTCTTCTTGCAAGAGCTACAGATGCAACAACCGGGATCACCTTTACTCCGGCAGCTTTCCATGCTTCCATGTATTTTTCCGGGCTTCCGGCACCGGTTGTTACTACCTTGATCCCTTCTTCTACTACGATCTTCGCAACCTCATCGGCACTTGGACTCATCAGCATGATGTTTACACCAAAAGTCTTATCTGTCAGTTTTTTCGCCTCACGGATCTGCTCACGCACCCACTCTGCCGGTGCGTTTGCCGCTGCGATCAGTCCCAAGCCGCCTGCCTCGGATACTGCTGCCGCAATGTGGTGATCTGCCACCCAGGCCATACCGCCCTGGATGATGGGATATTCAATACCAAGTAATTCTGTAACTTTTGTTTTCATCTTTTACCTCCGGAAAATTAAATCAAGCGGATAAAAGCATCCGCGGTTTATTTGGATCAAGCGGATAAAAACATCCGCATTCACTACGTAGCCTTATTTTAACAATTCATTAACAGGGGCTTTAATACTCGATCAGGCTTGCTCCGTACGTCAGTCCGCCGCCGAAGCCTGCAAGGACCATTCTGTCACCCCGCTGCAGTTTTCCACTTTTTTTCATCTCATCCAGGAGGATAAGAAGACTTGCGGAAGAAGTATTGCCGTATCTGTCCATATTCATAGGGAACTTGGAAATGTCTTCGCCCAGCCGCCTTGCTGCAGAACGGATGATGCGCTCATTTGCCTGGTGGAGAAGATAATAACTGATATCTTCACAGGAAACCTGCTCTCGGGAAAGAAGCTCCTTCACAGCCTCCGGTACCTTGCTCACGGCAAAGCTGAACACTTCCTTTCCGTTCATCTGTATGTAGGTTTCCTTTGCCTTCGGATCATTTTCATAACGGATCTGATTTCTGCTCTGTAAGGTAAGTGCACCGCCTTTTTTTCCAATGGAATGGGTTACCTGTGCATAGCTTCCACCCTCTTCTGCTCTCAGCACGACTGCTCCCGCACCATCCCCGAAAAGAATGCAGGTGCCACGATCTGTCCAGTCCGTTAAACCGGACAGTTTTTCCGCTCCGATCACAAGGGCATTCCTATATATTCCCTGGGCCAGGTATGCCTGCGCAGTGTTCAGTGCCAGAAGAGATCCTGTGCAGGCGCCGTTCAGATCAAAGCAGGTAGCCTTTTCCGCTCCGAGCCGCTCCTGCACCCCACATGCCACACAGGGCATGATCTCTGTTGGAGAAATGGTTGCCACAAGGATCAGATCGATTTCTTCTGCCTTCATTTCTGCGTCTTCCAGAGCTTTTAATGCTGCCCCCGCTGCCATCGTCACAGTATCTTCGTCCTCTTTTGCAATATGTCTCTGTACCACACCGGTTCTTTCCCGAATCCACTGATCACTGGTTTCCACCATCTTTGCCAGATCGTTGTTATCCCACACTCTGTCCGGTGCCCACGAACCGGTTCCACATATTTTACCTGTCATATTTTTCTCCATGATATCTGTCTTAAATCAGTCTGTATAAATCTGTACTGCTGTTCTCTGAATTATCTTTTATCTTAAAATATTTTGATTATCAAATTATATCATCATAAAAGTATTTGTCAAGAAGGAATTTTTGAGCATCCTTTTATAAAAAAAATAACAGCTGCCCCAGGCGTGGAGTATTGGTCTCTCCTCTGTCCTGTGACAGCTGTCTTATTTTTTTCAGACAGGTATTGTATTTATGGTTATTGCATTTATAGTTTTACTTCATCGCCCACTGTACCAGGCACACCACACCAATCTGCACCAGCAGTATCACCGGTACACCAATTGCAAATCTGGCTTTTCGGGTTTTGTGGTGAAAAAATCTCATGCCAAGGATCGCCCCGACGCTGCCACCAATGACAGCACTTAAGATCAAGGTCTTCTCCGGGATCCGCCATTTATTACGACGGGCTTTCTGCTTGTCAACTCCGAAAAGCACAAAGGCCAGGATATTGACTGCAAGCAGATAATAATATATGTAATCATTCATGATAGCTCCCTCCGGGCTCTGTGTCCTGTATTTCGGACAGTAACCGATTTATGTATTCATTGCAGTTTGATGATCAGCACCGGTATGGGCGGATCATTAGGCCGGTTTGCATATTCCGACAGGATCACCAGATATTTATGAGGATCCAACTGACGGATAAACGCAAGCATCTCATCCCGTTCCTGATATCCTGTATCCCCGCCACTGTAAATGCAAAGTGTCATAAGTCCGCCTTTTTTCAGAAGCTTAAGTCCGCTTTCCACCGCACTTATGCTGCTGTCTGCTCTGGTCGCCACCGAATGGTCTCCGCCGGGAAGATATCCCAGATTAAAGGTGATGCAGGACACGGTTTCTTCTTCTGCATAAACATCCATATTCTCATGAGACTCCAGAAGAAGCTGATAATTTTCCGGACAGTTATCTCTTTTCAGTCGCTCCTTCGTATGTTCCAGTGCCTGCTTCTGAATGTCAAAAGCCAGAACCCGTCCCCTTTTTCCTGCAAGCTGGCTTAACAGAGCCGTGTCATTGCCATTTCCCATTGTTGCATCGATACAGATGTCTCCCGGCATGACCTGCTGCCGTATAAAATGCTGCATGTATGCAGTGATCTGAAGATTTTTCATTTAAAAATCCTTTCAAAATTCTCTTACAGTTCATGATAATACGGACAGATATCCTCATAATGTCCATCCTTCATACGGAACCCCTTCGGGATCACGCCAAGCTGGGTAAATCCAAGTCTCTCATAAAGATGTCTTGCAGGAACATTGCAGGCCACAACCGCATTAAACTGCAGGACACCAAAACCATGCTCTTTTCCCCGGGTCAGACAGTCGGATACCAGCTTTTCTCCAATGTGAAGTCCTCTGGAATCTCTGCTTACCGCATAGCTGGCGTTACAAATATGACCGCATCTTCCGATATTATTCGGATGAAGAATGTAAAGTCCGTAAACTTTTCCGCTTTCCGCATCTACTGCTGCAGCTGTATAGGTCTGTTCTGAAAAAAAAGCTTTTCCTGTCTCTTCGTTAAGGCATTCTTCCTGTGGAAAAGCCACACCGTCTTCTACAACCTCATTCCATATCCGGATCAGATCCGGAAGATCTTTTTCTTCGTATTTTCTTACGGTAACATTCATGATGATCTTCTCCTCTATTTAAGTAGCTCCACATTCCGTCCGTTTCTTCGGATCACACCCTCATCCGAAAGATTTTTGATCTCCCGCATCATGGCACTACGGTCCACACTTAAGTACTGGGCCAGTGCGGTATAGGACATGGGCAGCTTGAATTTCCCGGCATTTTTTTCCGCAGCCAGAGAATGCAGATAGGCTATCAGCTTCTTCCTGGTGGAGGATCGTGAAAGCATGTATATCCGATCCGTCTGCTGCCTGGAACGGAGGGCTGTCATCTGCAGAAGATTACTGACCATCTGGCTGTGATGATGACAGGCATTTTCACAGCGCTTGATCACATGCTCATAATCAATAAACAGCACCTTCGTCACGGTAGTGGCACATACATAATAATGCTGGGAATCTGACGGAAGCAGAAACGGCTCGCCAAATACACTGTCCTTATTCAGTTCATCGATGACATACTCATTTCCATCCTCGTCACAGCAGTAGAGAACTGCTCTTCCCTCCTGGATCAGACCGATCTTTTTCATGGAGCTGGAATATTCCATGATGGTTTCTCCATTCTGAAAAGCTTTCTCCCGGACTTTAAAGCAGACACGCATTCTTTCCTGTTCTTCGGGCAAAATATCCGTAAATAAAGTGATATGCTCCATAAATTTTCCTCCCACCGGCAAAATACTCTTCCGCATATCTGTACTTTCCTCTTTGCATACAAGACTATGTACGAGGACTCTCAAAGCAAAATATCCGCATTTTATTTTGCTGCATGTTTCTGATTTTATACCAGCACGAAAAAAATGTAAAGTCTGGAAATTTTTCCTGTTTTGTTGTATTTGCAACAGTTTTTGCCATCAATTTCTGTTATATTTTTATCAAAGTTAAGAAACAAACAAATCACGGAAGCATATAAATAAATCCACCATAGAAAGAAAAGAGGAATCGCTCATGAAAATCACAGATACCATCAAATATGTAGGCGTTAATGATCATCAGGTTGACCTTTTTGAGGGCCAGTACAAAGTGCCGAACGGCATGTCCTACAACTCCTATGTGATCCTGGACGAAAAAATTGCGGTTATGGATACGGTAGATGCAAATTTTACTCACGAATGGCTTGATAATATCCAGAAAGTTCTGGGCGACCGGAAACCGGATTATCTGATCGTACAGCATATGGAACCGGATCACGCAGCCAACATCGCAAACTTCCTGAAGGCTTATCCGGACACCATCGTTGTTTCCAACAAAAAAGCCTTCGCCATGATGCAGAACTTCTTTGACCTGGATCTGGAAGGTCATCAGATCATCGTAGATAACGGCGGAACCCTTTCCCTTGGAAAACACGATCTGACTTTTGTATTTGCACCGATGGTTCACTGGCCGGAGGTTATGGTCACTTATGACAGCACAGAAAAGGTTCTTTTTTCTGCAGACGGCTTCGGAAAATTCGGCGCCCTGGATGCAGAGGAACCATGGGACGATGAGGCAAGAAGATACTATATCGGCATCGTTGGAAAATATGGTGTGCAGGTGCAGAACCTTCTGAAAGTAGCCGCAGCTCTGGATATCCAGACCATCTGCCCGCTCCACGGACCGGTTCTTACTGAAGATCTTGGACATTATATTAGCCTCTATGATACCTGGTCTTCCTACACACCGGAGGATGACGGAATCGTGATCGCCTACACTTCTGTATACGGTCATACAAAAATGGCCGTTCAGCAGTTGGCCGATAAATTCCGCAGCAAAGGATGTCCAAACGTTGTTGTCTATGATCTTGCAAGAGACGATATGTCCCAGGCACTGAGCGATGCTTTCCGTTACTCCAAGCTGGTTCTCGCAACCACCACATATAATGCAGGCATCTATCCGTTTATGAACGACTTTATTACCCGTCTGACAGAGCACAACTTCCAGAACCGCACGGTAGGACTGATTGAAAACGGAACCTGGGCACCGCTGGCAGCGAAGGTTATGAAAGAAATGCTTTCCAAATGCAAAAAGATCAGCTGGCTGAATACCACAGTTAAGATCATGTCTGCAGTAAATGAAGAAAACCGCAGGCAGATGGAAGCTATGGCTGATGAGCTCTGCCAGGAATACATTGCAAAAAGCGATGATCTTGCCAACAAGAATGATATGACTGCTCTGTTCCGCATCGGTTACGGCCTCTATGTGGTAACCTCCAACGATGGCAAAAAGGACAACGGTCTGATCGTCAATACCGTTACACAGCTTACCGACAACCCATATCGCGTGGCTGTCAACATCAACAAGGCAAACTACTCTCACCACGTGATCCAGCAGACCGGTATCATGAACGTAAACTGCCTGTCCACAGATGCTCCGTTCTCTGTTTTTGAGCAGTTCGGCTTCCAGTCCGGCAGAAGCACCGATAAATTTGCCGGACAGAAAATAAACCACTCCGACAACGGCCTGGTATTCCTGGACAAATATATCAATGCTTTCATGTCCCTGAAGGTAGAAAACTATGTGGATCTCGGCACTCACGGAATGTTCATCTGCAGCGTCACAGAGGCCCGTGTCATGAGCGATCAGGATACCATGACTTACACCTACTACCAGAAACATGTAAAGCCAAAGCCACAGACCGAGGGCAAAAAAGGCTGGGTATGCAAAGTCTGCGGATACATCTATGAAGGCGATGAACTTCCGGAAGATATCATCTGCCCGCTGTGCAAGCATGGCGCTGTGGATTTTGAGCCGATCGAAGGATAAGACTGAAATCCCCATAACATAAATTGATTTAATCCGGTTACAGCTCCCTTATTTTTACAAATTATAAACCACAAAAAAGACAGGCTTCTGAGGTGGCCTGTCTTTTTTGTATTATCATCCAATGTCTTCTCAGCGTCTTTCACCAAATTTATTCTTACAGCAGATCAGACACTCACGCTCTGTATTTCTGCAGGAATCCTGAAATTTACGGATTATATGCCTTTTATTTATTTCATCAGTCTGATAACCTGCTCTGCAGTATCTGCCAGATTCTGCTTTGCATTCTCATTTTTCATGGCCTCATCCAGAGTTACCACTCCGCGGAGGATCGGGAAAAAGGCATCGATCCCTGCATCGTTGCAGGCTCTTGCGTCACGCTGTACGGCACCTGCAAAGGCGATCACTTTTTTGCCATATTTCTTTGCAAGCTTTGCAACACCTACCGGCGCTTTTCCCATGGCTGTCTGTCCATCCATACGTCCCTCACCTGTGATCACAAGATCCGCGTCTTTGATGTAGTCCTCAAGTTTTGTCTCATCCAGCACGATGTTGATCCCGGATTCCAGGACTGCATCGGTAAAGGTCAGGAATGCAAATCCCATTCCGCCGGCAGCACCTGTTCCCGGATACTTTGGATCTGCTTTCGGAAAACGCTCCTTTGCAAGCTCTGCGTAAGCACCCAGCCACTGATCCATGTCCTGGATCATCTCCGGTGTAGCACCCTTCTGCGGTCCGTAGATGGCACTGCATCCAAGCTCTCCGCAAAGAGGATTTGTGACATCACAGGCAACACGGAATTTACATTCTGCAAGCTCCGGGATCACATAGGCAGCTGTGATCTCTGTGATGTCTTTCAGGCCCCTTGCTCCCGGAAGGACCTGCTTTCCGTCTTTATCCAGAAATGCATAGCCAAGTGCCTGAAGCATTCCCACACCACCGTCATTGGTGGCGCTTCCGCCGATACCCACAATAAATCTGCGGCAGCCTTTTTCGATGGCGTCCTTGATCACCTCACCGACACCGTAGGTTGTGGTATAAAGAGGATTTCTTTTTTCGTCCGGCACCTGCGTGATCCCTGCTGCACCAGCCATTTCGATCACTGCGGTCTTTGTGCTTTCGATGATGCCATACTCACAGATCACCGGCTCGCCAAGAGGCCCCGTAACCTTTACGTGCTCTGTTTTTCCGTTCATTCCTGCGACAAGGGCTTCCACGGTTCCCTCTCCACCGTCTGCCAGTGGTCTTACCTGAACTTCTGCGTCCGCATCCACACGATGGATACCTTCAGCAGCTGCAAAGCCTGCCTCCATGGATGTCATACTGCCCTTAAAAGAATCGATCGCTGTTACTACCTTCATTTTATTTTCCTCCTGTATGATTTTTATGTAAAGCTGATATCCGTACTCTCCGTTCTATCATTCCGTGTACCGGAAACGTGAAATGTTCATTTACGTGTCAGGCGGATATTTTCTGCGCAGCTCTGCAGCCAAATAACTGTTCTGCTGTTTGGTTATCAGCTGTCCCCGGATGAAAAGAACCTTCTGTGAACTTATTTTTCCCTGGAAATGTCTCTGGCTGATGCCGCAGAGAAGCTTTTTCTCCACAAAAATACTCTTCAATATAAATTAAACCACATTTATAAAAAATGTGGTCTCAATCCCCGAAAATTCCGGGACGCTGTTCTGTTGTATCTGGCACTGGAGCTGGAATGAACCGGCTATTTCACTATTCTCTCACATGAAAGCCAAACTCCTCCTCCAGTGGGATTTCCCTTGCTTCAATCCCCTCGATCTCCACAAAGCTCTGCTGAGAAAGGCGTTCTACCATCTCCCGGATTTCTTCTCTGGTTCCCTGTACTTCCATTTCCACACGATCATCCCAGAGATTCCGTACCCAGCCGGTCAGTCCCATGGACTGTGCAATATAATAGGAGCGGTAACGAAAGCCTACTCCCTGTACTCTTCCTGAAAAATAAAAATGTTTCCGAATCTTTTCCATCTGGCACCTCATATTTTCTGTCTTAACTATTCTGTCTCTGTATCTCCACCCGAAATTCTCCCGCATCCGCCGCAGGAATATCATAACCAGATTATATAATATTTCTTTATAAATTGTAAAGTTATATCCTTCTATCTATTGGAAACTATAATCATCTGCGTTATAATGGTTTTTATCAGAATAAAAAGAAATTTACTTTCTTTTGCAGAAAATATTTTCAACAAAATTTAACATCAGGAGGTAATGATCATGAATGAAAGCATCAAAAACCTGTTAGAACGCAGAAGCATCCGCGCCTACAAAAAAGAGCTTGTTCCGAAAGAAATTCTGGATACGATCCTGGAGGCGGGAGAATATTCCCCCAGCGGCATGGGACAGCAGAGCACTCTTATGGTAGTGACACAGGATCCGGAGCTGGTTGCAAGGCTTTCCAAAATGAACGCAGCTGTTATGGGCAGCACCTCAGATCCGTTCTACGGCGCCCCAACTGTGATCATTGTCTTTTCCGACAGCAAAATGGGCACTTGTGTGGAAAACGGAAGTCTTGTGATGGGAAATCTCATGAATGCCGCACATGCTCTCGGCGTGGACTCCTGCTGGATTCACCGTGCAAGAGAAGTTTTTGACTCCGAGGAAGGAAAAGAGCTGAAGAAGCAGTGGGGTGTTCCGGAGGAATATATCGGCGTGGGCCACTGTGTTCTTGGATACCGTGACTGTGAGTATCCAACAGCCAAACCGCGTAAAGATGGTTTTGTGATCCGTGTGTGATCGGCTTGCAGAATAAAATTTCCACTGCCAAAAACTTTTAATGTAAATAAAGATCTGACAGATTCCTGCATGATACGCATCGCTACGTATCTGAGAATACACAGGGAAACAACCCTCCGGTATCATAAATACCAGAAGCTTTTCCCGTCTTCTCCGGCAGTGATCTGTCAGATTTTATTTTCTCTTATTTCAGTGCTTTATCCTTATATCTAGAAATCTCCTCCAGATATTTTTTCCCAAGGGCACTGATGTTAACACCCTTTCTGGCAACATAACCGATCGTCATGATCTCATCGGAATCCAGCTTCACAGCACAGTAATCGGAACCATTAAGATCCTCACAGATAATACCGGAGCATAAGGTATATCCATTCAGTCCTACCATCAGGTTCAGCATAGTAGCCCTGTCATCGGCTTTGATCAGCCGTTTGTATTCATAGGTGCTCAAAACCTCCTCCGCAAAATAAAAAGAGTTATTTCCTCCCTGTTCAAAGGACAGACACGGATATTCCTTCAGTTCTTCCAGCGTGATCTTCTCACGCTTCGCCAGAGGATGCCCCTTCCACATATAAACGTAGATCCGACAGTTGAGAAGTTCGTGAAACTCCAGACCATACTCGTGAAACATTTTTGCAAGTACATTATGGTTAAAATCATTTACGTAGAGGATCCCGATCTCACTCTTGAAATTACGGACATCCTCGATGACCTGATGCGTCTTGGTCTCGTGGACCGCAAATTCGTACTCATCCATGCCGAATTGCTTTACCAGCTCCACAAAGGCATTAACTGCAAAGGTATAATGCTGCATGGAAACACTGAATTTTTTGCGTGACTGTTCCTTGGAAATATATTTGGCTTCCATCAGTTCGTACTGTTCCACCACCTGCCTTGCATACCCCAGAAATTCTTCGCCTGCAGGCGTTACGGCGATTCCTCGGTTCGTTCTTCGGAAGATCTCAACACCGGTTTCTGCTTCCAGCTCCCGGATTGCCGTGGAAAGACTGGGCTGAGAAATATAAAGGCTTTTTGCTGCCTCGTTCATAGATCCGGCTTTTGCAATTGCTATGGTATATCTGAGCTGTGCCAGAGTCATCTTTCTGCCTCCCCGTTTCTTGTTCCGGCTTTCTGTTCCTCTTCAGGCAGATCCGGCAACAAGCATCCTTTATCTTTTTATTTAAGGTAGTTCTTATCTACATATCCTTCTTTTCCAAGCTTCGGAACATATACATACCAGTAAGTACTGTCTTTCTTCTCAATGACTTCTACCGTATCTCCGTTATTCAGCTGGGCGATCTCATTGTCCTTGTCATACGCCTTTGTACTGCGCAGAGCCAGATAGCCGCTTTCCACTTTAACAGTCATGGATGGAGTTGTCGTACCTGAGCCTCCGGTAAGATAGTTCCTGTCAACATAACCGGTCTTATCCAGCTGCGGAACATATACATACCAGTACTGATCGTTGCTGGTGTCCTTCACCTGAACCGTGTCACCGGTATTCAGCTGTCCGATCTCATTGCTTTCATTATAGGCTGCCTTATTGCGAAGGGCAAGATAACCAGTTTCTACTTTAACTGTCCACAGACCACTGTTGTAAATATACCGGTTATCCACATATCCGGATTTATCAAGCCCCGGAGCATATACGTACCAGTAAGTAGAATCACTGCTGTCCTTTACAAGAACGACATCTCCGGTATTCAGACGTCCGATCTCGTTACTGTCATTGTAAGCTGCGGTACTTCGAAGAGCCAGATAGCCTTTTTTTACCTTTACTGTCCAGGAATCGTTGGAAGCTGTGGCGTTCTCTACTATCTGGATATAGTTTTTGTCCAGATATCCGGATTTATCCAGTCTTGGCACGTATGCATACCAGTAGGTAGCGTCCTTCCGATTTGTAACTTCCACAAGATCTCCTGTATTCAGCTGTCCGATCTCATTGCCTTTGTCAAAAGCCTTCTCACTCCGGAGAGCCAGGTATCCATCTGTGACTTTGACTTTAAAAGTGGTTCCTGCTGCTGCCTTTGCCTCCCGGATCGTCGCCGGAAAAGCTGCTGCCAGTATAAGTGTCAGAAGTACCAGCCTTTTTACTGCCTTTATATGGGACAGAAGAGTTCTTTTTCTCATATTATACGCCTCCTTTTCTTTTTTGGATCTTTCTCTGATCTGCGGCTCTCTCTGTTTTTTATTTACTGAGCAGACCGCACCGGAATTTATGGTAGTATTATATCATATTTTTAGCTGATAGCTGTAAGAATCATATCTCTTATTGCAGTCCAAAATGTTCTTTTCCACAATGCAGGTATTGACACTTTTAATTATCAGTGTTATATTACATATAGAACAGGATAAAAGTAATGCCCCCGGGATTTTTCCCGGGGAATTTTATACGCATACGTTCAATATATGACAGTCCGGGAGATCTGTCCTCTGAGAGGACAGATCGATCATCCGGGACGCTGCAGACTATAATATAAGGGAAGGTGAATACCATGGCAGTAAAAAGAGATTATTACGATGTTCTGGGCATTGACCGGAACGCAGATGAAAAAACAATAAAAAAAGCCTATCGTAAACTGGCCAAAAAATATCATCCGGATACAAACGCCGGTAATGCAGATGCCGCAGATAAATTTAAAGAAGTAAACGAAGCCTACGATGTCTTAAGTGATCCAAAGAAGAAAAAAATGTATGATCAGTTTGGTCATGCCGCATTTGAAGCAGGAGCTGATCCTGGAGCCGGCGCAGGTGCCGGTGGATTCGGCGGATTCCAGGGTGGCGGCAATGGCAGCTATCAGGAATTTCATTTTAACGGTGAAAATATGGACGATATTTTTGGTGATATCTTCGGAAATATGTTCCACGGCAGTCACGGCGAAAGCCGCGGTTTCGGCAGCAATGGCACATATGAGCATTTCACCGGTAACGGTGGCGGCTTTCACAGTGGATTTGGCGGAAGTGGCTTTCACAGTGGCAACGGCTTCGGCGGATTCCATCAACAGGATTTTCCGCAAAAAGGCTCTGATGTGAAGGCCAGCATCAACGTTACCTTTGATGAGGCAGCTTTTGGTGCAGATAAAAGGATCTCTCTGTCCGGTCCGGACGGAAGCTCCGGTGCACCGCAGACACTTCAGATTCATATTCCGGCAGGTATTGATACCGGCAAGAGTATCCGTCTGAAAGGAAAAGGCATGCCCGGAACCGGCGGCGGTGAGCCTGGTGACCTTCTTCTGAAGGTTACCGTAGGAACACGTCCTGGCTATGAACGAAAGGGATCGGATGTTTATACCACCATTTCTATTCCTTACACAACCGCTGTTTTCGGCGGTGAAGCCACCGTTCCCACCCTTTACGGAAATGTTATCTGTAAGATCAGGGAAGGTATGCAGTCCGGTTCCAAGATCCGCCTGAGAGGAAAAGGCATTGTTTCCATGAAGAACCCTTCCGTCCGCGGTGATCAGTATGTAACCATTCAGATCCAAGTTCCTCAGAATCTGAATTATTCCGCAAAAGAGAAACTCCATGAATATGCAAAGGCCTGTGGACTGGAACGGAATAATGCCACCGGATCACATGTAGCATAAAAGTTAAAATAAAAGAGTATCACAAAGCTCATCACTATCAATGAGTTCCTGTGATACTCTTTTTTGATTTTAAAGTAAGATCTGATATAGCTTATGACAGCGTCATATCTCCATCTTTCACCCATCCGAGCTTACGTACAAACATATTGATCAACGGGCAGAGAACTGCCGGGAGAATAAAAGAGATCAGAAAAAGTCCTGCCCAGTCCATAGCTGTAACAGCTGTCTTGGTTCCTTCTGCAATATCATTCATCCATCCTGTATACACACCGATCTGACCTACAAAACCGCAGGTACCCATTCCTGAGGATACAGCAGTTCCGTTCATCTGAAGCCTGAACAAGCAGGTTGCAATAGGTCCTGTGATAGCAGATGTTACGATCGGAGCAATCCAGATCCTTGGATTTCTGACAATATTACCCATCTGGAGCATGGAAGTTCCAATTCCCTGAGAGACAAGACCACCCCATTTGTTTTCCCTGAAGGACATGACCGCAAAACCTACCATCTGCGCACAGCAGCCCGCTACTGCAGCGCCGCCTGCCAGTCCGGTAAGTCCCAGAGCCGCGCAGATCGCAGCAGAAGAGATTGGCAGCGTCAGTGCGATTCCAACAAATACAGAAACCAGGATTCCCATAAAGAATGGCTGCAGATCTGTTGCCCACATGATCACGCTTCCTACCTTCATGGCAGCTTTTCCAAGAGCCGGTGCCCACCATGCGGAAAGACCTACGCCCACACCGATGGTTACAAGAGGCGTTACAAGGATATCGATCTTTGTTTCCTTTGAAACTGCCTTACCGATCTCAGCCGCAACAATGGCAACAAACAGTACAGCCAGAGGACCGCCTGCTCCGCCAAGTGCGTTGGAGGCAAATCCAACGGTGATCAGCGAAAACAATACCAGCGGCGGGCAATGCAAGGCGTAACCGATGGCTACTGCCATGGCAGGGCCGCTCATGGCAGATGCCAGAGAACCTACTGTATACTGGGTATCATTGACTGTGGCAACTGCCATAGTCAGAAACGGAATGTGAAACTGTGTGCCAATGGTGTTGATGATCGTACCGATCAGCAGGGAACAGAAAAGTCCCTGTGCCATAGCTCCCAGTGCATCGATACCATATCTCTTCAGAGAGATCTCGATATCCTTCCGTTTTAGAAATGCTTTGAATTTTTCCATTTTTAAACTCTCTCCTTACCCTGATCCGCTTCCTGCCGGATCAGTTCCTTTATTTGCAAAAAGCCTCGCTTACTTTCTCAAGTTCCTCGCGGATGGAAATATGCTGCGGACATACTTCCTCACACTGTCCGCATTTTATACATTTATCTGCACGCTTTCTGCCATGACTGACTACCAGCCAGTCTTCCTGATGCGCTGCGGCGGCTTTATTTCCGTACAATGTCAGATAATTCATTGCTGTAAAAGAACCGGAAATTCCAATTTCCATCGGACAGACCTTTGCACAGTAGTTACAGGTTGTACATGGGATCAGAGGAATTTTGCTCATAGCCTCTCTTGCCTTATCAAGAGTCTCCTTCTCACTGTCAGTAAGACCATTGAAATCCTTCATAAAGGAAAGGTTATCCTCCATCTGTGCAACATTGCTCATTCCGGAAAGTACGGTGATCACGCCTTCCAGATTTGCCGCAAAACGGATCGCCCAGGATGCTGTGGATGCTTCCGGCTCTGCTTCCTTCAGAAGCTTTTCCACTGCTTCCGGCGGAGTTGCAAGCATGCCGCCTTTTACAGGTTCCATGATAATGACCGGTTTTCCATGTTTTCTGGCTACCTCGTAGCAGGCTCTTGACTGGATCACCGGATTTTCCCAGTCTGCGTAATTGATCTGCAGCTGTACAAATTCCATTTCCGGATGTGCAGTGAGAAGTGCATCCAGCTCCTCCGGTGTGGAGTGGAACGAAAATCCTGCATGTCTGATCAGACCGGCTTCCTTCTGTTCATGGATCCAGTCCCATAAACCGTACTTATCAAAATATTTTGTTCTGTGCTCTCCAAGATTGTGGAGAAGATAAAAGTCGAAATATCCTGCCTTTGTTCTCTCCAGAGATGTTTTAAACTGTGCAAGAGCTTCATCTCTTGTCTTGCAGTTGATCCAGGCTGCCATCTTGGTGGCTAACTGATATTTTTCTCTCGGATAACGCTCTACCAGCGCTTCGCGGATAGCATCTTCGCTTCCTGCATAAGCCCATGCTGTATCAAAATATGTAAATCCGGCTTCCATAAATTTGTCCACCATGACTTTGGTCTGCTCCACATCGATCACACCTTCTGATTTCTGCGGAAGTCTCATAAGGCCAAAACCAAGTTTTTTGATTTCTTCACCTAAATATGCCATATCTTTCTCCCTTCTTATTACATACCGGAAAATTCCTCATATCATCTGATATATCACCGGATAAGCAATATTTCTGACACAGATATCTCCCGGACCGTTATATTTTTGCCGCAGAGAAACTGCGTTTCTCCTATTATAACGATATTTTTCCTGGTGGTAAACCTTTTTCTTTTACAAGTGTCAAGACAATGCCAGGAATCGAGTAGGAGGGAGTGATTAGCTCCCGTCCTCTCACACCACCGTGCGTACCGTTCGGTACACGGCGGTTTCAATAGTTGATGTGCACAGACTGATAGGCTGTGGCTAAATCATAAAAGCCACCGTTTATCAGTCTTTCTTTTGTCATGGCTTTCTTAACTGTTGTCAAATTCGCACAATACCAGTGTCCTCTTCGGCAGTTTGCCGCCATGTTCGCATAGTATTCGTGTACTCCCATCTTTATCAGATTTCTTTTCTTTGTTCTTGGAAGTTTCCACTGTTTCCATATACACATGCGTATTCTATGATAGAGCCATCCGTTGATATCTTCAATATTGTTCTTCATGCTTGCTAT
>NZ_FMUW01000051.1:0-15574 GCF_900101315.1 Blautia sp. SF-50
AGGGAATAGGGGCAAATGCATCTGCGCTTCTTTCCCTGATAATGGAATGACGTCTGATTTCTTTGGATATGGTACTTGGATCCTTGCTTAATTCTATTGCAATACTTCTAAATGAATCACCGTTATTTAAATGCTGTTCGATTATAATACGTGCAGATAAGTCAAGATGTTTTTGGTTGCCTTTTGGTCTTCCTGTATTCATTTTATCCTCCTTCTGCACAGGCAGGGGATCATCTGCAGTAGTATTTTATAAAAAGAAGAAGGAAAAATCCATGCAGAAGTAATTTCTACAGGTATAGAATTTACTCTTGCAAGGTAGAATTTAAAAATTCATTTAACTTATTTTTTTATTTATTTTTCCAATTGCTATTATTACCCCAATTATAGTTAAACTCTGAAATACACTACTTATAATATTATCAAAAACAAAAGACCATATTTTATTTGCATCAATATTGATCTTTTGATGTAAATAAGATGGATTAAATTTACTACTTTCGCTATAGTCGGAATATTGTACACACCTTATAATTTCATTCATTGTTTTAAATACAAGTTGGGACTGAACTTTAGTTTTATAAATATTAAAACAATATGTCAACATTGTAGTTATCACCCCTAGCCCCACTATTAAACAACCAAATTTAATTATTTTTTCTTTACTTGGTGTATATATCACTATATTAAAGTAAAAACCGTTCAAATACGGAACAACTAATGCTAATACAAAAGTCAGGAAATTCCCCATAATTATAAAAATTAAAAGCCTTTTATTTTCACAAAAATTTTTATACACAAACCGTAATAGTTCCATAAATACCTCTTTATCAAAATTTCATATATCATTTCATTATAAATTTTTGTTTTTCCCACATTACCATAGTTCCTATATACTTCCCATATTTTTTGTTTAAAATGCACTTTTTTTTTTCTATTTGGCACATTTACTTCTTATATTTTACTTCAACTTGGCACACTTCTGCGATTGAAGGGTTATCTTACCCATGTTACAATTGATATTGCTTATAGTATTCCTATTTTTTACCGGCACCTTAATTGGTGCTTTTTTTGTACCCGTAAACCTTTCGCTGACAGTAGCCAATACTTACACAGTACGTACAGCGTACTTCCCCTAAAATAAAACGTATTCTGTGCGTACAGTGTAAGTAAAACTTCCTATTATATAATGAAGGGAGATTACCATGAAAACAAGAAATGAAATCTATCAAGGGGAAGGTGCCCAACTGCTCCGGTTCATTACAACTTACCATTCGCTGCAATATGAACAGATCTTACGGCTCTTTTCCAAAAACAGAGAGTCTATCAAGTCTCTGATCACCAGTCTGGTAAAACAAAAACGCATTATCTATGATAAGGAGAACGGGCTTCTCTGCGACAGCCAGGAATCTGCAAACAATCCTGATTATGGAATGATTGCATCTTTTTGGGTGCTTTTGGACTTCAAAAACGCCATTGTGTACCATACTGACGGTGAATTTCCTGTGAAATTGAACTTTTTCTCTAAAGATGAGTGGTATGAAGTCCTCTATGTCCCCCAGGAGCAGGAATATCTTATCAATCATGTCATGGAAAGCCAGACAAAAAGCGATGCGAAACGGCTGGTTGTATTAGAATCGGAAGAACAGGCTTCAAAAATCCATATCACAGGTGTGATTGCCTTTTGCCTTGTAGACTCCTCTACCGGATCTGTCAGCTATTATGCAAAGAAATGAGGTATGTATGAACACCAAAACTGTTTTTGACCGTTTACAGAGCATTGATGATGAAGTCCAAAAACTTCACAACACTATTTTTGCATTGAAAACAACAGATATTCAAGCGTATGCCGACAAATACGAAGAGCTGAGTATCAGTGCTGCCCTACGTTCTGAAAGGATTGCCTGCCAGCTCAGAAATCTGGTATATACCACAACTGATACTGGAAAGAAAGACTATCTGAAACAGGCTGCGGCTGTGCAGGGAATCAAAATCTCTTTTTCAAATCGTGTTCTTTCCATTACCATGCCAGGACTACTGCCCAAACGTAAATTGCGAACCAACACCGCTTTTCTACATGAGCCATTAAACCTTGCCTTGCAGACTTATGTGACAGAACATTCTATTCCGTTATATAAAAGATGTGTGGTCTGTTTCAGTCAAATTTATGACCAGAGCCTTTCTTTACAACGGATACGTGATTACGATAATTTGGAGTTCAAACAGATTTTAGATACTATCGCTTCCTATGTTCTGGTTGATGATACGGGACTATTTTGCGACTCCTATCACACTACAGAACTGGGGAATTACGATCACACCGTTATCTTTGTAATGGAACCGGAAATCTTTCCTGGCTGGCTGAAAAATAGAAAATCGTCTATCAAAACCATATCGGAAATTTCCTGATATTTTTCTTTCTTTTTCCGATATAGGTAATTTTTCTGCAAAGAAGCCATATTCTTTGCATTTTTTATGCTTAATACCGCCCTTACTTTACCCAAGTATAGGCTGTCATAGGTAAAAATCGAACTGAGGTGATGCTTATTTGATAAAAACCGATTCTATAAAATATCAGCTTTTGGAAATGGTTGGACTATGTGGGGAATTCCCTTCCGGACAGCTTAACAGATTGATTGAGAGTGATTCCTATGCAGAGAAGGTGGTTACAGATTTAAAGCAGAGTAAGCTTATAAGAACACACTATAAAGATGGCCTACGAGGTTATCGCCTTACCAAACGGGCAAAAGAACTGCTGCTTTCGCAAAATTCCTGTCGTTTTCAAAACTATTTAACCGGAAATGCAGAAACCAACCTCATACGTAGCGAATTACCAAGACGGCTGCGACTTCATCAAAAAGCAGAAACCTATTTGACGCTTTCCCATGCTGGAATCCCATTCTTTCCAGATGAAAAGCCCCTGCTTTTTTCTGAATCCGGCGAAGCGGCTACGTTTCCTATGCGAAGCCTTCCTCTGTTTTACTCTTCTAGGGAAATAAAAAATCTTGGAGCATCCACTACTAAAATCAAAAATTCCCGTAGTATGGGAATCCTGATGGCTCCTCACTGTGTCTATGCTGTTTATAATACCGGAAATACACTTCTAAAATGGGAATACAAAACGGAAGTCCGACTCAATGCTTTTTTGCAGCACTATCTTCAAGGACTTCCTTACCATGGCCCGCCTACCGTTTATGCCATCATGACCGGCAGTGATATGGATATGGCTTTCCGTCTCCTTACCAGTACCGGGGGATACAAAAAAACACTGTTCATGCTGGATACTGCGTATGAACACTTCTATTTCCTGCCCAATAACAGCTACGGAGAATACCTGCTCCGTTTATTGGTACAACCCCAGCGTATGATGCAGCTTAATCAGTTACTACTGTCCGACTGTTTTCCCCAGCGTGAGGATCTGCCAATTGAACATGATGGAATAGACAGCCAGGAAAACCCTATTTTGCTTGCGTATGATTTTGACATGCAGCGTATCAACCGCTTCAATACTGGATTAAATGTATATGGGCTATCCGGGAACCTGATTTGCTTTGACTTTCAGCTTCCCTGCCTGAAAAAATACCTGACTGCAGATATACACTTCTCCAGCATTGATTTTCAAAAGTTTAAAAGGAGGTTTTTCAATGAACCGTAAATGGTGGAAGTTCCTGTTTTTGCTTCCCATAAGCGTCTGCACTCTGTATGCCGGAGGATACGCAGCACAATTTATTAAAAACTATCAGGAATGGACTTCTGCCGGAAACTTTGCCGGCAACGGAACCTATCCGCAAGCAGCTTCTTTACACCCATTGGTATGCTTTCATACTGCCCTTACCGATTTCCCATACAATTTGTATGGGATTTTTCTTTGCCTGGTTCTCTTTGGGCTTCTTACTTTTTTACTTATGCGTATGGGATATGACAGAAACGGGGAAATTAGTGACCATGACCGGAACTTAAATTACTCTACAAAAGGAACCTACGGTACATCCGGATTCATGACTCCAGATGAAATGATGAAAGTTTTGGAACTGACCGGAGATGTCAAGAAAAATAAAGGAACCATTTTAGGAAAATTAAATGGCAAAGCCGTATGTCTTCCATATCAAACACGAATGAATAAAAATATCGCCGTGTATGGTGCCAGCGGTTCCATGAAATCCAGGGCATTTGCCAGGAATATGATTTTCCAGTGTGTCGCCAGAGGGCAGGAAGGCAACAACGCTTCCGGGGAAAGTTTAATCATTACCGATCCCAAAAGCGAACTCTATGAAAGCATGTCTGCTTATCTGGAAAATGAGGGCTATGTAGTAAAAGCATTTAATCTGGTCAATCCGGAAAACTCGGATAGTTGGAATTGTCTGGGTGAAATCAATGGACAAGAAACGATGGCTCAGGTATTTGCAGATGTCATTATCCAGAATACAGGTTCCGGAAAAGGAGATCATTTCTGGGATAATGCGGAGATGAACCTGCTAAAAGCCCTGGTTCTCTATGTAGATCAGGGCTTTCCGCCGGAAGCCAGAAATATTGGACAGGTTTATAAGCTGCTGACCATGAGTTCCGAAAAGGAGCTGAACAGTCTTTTTGATCTGCTCCCAGTGTCCCATCCAGCAAAAGTTCCTTACTGCATCTACAAACAAGCCAGTGATACCGTGCGAAGCGGAGTTATTATCGGATTGGGTGCCAGACTTCAGGTATTTCAGAATAAACTCATTCGGCAGATTACCTCTTATGATGAGATTGATCTGACACTTCCAGGGAAACAGAAATGTGCTTACTTTTGCATTACCTCAGACCAGGACAGCACCTTCGATTTTTTATCTTCCCTGTTTATGACCTTCATCTTCATCAAACTGGTCCGTTATGCAGATAAGTATGGAGAAGAAGGAAAACTTCCTGTTGCTGTACATATACTGGCTGATGAGCTTGCCAACACCGGAGCTATCCTGGAACTGAATAAGAAAATCAGTGTAATCCGAAGCCGGAATCTCAGCATTTCCTGCATCTTTCAGAATTTGCCCCAGATGCAGAACCGCTATCCTTATAACCAATGGCAGGAAATCATTGGCAACTGTGATACCCAGCTCTTTTTGGGCTGCACAGATGAAGTTACTGCTACCTTTATCAGCAACCGCAGCGGCGATGTGACCGTAGGGGTAAGCAGCGAAGCCAAGCAGCTCAATAGCTGGCGGGTATCCGACTATACACCGGAATACCGGCAGACAAAATCTATCGGCAAACGAAAACTCTTAACACCAGATGAAATCTTGCGGCTCCCGCTTGATACTGCTTTGGTTATCCTACGTGGGCAAAAAGTCCTAAAAGTAGAAAAGTACGATTATACCCTGCATCCAGATGCCAAAAAGCTGACACCAAGAAAAGCATCGGAACACATACCTGAATGGCGCAAAAATGGGTCTTCGGAAGAAACAGAGTATCGACCACAGCCCTCACCCGGATCAGCCAAAAGGAAACGCCGTTCATCTTCTGCGTCAATAGCAAAACAGAAACCACATTTTACATCCGAACCCGTTTATCAGGAACCTACTCCCGATGATTTTATGGAGGATTTCTTTCAGGAAAATTTTATAGAAGATTCCCCCGACTCTGGCATGGTTCCTTTAGATAAAGATTCCATCATGTCATAACACATTTTGAAAGGAGATAACATTTATGGCAAACGAAACAATGAACCTGAACACCCCTATTTTAACCCTTGACTCCGATACTGTATTAGAAACTGCTCAATCAAAAGCGGATTTAATCTGGCATGACATCCAAAATGCCTATCGTACCCGGAAAATTCTCACCGGCATTCTGGGAGGTATTGAAAAGACCGAAGCCGGCAGCTTAATAGCAATTATTTACTATAAAGATTATCGGGCAGTCATCCCTATCTCGGAAATGATGATCAATCTGATCCAAGATGAAACTCATGATTACGGAGATTTCTCTCTTAGACAGAACAAAGTCCTTAATAACATGCTTGGTAGTGAAATCGACTTTGTAATCAAAGGACTGGATACCAAATCCAGAAGCATCGTTGCCAGCCGGAAAGATGCTATGCTGAAGAAACGTCAGATTTTCTATTTTGATCAGGACTCTTCCGGACAGAATAAAATCCACGAAGACCGTATTGTGCAGGCCAGAGTCATTGCCGTTGCTGAAAAAGTAGTCCGGGCAGAAATCTTTGGTGTAGAAACTTCCATCCTTGCAAGAGATCTGTCTTTTGACTGGCTGGGTGATGCCAGGGAACGATTCCAGGTAGGGGAACATATTCTGGTCCGGATCTTAGCTATCCAGGGAGATTCCCCGGAAACGCTCTCTATCCATGCAGATGTAAAAAGCGTGGAAGGCAACACCAGCAAAGAAAATCTGAAAAATTGTCGGGTACAAGGAAAATATGCCGGTACGGTGGAAGACATCCACAAAGGAACTGTTTTTGTCCGGTTAGAATTGGGTGTCAACGCCATTGCTCACAGTTGCTACGACAGCCGCACCGTTGGGAAGAAAGATAAGGTGTCCTTTGTTGTGACACATATTGATGAAGAACGGAATGTTGCTGTTGGCATCATTACAAGGATTATCAAACAAAATATCTGATTACCAAAAGCAATATGAAAAGGAGCTCACTACATCCATTTCTTATTGCGATACAAGATATTCCATGCTATACTGAGCGAGTATAGCTAATCGAGAAAGAGATGCGGATGCAATTTCGACCAGCCCTCTAGTTTTTAAAGGAGGGTGATGCCCATGAACACAATGGAAGTACTCACATTGCTTTTAGTAGTTTTTGCGGCTCTGACTTACATAGATAATCGACATGATAAGAAATAGCATCCACGATAAACCCTGAGAAAGTTTGATGGATGCTATGTCTTAACATAGAAAAAAATTAAATTTTACTGAGGGCATCAGATCTTGCATCTGATTACCTTTCTTAATTAGATTATACACTGGGGGATATGAGAAATCAAGTCCCCCTTTATTATTGTTATTGTCATTACTTAAACTAAATCGACAAATAATATGTTGATAAATATTTTTCTACAGCCCCCTCATTCTCATTTGACCATCATTTAACAGATTTCACATCTAATTCATGGCTATACATTAGTACTTGGTTCTCATTCTGATTCTTCTTTCAAATTTAGTCAGAGCAGACATTTTTAACGACTATTATTTCTATTCAAAAACAGTCACAGATATCTAAACATCAATAAAATATCTGCGACTGTCTTAGAGATATATTTCATTTCAGTTCATACGTTCTAACTTTTTCATTCATGCAGCCATACAAACAGCGAATCTTCTCTCATTATCTCGTCATATATGATTTCCGCCATTTTCTCTTCTGGTGCAGATAGGTTATCTGCACCTAATTTCCTCCCTATTTCATTGTTATGTAAATCCATTTTTTTGTGCTCATCTTTTGTATATCCATCGCTTTCGTTTCCAGTAGTATCTTTATCTTCATGTGCTGTCGCAAAAAGCTCTGCTTTTTCACTTCCTATCAAAACTGTCATTTCGGCATTCCATATTCCGTGTCTAAATGCGTCACTCCTGTCACCCAAACCATTTTTTCCGAATTTTCTTTCGGTTTGTTTAGTGGCAATTTCCTTTGCTTTATTGACTTTTAGTGCATCAAACGGATATCGAATCACTAATTTTTTCTCAGAAGAAGTAAGTGCGTTCCAAATGTCTATGACGCCATCTTTCTTAATAGCATGAATCTGATCCATAAAATCACTTATCTGCTGTTCACTCCATTCCGGATGTTTTGACTTAACATCTAAAATTTGCTTAACGATATCCTCAAACTCATTAGTTTCATCAATTATAAAACCTCTAGAACTCATACTTTCATTTGAAGCAGCATAAACTGAAATGGGAAGTGATGCACTAATCAGTACGCTCACCCCAATAACTATCTCTTTCTTCTTCATCTGTAATACCTCCCCATACAATGGCTTTTCATATCATAATTTAATTCCTATCTGTCATTGAATACTCTCAAAATACCATCCCTTTTTCTTCATCAAATCCAAATGTGTTCCCTGTTCAATGATGCTTCCCCTGTTCAATACATAGATATAATCCGTATCTCGAATAGAGGAAAGTCTATGAGTAATGATAATTTGCGTTTTATTGGTAGACCTTAGGTTATCATAAATTTTCTTTTCTGTAAGCTGATCCAGATTACTGGTAGCTTCATCAAAAATAACTACCTCCGTATCGCTAAGCAGAGCTCTTGCTATGGCAATACGCTGTTTTTGACCACCTGAAATATTTTGTCCTCCTTCTCCAACAAGTGTATCCAATCCCAACGGCATACTTAAAACTTCCTCTTTTAATGCTACAATGTCTAGTACCTTCCATATTTTCTCATCCGGAGCATCACCTATAATATCAATATTCTTTCTTATACTTGCATTTAAGCACATAGGATTTTGAGTAACTACTGAAAACCATTTATAAATCTGTTCCTTCGACATTGATCTGATATCATAATTATTTATCTCAATACATCCTTGATTAATATCCACGGCACCCAGTATGGCTTTTATCAAGGTTGATTTTCCACTACCCGATAAACCAACAATAGCAATTCTCTCGCCTCGCCTAAGATCAAGAGAAACATTATTCAATGCGTATGCCTGCCCACTATTGTAGCAATATGAAACCGAACTTATTTTTAAATTTTCAAATTTTCCAGGTACAAGAACTCCCGTATGATAATTTTCTCTAAAAATCATTAGTTCCTTATAACGTAAAAGCACTTCTTTAATACTATTGATACTCGGTAACAACAATACAACGGTAGTAAAAGGTGCTGTAAAATATCCCACTAAGGTTGCATAGGCTATAAGTTGTCCTATCGTTAACCCTCCTTGCTTCACACTATAACTTCCAATCACGTAAATCATTAAAGGGAAAATCAAGTTTAAGGTTGAGGAAAAACTATTCATCAAATTACTAATTCGAGTTTTTCCCTTGAATCTTTCTATTAACTTACTATAAGAATTTTGTAAATTTGATTTAACTGCATTATCCATCCCCATACATTTTATTTCCATTATATTCTCCAGAGTATCTATCAGTTCTCCCTGTATTGTACTCTGTGAGTATATATACTCTTTCGTCTTTATGAGATTTTTACCATTTAATAAAATCATTATGGCGATCTGTATAATAGAAACAACTAGAACAAATGCAGTCAAATATGGAGATATACTGGTCATAACAGCTAAACATACCAAGGATGTAATCCCTTGGATTATAATGTTTATAAATCCATTGGTAAGAATGTCGTTCAACTGATTTATACTATTGAAACGGTTCCCTATGTCACCTGCGGAATGCCATTCAAAAAAACTTACATCCAAACGGAAAATTTTATGAATCATATTAGAAATCATTGTTTTAAAAAGTTTCATGTTAATATTCAATAAAATTTTCTGTCTTAGTAAGCTCAATACAAAATGGGCACACATAATCAGAAGAACTAAAAGTGTAATTTTCCATATATGAATTGTAATATGGGCAGAAGATAAACTATCTATTACTTTTTGCACAACCATTGGAACAGCTAATGTAATAAGTTGACACATAAGCATCAACATAATTGCAATCATAAATTGAGAGAATTTTACCTCTATTTTAAATTTGGTTTTTTTTATTTTCTTAATATTTCTACTTGGAATAACGGATACAAGAATATCCTTGTATCCGTTTTTTAATTCTAAAAAATCGACAACTCTTTTTCCATTTGCTGGATCAAACAGAATATATTTTCCTTTCTTCTTAGTTTTATCAACTACCACATAGTGGGAATCATTACACAAAATGGCTGGAAGATACTCTATTAAGTTTTTTTCTTCATGATTATACTGGTATGCAGCAAATTTAAATCCATACTTTTCTGCTAATTCTTTCATTTGAGCTAAGGTCATACCGTCTCTGCCAATCTGAATCTCTGCCCCTATGTCCACGATATCACTTTTACACCCGTAATAATTAAGAATCATTGTCAGACATGCTATGCCACAATCCATGCTTCCTAGCTGTGAAACATAATGCACTTTTTTTTGAAACATCAAGTTCCTCCCTTTGTTAAATATTACTTAGCAATTACGCTCCTAAATCTCCAGAGCCAAAATGCATGGTAATTCTGGGTACAAATCTCTTAATAGAGAGTATCCCATTCCTGAGATTCCTGTCATAAATCCTGGTATCTTATACCCATGCAAATAAGACCTTGCACAATCGTAATTTTCATTTATAATATCCATAGCAATTTGTGTTCTCGCAGACAACATCATATGTCTTACTTCTTCATCATTACATTCTTTTGAATATTCAAGTAATATTTCTGTATTCCCCAAATTCCCATGACATAGACAGTCATTATCTGTAAATCCATACATTTTTGTCGCAAATAGTGCACGTTCAATATCACATTGTACTGTTATATAATCACTACTGTCTTTAACCAGGTTATACATCTTACTTCTTGCCAATAAAATCCCTGGTGCCCCATGACACCATGCTGCCATGCATCTATTATCAGAGTTTTCTTCTTTTTTTGCCTCCTCCCGATTGTCTAACCAATTATTATATTTATCAGAATACATGGTATTTTCATATATTAATCCAGAGTGTATTGCCTTTTGATATTCAATATGAAATTGCTCATTATTTAACTTTGTAAGAGCATAAATTATACCTGTAATTCCATGTGACAGCCCAGATAAGCTCTGCCCGTTTCCGCAGCACCACTTACCCTTATTCTGATTTTTTATAAGAATGTTCCCTGCTTCGCACGCCAATTGCAAATATATATCCTTTTGAGCTAAGTGATAAAGATTAAGAAGAACAATAACGGCACCTGCATTACCATAAATCAGATCATTATTTTCATCTGCTTTCAATGCATACTCTAAAATTTTGCAATGTTTTTCTGCATATTCTAAATATTTTTGTTTTCCTGTTATCTTATATAAAACTTCGTATACATATATAACAGAAGCTTCCCCCGCATAAGCACCGCTACTTTCCTTTTCTAAATCCGTGGATCGTTCCAACATATCATCGGTATATTGAAACATCATGGTCTCAAATGCTTTGCAGGCTGCTGACAAATCCACATCAAAATCTGATTGCTGTAGTGCATTATAAAAAAGGGCAATTCCTCCTAATCCTTCATATAAATAAACCCCTAATGGTTGGATATTCCAAGAAGAATTTTCAGAATTTCCAATAGATGTTATTCCTATCCAATTTATATCCTGCCCATCATCACCATAAAAAGCTTTTTGCTCTAATGTATGTAAAATTTTTAATATGGCATTTTTTTTATATTCCTTTTGTCCATGTTCATTATCGCTTCTACTTATACAAAGTTCATTTATATCTTTTTTAGGTTTCTCAACTTTTACATCATTCAAATCTGTTAAAATTATTTTTATAAATCTAATCTGTTCTTCTCTATCTTTCTTGCCCATAGAACAGATCTTATTTCTAAGATGTTGAATACTAGACTCAGCAAAATAGTTCTTCACCACTTCCCCTTCTGATCCATAAAGATCTTCTTTTGAAGTATTGCTATAAAAATATGGAATATCCATATTCAGCATATCCTTTATTTCCAGTTTTGCAATTTCCATATTCCCTTGCATCTGTTCCACATTTTTTAACACTGCACACAAAAATAGTTGCCTATCTTTCGCATCTTGAAGAAAATCCGGATTGTATGATGTGTGCAATAGCATGGAATACCGCTGAGTATCTTGGACTAAATGCCTAACTTCAATATTTTCAAATATCGAAACATAGTTTAATATAAGCTTCTTATTGTCCAAACAAAATGTATATGCGTCAAAAAAACCTTCGCATATCTCATCTATATACTGATTAGGTTCTTTTACCTTTTCCCCCAGTCTCAGTAAATTATTACTAGCTTGAGTAATAGGTCTTTCATATTCATAATGCATATTTGATGTCCCAGCATTTTTTAATCTTGGAATCAGTATTGGATATTGCTCTCCCTCTTGGCCATTAAGAGCACTCATATTTATACCTTTTCCATTTTTAGTGTATTTATAAAAAGGCAGTACTCCAGAATACAACACTGATTCATGTATCTTATCGTAAATTTTTTCTCTACCTGATTTTTTCTTTTTGTCCCTTTTATTATCTAAGACAGTCTCGGCATCTACAACAACCGGATATCCCCCATTAGCAATAAGATTTTCAGTATGTATATCATTGACATTTAATATATAATTGCAAAAAACAAGCACTCCTATCCGATAATAATAATTCCTGACTTCAGCCTCACTGTTACAAGGAAGATTAACTACAAATTCTTCCCATCCATAGTCCCCACAATCTAAAATCAAAAATTGCTTAAAGTCCTTTTTACAATTGGAAGAAATAAACTCCAAAAATGACTGATATGCTTTCTCCACCTTCAGTCCGTGTGGTTTATAAACTATTTTTCTTCCATCTTGAAACTGAATTAAAAAAACACTATTTCCTTTCTTATGTGAATCTGAACCACTCGTTCTTATGTTTTTTACTTCAGTCCAGCCCTTTTTCCCACCAAATTTATCTTCTAAAAGTAAAGTATCCTTTTCCATTCTTTCCTGCAATAATATATAATTATTTGCCAAATTTTCCATTAATTCTATCAGCATTCTTTTAAGACCTGGATATATGGAAAATAATTCTTTTATATACTTATCATTACCAAGAAATCTCTGATTATAGTCTTTATATTCTTCTGCTTCATCATTTCCTCTAAGTTCTCCTTGTTCTTTTGCTAAATACATTTCAAAAATAAGAGTGCTTAAAGAAACATCTAAAATCCTTTCCGCTAAATTTTTCAAAAAACAGTCCTGAACTACTTTAACAATATATCCTTTTCTACTCTTTCTTTCTAAAACCCGTTTCCCATATCCCAGAAACCTGAGAACAAATTGATCAAATAATACTTTTGTTCCTTTTTTAGTCAAATAGGATATAGCCTTCTCATTACACATATCAGAATATTCCTGATTTAACGTTGCAAAGCTAATATATTTATGATTTAACGAATACTCTGAAAATAATATCTGCTCTATAGAAACCCCATAAGCCTTATCTATTAATTCAATAACATCTTTACCTAAAATGTTATTCCAATATTCTAATATTTGAGTATCTTTGATTGGAACATCCTTATAATAATTTCTTTCATAAAAATAGGAATTATTGTCACAATTATTTTTATCCATAATAATCTCCTCCATTACGTAAAAAATTTTGAATTTGCATATGATATCTATGCATAGAAGCCAAACCTATTCATTCAGTAGTCATCATACCTGTGGTTTCATACCACTCTCATAAACTAACAGCAAACAAACATAATTGTTCCCCAGTTACATTCTTTTGTTGATGTACAGAACTGAGAGCCATCGGAAACTCTTGGTTCACCAGCACCTGCGGAAAAATTGTTTAAATCCGCCTCTTTAATTTCCTTCATTACATTTCCTGCCGGATTCATAAAATTTTCTGGTCTTGTCATTGGATTTCTATAATTTTTCTTCATAAGGCACGCTCCTAACTGCTTCTTGCATAGATACCATATGTAAATTCAAAATGTCTATATCTATACGATTTAATTTTTCACAAAATACTGCAGGAATACAGAACCCTTCAGGTTCATCCTAAGATATTTATTTTTTCATTTCTCATTTCCTTAAAAGGTTCTGTTAAGTTCACTTGACTAGCAGTATGTATTTTCTCTTCTCCTTCCTTACAAACATATATTTAGGTAATTGCGAAACAAGTTCGCAATCCTAACTAAAAAGCGGTAAGAATCCTGCAACGCAGGATTCTTAAGATGAAAAATAGGTACTTCTAAATTTGAACATGACTAAAAGACTTCCCAGATAAACTGCGAAGAAAAGATTGTATGCATATTAATAATCAGGCAATCAAAGGCTTCAAACTCCGGATGTATTGGTATTGATGAATCTTATCAGCGACAAGCACAGTAACAAGCTGGGTAATTCCTGCAAGCAGTAAATCAGCATGAAGTGTTTTCTCATTCTGTGTTTTACGATCTGCAATGCAGAAACTATCTTTGAAATGGTTGATTGACTTTTCAACATTTACACGGATCTTGTAAGTATCCTCCCATTCCTGTGAGCCGCGTTCTACACCAGGATAGGCACGAAGGTTCTTTTCAGGATAAATGTAGATCATTCGTCCGCAGGAAGAAGATGTACATGGATTGTCACAATGACATACGCGATGTTTTGACTTGTCGGCAGGATTGTATTCCCATTTCATTTTTGGACATACAAACTTCATGGTAGGAAGTTTGCTCCGCAAATGGGATCTGCTTCCTTCACGCCGCATCGGAAGTGATGGATCGTGAGGACAGCAGGGAATACCGTTTTCATTGACAGTATAGTCGGTTCCTTCCACAGAAAGCTTTGTTTTTAAAGGGATAAAAGCTTTTTGAAAGCCAATTTCTTCAAAGAGGGATTTGTAAATGTTAATGGCATCAAACGCAGCATCTCCAAGAAACGTCTTTGAATTTATTAAAGGATGTTTCTGGAAAAAGTCAATTAAAACTGGAAGAAGTGCTTTCGAATCGGCAAGGGATTTATCCTCATCCGGTGAATCTGATTTCTTCCCTACAACGATATCAGGATGTTTTTTTAGAAAGTCCTTGTTGTAGAAAGTGATGTCACGAACAATACCAAGCCCGTTCGTAATAATGCCAAATTTATAGGCGTAACAGAAATGTCCATTGATGTACATCTGCTGGATTGCCTGATTGGAAGCCGCATGAGTTGGCATAGAGCCATAAGCAGCTTTATAAGGATCATAGGAATCATCAAGGTTATGGGACTTTTTGAAAGCCTTTAGCTGCTTGATAATACGGTTGGCATATTTTGGGTTATTTTCTGTAACCCATGCTTCAATGCCAGAGGTATCAAAGATTGTCATGGAAGCAAGGGCAGGATCAAGACTTTGGCAGATCGGTTCGGTCAGATCAACAAGATGATCGAACATAGATTGTAAGTCCGATAAAAAATCCTGTTTGAAACGTGTAAATTTGGAACCATCCGGAACAACATCAAAACCGCAGAAATCACGCAGTTCCTGGGAAAATTTCAAAAATACGATCAGGAGTGTGTCCGTCGGGATTGAGAAAATACGCTGGATAAGAAGTGCCTTAAGCATTGGATAAAGCTGATGTTTGCGAGGTCTTCCGGTACTGGCGTAAAAATGAGAAATAAAAGAAACAGGAACAATTTCATCAAGGTTAATGGCTTCATCAAGAAGCGAAAGGAACTGATATTTGTCGTTGTCGAATTTATTTTGACAATCTTCAAAAATTTCTGCCAAAGTGAGCTGTTTATATGTTATCATGTAGGTATATCTCCTTTAGGTGGATTGGTTAATTAGTTTCTAGTCAATTCTATTTTACCATAAACCTTGAGGAGATATTTTATTTTAACGACAAAAAACACCGTATTTATGCAGTGTTTGGCGTTTCGCAAACGCCTAA
>NZ_FMUW01000012.1:0-95761 GCF_900101315.1 Blautia sp. SF-50
AGAAGGGATATCAGCAGGAAACCTGTGCTGGAAAAAGTCATGGGATGTAGTAGAAAGAGAGCCACCCTGCATGGTTAAAAGAGAGAGGATCGTATCCCGAAAGGAAATCTTACGTTTTCTCGAAAAATCAACGCCAGGGTGAAGGACAAAAGAATCCTTCTGAAGTTCTAATTCAGAAATAGCAGACAGGAGCAATTCATAACTGGAAGCAAAAGTAGAGTTCATAAGCGAGCCTCCTTTTGTATAAAAAAAGATTGCAATGTATAATTCTTTTTTACCATACATTGCAATCTTTTGGAATACTATGTTCTAACTAAATGGCATTGGCCCGTTTTTCCCCCTCGCGCTCCCCCTTTCCGGGCACGCTTTTTTGAACGTACGTTGTGGTGTGTGATACGTTTTGTATAGGGCGATGGATTCGACTGTATCGGGAATTCAAGGCTGAGCCGATGAATGAGGACGGACGGAAAAGCGGCCCGCATAGCGGGCCTGTTCCCTGATATGAGATTTATATTCTGTGATATTTAACTGAATCAAGTAAGTCCCCTGCAGAGTTGCGAAAAGCAATAAGCAGTGGGTGAGGACTTGCTTGTATCAAGAGAAGTGCAGGCTCTATCTGATAAACTGCGGAGCAGTTATTCAGTTATGAGCAAGTAGCGAAGCGGATTGCGAATATCCGCTTGACCTGAATCAAGAAAGCATATCAGTTACTTATATCGGCATAACTTGCAATATCCAACATCGTAGAATCCATCACCCCGTCAGAAAAGTAACACATTCCACAACGCAGAACAGCGGCGTGGCCGGGAGGGGAGGAGCGCGAGGAGGGGACGATGGCCTTCGCAACTATGAATGCTTCCCCTCCTCGCACCTGCCGCATGCGAAATGCTCCCCCTGGAAAGGAAAAGCACAGCCGCATGCGAAATGCTCCCCCTGGAAAGGGAAAACCGCATGCGAAATGCCCCTCCTGGAAAGGAAAAGCACAGCCGCATGCGAAATGCCCCTCCTGGAAAGGAAAAGCACAGCCGCATGCGAAATGCTCCCCCTGGAAAGGGAAAACCGCATGCGAAATGCTCCCTCCCGGAAAGGGATTCACTTCCAATTAATTTCATGCTAGAATAAAAAAAGAATAATAAGAAAAACAATAACAAGAAAAAATAATCAGGAAAAGAGGAAATCACATCATGGTAAAACAGAATATCGTCTTCGTAGAAAACACTCCGGGAAGTCTTCAGAAAGTCACAAAGATCCTTGCAGAGAATCAGATCGACATTTACGGCTTCGGCTGTTTCGATGCACCGGAGTTCGCAAACTTCCGTATGGTATGTGATGATCCGGAAAAAGCAGACCAGATCATGGCAGAAAACGGATATATGACCCGTATTACTCAGGCTATCCTGGTAGATCTTCAGGATGAGATCGGCGGTCTTGACAAGCTTCTCAGCGTCATGGGCGACAGTAATGTAAACCTTCATTACATTTACACCTTTTTCCACAGAGGTTTGAAAGTTCCGGTAGCGATCATGCACTGTGAGGATCTCCTTGTTGCAGAGAGTGTTCTCCGTAACAATGGCTTCAAGGTTCTGGATCGTCTAGTAGATCCTGATGGAGTTGAAGAAGCGTAAGGACATATTCCGGAAAAAATGACAAACAGGAATGACGTATTCACGTATTGAAGTTTTGACAGGGCAATGCTACAATAAAAGAGCGTGTCAGGAAACAGGAAAAACGTTTCCGGGCACGCTCTTATTTACATGTACAACGAGCTGTGGCGAGATTCTGATGAGTGCTGTACAGATCGGAGAAGTAGGCACAGCTGCGTTTATAACGGAATGTACATACAATGGAGGAAATCGATGAAAAGAGAAAGTTTCAGAAAAGGTATGAAGGATGGAGTTCCCATCGCTCTTGGATATTTTGCGGTATCCTTTACCTTTGGCATGATGGCTGTTGCCGGCGGCTTGAGTATCTGGCAGGCAGTTCTGATCTCCCTGACCAACCTGACATCGGCCGGTCAGTTTGCGGGACTGGACATTATTTTTGCGGGAGGCTCCATGTGGGAAATGGCAATGACCCAGCTGATCATCAACCTGAGATACTGCCTGATGTCATTTTCCCTGTCCCAGAAATTCCGGCGTGAGGAGTCCGGTATCCTGAAATACATCGCTGCTTTTGGTATCACCGATGAAATTTTCGGGATCAGTGCGGCCCAGGAGGGAAAGGTCAGCGTATTTTATAATTACGGAGCCATGTGCGTGGCAATTCCCGGATGGACTCTTGGAACTCTGGCAGGAGGAATCTCCGGAAGCCTTTTGCCGGATTTTATGCTTAGTGCGTTGAGCGTTGCCATTTACGGAATGTTCCTGGCCATCATCATCCCGCCGTCCAAAAAGAGCAGACCGGTTCTTGGGGTGGTTGTGGCATCCATGGCAGTCAGCACTGTTTTTGCGGTGACACCGGTGTTAAAACAGGTATCATCCGGATTTATGATCATTATCACAACACTTCTGGTAGCAGGCCTAGCAGCTTATTTCTGCCCGGTGGAAGAGAAGGAGGAAGCCGTTCATGAGTCATAATGTATATCTCTATATCCTGGTGATGGCAGCAGTCACCTATCTCATCCGTATGCTGCCCCTTGCTCTTGCAAAAAATGAGATCAGAAGCCCGTTTATCAAGTCCTTTCTGTACTACGTGCCATACGCCTGTCTGGCAGCCATGACCTTCCCGGCTATCCTGAAAGCCACAGACAGCATCATCTCCGGCGCTGCAGGTTTCCTGGTAGCACTTATTGCTGCATATAAGGAAAAAAGCCTGATCACAGTAGCCCTGCTGGCGTGTGCGGCGGTGTTTATCGTGGAGAGGGTTCTGGTATTTATCTGAAAAGTATAATATGCAGGAGGGAGCTTCGAAAAGCTCCCTCCTTTTTCATTTATTCACCTAAAAATCCAAGATCGATCTCTCCGTCAAACACCGTAGTTGCAGGTCCTGTCATATATACAAGGTTTTCATCTCTTTCCCAGGAGATGTTTAAGTCTCCGCCAAGAAGCTGTACAGTAACCGGCTTGCTGCCGTCAACCTTGTCATTGAGGATGGAAGCTACCGTAACTGCGCAGGCGCCTGTGCCGCAGGCAAGAGTTTCTCCGGAGCCACGCTCCCATACACGCATCTTTACGGTGTGGCGGTCGATCACCTGAACAAACTCAGTGTTGACTCTGTCCGGGAAGCATACGTGATTTTCAAAGGACGGGCCGATCTTTTCCAGGTCAAGGCTGTCCACATCGTCTACGTAGATGATGGCATGAGGATTACCCATGGAAACTGCGGTCATGTGATATTCTTTTCCGTCGACGGTGATGGGAGCGTCGATCACCTGTTCGGTTTCGGCAACCACCGGGATCTCTTTTGCAGTGAGGATCGGGGAGCCCATGTTGACTTTTACCATGGAGGCCTTGCCGTCGCGGATAGTAAGATCTACATATTTGATACCGCTTCTTGTGGCGATGCTTAAAGAAGTTTTGTCCACAATGCCGTGGTCATAGACATATTTGGCAACGCAGCGGATACCGTTTCCGCACATGGCACCCTGAGAGCCGTCCAGATTGTACATATCCATCTCGCAGTCTGCAATCTCCGACGGGCGGATCAGGATCAGCCCATCGGAACCAATGCCAAAATGACGGTCGCTGACAAATTTTGCCACTGCGGCCGGATCCTTAACAGTTTCCTCGAAACAGTTTACATATACATAATCGTTTCCAATGCCGTGCATTTTCGTGAATTTCATAATAGTAACCTCCTCTTGTTTCTGAATATTATACTTGTTTTTTCTGTTGGAACACAAGACCCCATGGAAAAAACACGCAGGTTTTTTCCATTTGTTGCCTTTAATAGTATAGTATATTGGACAATTGTTATCGAAAAGTGAATTTTCCCTGTGGAATTCCGGTAAATTAGAAGTGGATTTTCGTATTTATGGATTTTATGTGCTTGCATTTTGTCAGAAACATGGTATCATAAAACAAAGTAATATGCATGGAGATGTATAATTATGCTGTACATTACGAATTGGACTGACACAAGCAGAGAGACAGTTAACGTAAAGTACATAGAATTCAGGAGGAAGAAAAAATGAAGAGAAAATTTATGGCACTTGCACTTGCAGCAGCTATGACAGTTTCTATGACATCCGCTGTTTTTGCAGCAGATGAGATCAAGAGCGCAGATGATCTGGAGGGTAAGAAGATCGGTGTTCAGCTTGGAACAACCGGTGATGCAGACGCTACAGAGGTTAAAGACGCAACAGTAGAGAGATACAACAAAGGTAATGACGCTGTTATGGCTCTGAAACAGGGTAAGATTGACTGCGTAGTGATCGACAGCGAGCCTGCTAAGAAATTTGTTGAGAAAAACGATGATCTTGAGATCGTTGAGGATATTTTTGATAAAGAGGAGTATGCAATCTGTCTTTCCAAAGATAATGCAGACCTTACCAAAGAGTTCAACGAAGCGCTGAAGGAGCTGAAGGATGACGGAACTCTGGATTCCATCAGAGATAACTACATCGGTGATGATGCAGGTAAGACACCGTATGAGACTCCTAAGGATGCAGATCACTCCAAGGGAACTCTTACCATGGCAACAAACGCAACCTTCCAGCCATACGAATACTATGACGGAGATAAGATCGTAGGTATTGATGTTGATATCGCTCAGGCTGTCTGCGACAAGCTTGGATATGAGCTGAAGGTCGAGGATATGGAGTTTGATGCGATCGTAAATTCTGTTAAATCCGGAAAAGCTGATTTCGGTGCTGCAGGAATGACAGTAACAGAGGATCGTAAAAAGAGCGTTGATTTCACTGATCCGTACACAACTGCAGAGCAGGTTGTTATTGTAAAGAAATAATTTTGCACAGAGAAATCAGAGGATTCTGAACGGATAAGCTGAGAAACAGATATTCGTTGCAGGGTTCAGTAGCGAATGATCAGGTTCCGGATATCCGGGTATGTTTTCCGGATTTCGGAACCTGTAGTTTTGGAAAGGGTGGAAATTTTGAGTCTTATTGAACAGTTTCAGTTTAACTTTCTGGACGACAATCGCTGGCAGTTCATTTTGTCCGGTCTGAAAAATACCATCATCATTACTTTTTTTGCTGTACTTCTTGGTATTTTTCTGGGATTTGTCATTGCTATTGTCCGTTCTACACATGATAAGACAGGTAAGCTTAAGATCCTTAATGTGATCTGTCGTGTTTATCTGACTGTGATCCGTGGCACCCCAACGATGGTACAGCTGCTGATCGTATTTTATGTTATTTTTGCAACCATAGATCCGGGTAAGATAGTTGTTGCCATTATCGCCTTTGGTATGAACTCTGCTGCATACGTGGCTGAGATCGTCCGTTCCGGTATCATGTCTATTGATCAGGGACAGTTTGAGGCAGGACGGAGCCTGGGTCTTAACTATACACAGACTATGATCAAGATCATTCTTCCGCAGGCGGTCAAGAACATCCTGCCGGCCCTTGGAAACGAGCTGATCGTACTTTTGAAGGAGACATCCATCAGTGGTTATATCGGACTTATGGATCTGACCCGTGGCGGAGACATTATCCGAAGCCAGACCTACAGTGCACTGTTCCCGCTGCTGGTAGTAGCTGCGATCTATCTTGTGATCGTTTGTTTTCTTACCTATCTGGTAGGAAGACTTGAAAGGAGGCTGAGAACCAATGAGCGTAAGTAATGAAGTGCTTCTGGATGTACAGGGACTTGAAAAGGCCTATGGCGGCAATCAGGTTCTCAACGGGATCACCACACAGATCCGCAGAGGTGAAGTAGTAGCCATTATCGGACCATCCGGCTGTGGTAAATCTACATTCCTCCGTTCCCTGAATCTCCTTGAGGAGCCGACCGGGGGAAAAATCCTCTTTGAGGGAACCGACATCACAGATTCCAAGGTGGATATCAACCGTCATCGTCAGAAGATCGGAATGGTATTCCAGCAGTTTAATCTTTTTCCACATAAGACAGTAAAAGAGAACATTATGCTCGCACCTGTGACTCTGAATCTTATGAGTAAGGAAGAGGCTGAAAAAACGGCACTGGAGCTTCTGGAGCGAGTAGGTCTTCCGGATAAGGCAGATTCCTATCCGGACATGCTTTCCGGCGGTCAGAAGCAGCGTATCGCCATTGCAAGATCTCTTGCCATGAACCCGGACGTGATGCTGTTTGATGAGCCTACATCTGCTCTTGATCCGGAGATGGTAGGAGAGGTCCTGGAACTGATGCAGGAGCTTGCAAGATCCGGCATGACCATGGTTGTGGTAACTCATGAGATGGGCTTTGCCCGCGAGGTGGCAACCAGAGTCCTCTTCATTGATGAAGGAAAGATCCAGGAAGAAAATTCTCCTAAGGAATTCTTTGCAAATCCAAAGAATAAGAGACTTCGAGAGTTTCTTTCAAAGACATTATAAATATAAGAATATTAAAAACGGATGCTTGATCCTCCTGTGGAAATGCTGCAGGAGATAAAGCATCCGTTTTTTGTAGTGCTAGTTGCAAAAAAATCTTTTTTCTTTCCGCTGCTCAGTGGATTTCTTCACCGGCAGTTTTCTGTGCGGCTTTTATTTCGTTGTAACAGTATTTGATGATAGATTTTCTGGTTATGATCCCGATGAAGGAGCCCTGGTCATCTACCACCGGTACGAAGTTCTGATTAATGGCGCGATCCAGGAGATCTTCCATATTGGAATCTGCATGGACCGGTTTGTAGGTGGCACGGCGTGGGATCGCCATGATCGGGATTCCCTCTGTTTCCTTGATGTCGTGGATATCTGCACGGCGCATGCCCCAGAGGAGATCTCCCTCTGAGATGGTGCCGAGATATTTGCCGTCCATGGTGAGGATAGGAATGCAGGAGTACTTGCGGTGCTCCATTTTTTCGAGGGTCTGGCGAAGAGTTTCATCCTCAAAGATGTAGGCTACTTCGCTTTTGGGAATCAGAAAAAACAGAATGTTCACGTTATTACCTCATTTCCGCGAAAATTATAAATAAATCTGTAGGCTGTTTTAGAGAAGCTGAAGTCCGTGTGTCTCTGCAGCATCTGTGATCTCCTTCGGCCAGAGAGAGACATGTACTTCTCCGATGTGTGCTTTACGAAGGAAGAACATACAGATCCTGGACTGTCCGATACCACCACCGATGGTGTACGGAAGCTCTTTGTTCAGGATTGCTTTCTGGAATGGAAGCTCTCTTCGGTCATCACAGCCTGCTTCGGTGAGCTGGCGGTCAAGTGCGTCCTCGTCAACACGGATTCCCATTGAGGAAAGCTCAAGGGCAATGTCAAGTACCGGATAGTATACGAGGATATCACCGTTCAGTTCCCAGTCATCATAGTCCGGAGCACGTCCGTCGTGGCGCTCGCCGTTGGTGAGGGTTTTGCCGACTTTCATAAGGAAGACAGCACCCTTTTCACGGGTGATCCGATATTCACGTTCCTTCGGTGTGCAGTCCGGATACATGTCAAGAAGCTCCTGAGTTGTGATAAAAAAGATATCCTTCGGAAGGATCTCCTCGATGTAGTCATACTGTACAGCCATGTATTTCTCAGTTTTACGAAGGACACTGTAAATGGTGCGTACGGTTTCCTTGAGAGTCTCCATGGAACGTTCTTCTTTGGAGATGATCTTTTCCCAGTCCCACTGGTCTACGTAAACAGAGTGGATATTGTCCAGATCTTCATCCCGGCGGATGGCTACCATATCTGTGTAAAGACCTTCTCCGTGAGAAAATCCGTATTTTTTCAGTGCGTAGCGTTTCCATTTGGCAAGGGAGTGTACGATCTCGGCGTTGCTTCCTTCGATAGCCTTGATATCAAAGCTTACCGGGCGCTCTACACCATTAAGGTTGTCGTTAAGGCCGGATTCCGGTGCTACAAATGTTGGAGCGGATACTCGAAGAAGGTTCAGCTTCTGTGAGAGTGTCTGCTGGAAGAAATCTTTTACTGTTTTGATCGCAATCTGTGTGTCATGGAGGTTCAGGTCTGCATGATAGGTTGCGGGGATTGTGATTGTATTCATTATCGGCTCCTCCTGATGATTTTTAGGCTTATTGCTCTGTGGGGTATTATAGCAGAAAATGGGTGGAGTGGCAATATAATGAGAGGGGAAGTCTTTTGAGGTATCGTAGAAAAATACTGGGTATTAAATGCCTAGTGTGATATACTGAAAAAAGAATGCTTATGTTTACGACGGAAATATAAATATCCGTTTTGACGGATAGAATGGAGGGAGCTTATGGCAGGTCAAAGGTGTCAGGTTTGTGGGGGTAAGGTTGTAAATGGCAGGTGTTCATTATGTGGGATGCCTTACAGAAATGATGAGGTGTTATATCATCTGAATGAGCCCCGGGAGATACATTATAAACATGCTTCCGCCAAAGTGAGGGATATGATGCGGCAGTATGGAAAGGATGCTGATCAAACAACACAACATAACGGAAACGTAAACCGGAATACGAACGTAAACCGGAATACGAACGCGAACCGGAATACAAACATAAACCGGAATACGAATGCAAGCCGCAATACCGATTTGAATCGGAATCTAACCGGAAGCCGGAATACAGGTGCAGCAGCCGGACGTAAGACTGCAGCGGCAGTTAATACCAGGAATAAAACAACGGTGGGCAGAAATCGTGCAGAAGTTTTAGATCAGGGAAAAAAACAGCAAAAAAAAGATCAGAAAAGCAGTGGGGCAGGCTGGATCATATGGTTTATAGTGACACTGGCCATTCTGCTTCCAAAATTATGGGATTTTCTTGCAGACTGGATCGGAACGAATTTGTGAGAATATTTCTGCAGTGAGATCAGGCAGTGCTAAGTGTCTGTATTTTCGTGTATACAGAAATATCCCTTTTCTTTTCTCCTCAGCTGTGTTATACTCATGCCTAGCACAACATATAGATGAAAAACAATATATAGAGGATATAGGTACTATATATAGTATTTTGCATAGCGACTTATATATAGCACAGGGAGGGATGAGCAATGTTATATGTGATCAAGAAAGACGGGACAAGAGAGGAGTTTAATCCGCAGAAGATCGTGGCTGCCGTGAACAAATCCGCAGAGCGTATTCTTTATACTTTTTCAGACGAGGAGAAGGATTTTATCTGCCGTTTTGCCCAGGAGCATGCGGATTCCCTTGGAAAGAATGAGATTGAGATCCAGGAGATGCACAATATCGTGGAGGGGGCTCTGGAGCGTGTGAATCCGGCAGTTGCCAAGAGCTACCGTGATTATCGGAATTACAAGCTGGATTTTATCCATATGATGGATGATGTCTATACCAAGAGTCAGGCGATCCGTTATATCGGTGATAAAAGTAATGCCAATACAGACAGCGCCCTTGTTGCCACGAAACGAAGCCTGATCTTTAATGAGCTGAACAAGGAACTCTATCGGAAGTTTTTTATGAACCGTAATGAGCTTCAGGCATGTAAGGACGGCTACATTTATATTCATGACCAGTCTGCACGTCTGGATACCATGAATTGCTGTCTGTTCGATGTGGCAGCTGTTTTAAGTGGCGGTTTTGAGATGGGCAATGTCTGGTATAACGAGCCGAAGACTCTGGATACAGCCTTTGATGTTATGGGGGATATCATTCTCAGTACAGCAGCACAGCAGTATGGTGGCTTTACAGTGCCGGAGGTTGATAAGATCCTGGCACCGTATGCAAAGAAGAGCTATGATAAATATATTTCCGAATTTATGAAATACTCGGACGAGAGCTGGAGTGGCCGTGAGGAGAGAGCTATTGAGTATGCTCTTGATAAGGTCCGCAGGGATTATGACCAGGGCTGGCAGGGAATTGAGTACAAGCTGAATACCGTCGGTTCTTCCAGAGGTGATTATCCGTTTGTTACGGTGACACTTGGTCTCGGAACCGAGCAGTTTGAGAAGATGTGTACGATTTCCCTTCTTGAGGTCCATCAGGGAGGACAGGGTAAGGCCGGACACAAGAAACCGGTACTTTTCCCGAAGATCGTATTCCTTTATGACAAAGAGATCCATGGTCCCGGAAAGTGCTGTGAGGATATTTTTGAGGCTGGTGTGGAGTGTTCCTCCAAAACCATGTATCCGGACTGGCTGTCTATGTCCGGCGCAGGCTATATTTCCAGTATGTACAGGAAATACAAGAAGGTCATCAGCCCGATGGGATGCCGTGCTTTCTTAAGTCCGTGGTATGAGCGTGGCGGTATGGAGCCGGCGGATGAGAATGATACGCCTGTTTTTGTGGGACGTTTTAACATTGGTGCGGTAAGTCTTCATCTTCCGATGATCCTTGCAAAGGCCAGAGCGGAGAGCAGAGATTTCTATGAGGTTCTGGATTTCTATCTGGAAATGATCCGTAACCTGCATATCCGCACTTACGAATATCTGGGACAGATGCGTGCATCCACCAACCCGCTTGCATACTGTGAAGGCGGTTTCTACGGCGGACATCTGAAACCGAATGAAAAGATTGGCAAGATCCTGAAGCCTATGACAGCTTCCTTCGGTATCACAGCGTTAAATGAGCTTCAGGAACTTTACAATGGCAAATCCATTGCCGAGGATGGGGCGTTTGCTCTGGAGGTCCTGAAATATATCAATGACAAGGTAAATCAGTACAAGAAGGAAGATGGTTATCTTTATGCGATCTACGGAACACCGGCAGAGAGTCTTTGTGGCCTGCAGGTAGAGCAGTTCCGTAAGATGTATGGAATCATTGAGGGCGTTTCTGACAGACCATATGTGAGCAACAGCTTCCACTGCCATGTAACAGAGGATGTGACTCCGATCGAGAAACAGGATCTGGAGGGACGTTTCTGGGAGCTCTGCAATGGCGGTAAGATTCAGTATGTACGTTATCCGATCGGCTACAATAAGGAAGCTATCCGTACACTGATCCGCAGAGCCATGGATCTGGGATATTATGAGGGAGTGAACCTTTCTCTTGCATACTGTGACGATTGTGGTCATGAGGAACTGGAGATGGATGTATGCCCTGTCTGCGGTTCCAGAAACCTGACCAAGATCGACCGTATGAACGGATATCTTTCCTACAGCCGTGTCCATGGAGATACCCGCCTGAATGAGGCGAAGATGGCTGAGATCGCTGAGCGAAAATCTATGTAAATGCTAGCTGTCCGATCAACTGTGGAACAGTGATCGGACAGCCAGACAATATAAAAATATCCCGCAGAGCTGCCGGTAAGACCAGCAGCCGTCTGCGGGATATTTTTATGTAAAGTGAAGTTTTATAGTTCACTTTGTATTCTGAGTCCGTAAAATGATCATTTAATGATAGTTCCGGTCTTCTCACGGTAGCCGTCTTTTGCATGGGCCATGTCTGTGATGATGGTACGGCGTCCGGTTCCCTTCTCCACGAAGGAAACACCTGCTTCGATCTTAGGAAGCATGGAGCCTGCCGCAAACTGTTTGCCGGCAATATATTTCTTGGCATCTTCTGTGGAAATAGTATCCAGATAAGATTCGTGATCCGTATTATGGTCAAGGCTTACTTTCTCGACGCTTGTAAGGATCATCAGAGTGTCAGCGTTCAGTTCTTCTGCAAGAAGTCCTGCTGCCAGGTCTTTCTCGATGATGGCGCTGGCACCATTCAGCTGAGTTCCCTGCTCAAGAACCGGGATTCCGCCACCGCCTGCGGCAATGACGATCTGCTCTGCTGCAGAGAGGACCTTTACGGTTTCAATCTCTACGATCTTCTGTGGCTTCGGTGCTGCAAGGATACGTCTGTACTGGCCCTCGCCCACCTTTGTGACAAAGTTTCCTTTTTCTTCTTCAGCCTCGGCCTCTTCTGCGTTAAGAACACGTCCAATGATCTTCTCCGGCTCTGCAAATGCTTCATCGTATGGATCGATGACAACCTGTGTCAGAACTGTGCTGACCGGTTTGTAGATCCCTCTGGAGATAAGCTCAGCACGGATGGCGTTCTGAAGGTCATAGCCGATATAACCCTGGCTCATGGCGGAACATACGGACATTGGTGCAAATGTATAATCAGGATGTGCCTTACCGAATTCATTCATTGCGGTGTGGATCATCCCTACCTGCGGACCGTTGCTGTGGGAGATCACTACGCGGGTTCCCTCCTCTACCAGATCTGCGATTACCTTCGCTGCGAGTTTTGTAGCTGTTTTTTGCTCTGGAAGTGTGGTGCCAAGTGCCCGGTGGCCTAATGCAACTACTACGGTTTTTTCGCTCATAGGAAATACCTCGTTTCTCTTTAAAATTGGAATGAAATCAGTTACTGTATCCAGTAACGAGTACATCGAAAACGACGTACGAGTATTATATTTTATTATAAAAGACCTATGTGGGAAATGCAATAGAAAATCGAGTGTTTTCCAAGACAGGAAAAACCGCCTGATCCAGTCAGACGGTTTGATTCCTACTATTTTTTGAGGGGGGAGATAGAGAGTGGTTTTTCATCTATCCAACACCTATTATATAGAGAAAATATGTTTAAAATATGTCGTTAATCTAAAAGAAATGGAAAATTTATAAAGAAAGTTTAAACAAACTTTATAATTTTTATATCCGGTTGCGCATGGTTTGAAAATGTGATACATTGAAAAAGTCTTGATCCTGCATTCTGCGGGATCTGTTCACGCATCGTTTCGATGCAGAAATCCATTTTATTTTATCGAAAAAAATATTGATCATGCACCATTTGCCGGGGAGGGATGCCTTTGTCTGTGGAAAAGTAAGCTTCTGTAAAAAAAACATGTGTATAAGAAATGCCAGATCAGGCAGAAATGAGGAAGAGCCATGAAAAACAGAATATGGAAACAGATGAAGAAAGCCGGAATTGTGACAGTGCTGGCAGGAGCCATGCTGGGAGGAACAATAGAACCGAAGCTGACTCTGGGAGCAGATTTTTTGCCGGGACAGGCACCGTTTATCGATCAGAGTGTGTTCTGGAAAGACATAGAATCCGGACAGGCGGAGCTTGGGATCCGGATTCGCGGCCTGAATGAATGGCTGTCCGGGAGAAGGTTTTCGGAGGATAAGGAGAAAAATGAGAAGTGGGACGATGAACTTCAGAAGATTGAAGATTCATCGGTGGAGCAGGAAGAAGAGATAGAACCGGAGCTGCCGGAGGATGACTTGCAGCAGGAAAAGGAGCCAGAGCAGGAGCTGCCGGAGGATGACTTGCAGCAGGAAGAAGAGCCAGAACAGGAACTTTCAAAGGCTGAGGATGACTTGCAGCAGGAAGAGAAGGCAGAACAGGAATTGCCGGTGGATAAGGTTGGGGAAGGAATCGGAATAGAAATGGAGGAAGGATATGAGCACGTGGAGCAGCTGGCATCCGGGGAAACAGTACAGCCGGAGGATGAAGAGCAGGAGAAAACGGGTCCGCTCACACCGGAAGGAACGTCGACCGGAGGGGAAAATGTAGGGAATGAAGAGGAAGGTGAGTCTGAGGAGACGCAAAAGCTGACGCTGGTCACGTATATTTCGGAGTATTTTGTTCCGGAAACGGATTCTGTCCCGAAAAATATGGCTGCACAGCAGATTTCTGTAAGGAGCCAGAGCGGTGAAGCTACAGAGATCACAAAGCTGGAAAGCGTGCTGAACGTGGAGCAGAACGGGCAGGATGAGATCTTTTTCCGTATCCCGCTGATCTTGCGGCAGGAATACCGTTTTCCGGCAGAGAAAAGCAGTTATCCTGTGACTCAGGAGGAACCGCTTCAGAAGGACTGTACCGGTGCGGGAACCTTTCTCATGACAGAAGAAAACGGGGAAGAGCTGGTGATCGCAGAGGGAATCTCGCCTATGCTGGACGTGGAGGCTGCTGAGGCTGATATGGAATTGTCGGTAATTGCACAGAATGAAAAAATGAAAGCAGGGCAGACCATCCGTTATCAGGTAGAGATAGCCAATACCGGAAAGCTGGATCTTGCAGATATCCGTCTGACCAGCAGCCTTTCCTGCCCTAAGATCCGGCAGCTGTGGGAAGATGCAGAAGGCCTTCTAACAGAAGGGGCTGTGGCGGAATTTGCAGAATTAAAAGCCGGAGAGAGCAGGAGCTTTTATGTACAGGCGCCGCTTCTGGATGAACAGGAAAAAGATCTGGAGCACCAGGTGGAAGCAGAGGCCAGGGTGAAGGACAGAGCGGATGAAGTGATCCGGAAGAACGCCTCCACTATAAATGGTCTGGAGGCACTGAAGGCGGATCTTTCTGTAAAGAAAACTGCAGACAAAGAAACCGCTGCACCGGGTGAGACTGTGACCTATCAGATCTGTATCGTGAATACCGGTGAAAAAACGCTTCATTCGGTTGTGGGAACGGAGCGCTTTCAGGCAGCAGGGATCCATGCACAGTTTCTGGAGCAGGAAGGTGTAACGCTCAACAGCAGCCGTACAAAGGCAATGATCCAACAGATCCCGCCGGGAGAGGCAGTTTCTCTTCAGGCTGTGGTGAAGATTCCGGGAAAAACAGCGGATCAGAAGCTTTTTAACCAGGTGACGGTCACAAGCCAGGAAACCGGAGAGCGATTGATGGAGGCCTCCGCTTCTGTCATGGTAAAAGGAGAGGTGGCTATTACGCCGGAAGAAGGGCTGCCTTTGCAGGGAGATGACCAGGGTCAGGCTTCCGGTCAGATACAGATGGCAAGAACTGCGTCCACACATCCGAAGACCGGAGATGATACCAGGAGGGATTTGTGGACGCTTCTGGCAGTGACAGCTTTGGTGACTGTGCTGGGCGGCATCTGGCTCCGGAAAAAATATGCGGATATTTATGGAAAAAGCTGATGTTACTGAGAACGGAGTGAACAGTAACAAGCTGATATTTTACAAGGCGGCCGTACCTCAAAGAAACGTTGAAAACAGGGGGGAGGTGTGCTATTCTATATGGTATGTACAGAAAATAAGAACAGTATATTTCCCACCTCCGGTGTGCTGCCCGTCAGACCGGAAAAAGGGAAGATGGAGGAGAAAAATGAATCTTTTATCCTTATTGGAACATCTTGAATACAAATGCCTTCAGGGAAGTACAGAGCAGGAGGTTTCTTCTGTTGTATATGATTCCCGCAAAGTAGAAGAAGGGAGCCTTTTTATCTGCATCAGAGGTGCGGTCGTGGATGGACATAAATTTATACCTGATGTTGTGGCAAAGGGTGCGAAGACACTCATCGTGGAAGAAGCGGTGGAGGCACCGGAGGATGTGACAGTGATCCAGGTAGAGGATACCCGTTACGCCATGGCCTTTATTTCAGCAGCATGGTTCGGACATCCGGCAGAAAAGCTCAAAACCATCGGTATCACCGGAACCAAAGGAAAAACAACTACAACCTATATGGTGAAATCGATCCTTGAGAATGCCGGATATAAGGTTGGTCTGATCGGAACCATCGAGGCTGTTATCGGGGAGAAGCATATCCCGGCAGCCAACACGACACCGGAATCCTATATGGTACAGAAATATTTTCATGATATGGTAGAAGCAGGCTGCGATGCGGTCGTTATGGAGGTTTCCTCACAGGGACTGATGCTTCACAGAACCCAGGGATTTGTGTTTGATTTTGGAATTTTCACAAATATTGAACCAGATCATATCGGACCGAATGAGCACAAGGACTTTGATGATTATCTGCACTGCAAATCCATGCTTCTCAGACAGTGTAAGGTTGGTATCGTAAATCGTGACGATGAACACTTTGACCGCATTATCGAAGGCCACACCTGTAAACTTGAAACCTATGGATTTTCCGAAAAAGCAGATCTCCGTGCAGAGGGCGCCAGACTCGTTGGAAGAAAGGGCTATCTGGGAATTTCCTATCATGTTAAGGGACTTATGGATTTTCCTGTGGAGATCGATATTCCAGGTAAGTTCAGCATTTACAATTCTCTGACTGCCATTGCCATTTGCCGCCATTTTAAGGTATCCGAGGAGAATATCATCAAAGCTCTGAAGGTGGCCAGGGTCAAAGGCCGTATTGAGATGATCAAGGTATCTGACGAATTCACACTGATGATCGATTACGCACATAATGCCATGGCGCTGGAGAGCCTTCTCGGAACACTGAAGGAATATGATCCGCACAGACTGGTATGCCTGTTTGGCTGTGGCGGAAACCGTTCCAAGCTGCGCCGTTATGAGATGGGTGAGGTTTCAGGAAAGATGGCAGATCTGACCATCATTACTTCAGATAATCCGCGAGATGAGGATCCACAGGCCATCATCGATGATATCAAGATCGGAATGGCAAAAACAGATGGAAAATATATAGAGATCCCGGATCGTAAAGAGGCGATCGCCTACGCGATCCATCACGGTGAGCCGGGAGATATCATCGTCCTTGCCGGAAAGGGCCATGAGGATTATCAGGAGATCAAGGGTAAGAAATATCCCATGGATGAGCGTGTACTGATCCGGGAGATCCTGGAAGAAGATCAGAAAGCGTAAATGGATGATCTATGCAGATGTGATCATTGATATTTCCCATGAAAAACTGGACCGGGATTTTCAGTATCGTGTACCTGAGGAACTAGTGCAGGCAATAAAACCTGGAGTTGTGGTCACAGTGCCCTTCGGAAAGGGAAATACCCTTCGGAAAGGCTATGTGACCGGGATCTCCGGAACGGCAAAATATGATGCGTCAAAGCTCAAGGAGATTCGGGGAGTGTCCACAGACAGTGAGACAACAGAATCCCGGCTGATCGCACTTGCGGCCTGGATGAAGGAGACCTATGGCTCCACCATGATCCAGGCACTGAAAACAGTTCTGCCTGTAAAAGACAAGGTCCGTGCAAAAGAGAAAAGACTGATTCTTTTTACAGGGAAAAAGGAAGAGGGGCAGGCACTTCTTGGCAAGCTGGAAGGCAGCCGCTTTAAAGCACGTGAGCGGTTCCTTCGGGCAATCCTGGAGGCCGGGAGCCTAGATTATACCTATGCCTCCAAAGAGCTTGGAGCCGGCATTTCCGTTCTTGATTTTTTTGAGAAAAAAGGTCTGATAACTATTGAAAGTCAGGAAATGTATCGCATTCCCGAGGGGCTCGGCTTGGTGAAGGAGAACATGGAACTGAGTCTGAACCAGGAACAGCTTTTGGCGGCAGAGCAGATCTTTCGGGAATGGCAGGAGCCGGACCCAAGGCCTGCACTTCTTTTCGGAGTGACCGGAAGCGGAAAGACCCAGGTTTATATGCGCCTGATCCAGGAGGTACTGGAGGAGGGAAAACAGGCAATCGTGCTGATCCCTGAGATCGCGCTTACTTATCAGACAGTCAGGCGCTTTTATGCCATGTTCGGAGATAAGGTTTCGGTTCTGAACTCCAGACTTTCCCAGGGAGAACGTTATGATCAGTTCAAAAGAGCAAAACGTGGTGAGATCCAGGTGATGGTAGGACCCAGATCTGCACTGTTCACACCGTTTTCAGATCTGGGACTGATCGTTATCGACGAAGAGCATGAACCCACCTACAAAAGTGAGAATACGCCAAGGTACCATGCACGTGAGACTGCCATTGAGAGGGCACGAATGGAACATGCCCGTGTGGTCATGGGATCAGCCACTCCGTCATTGGAAGCCTACAGTCATGCCTGTGACGGAGAATATCTTCTGGTAAAGTTAAACGCACGTTATGAGGAAAGGCCTCTTCCACAGGTATCAATCGTGGATCTTCGGGAAGAATTAAAGAAAGGAAACCGCTCGGTACTGAGTCTGGAGCTGAAGAGGGATCTGGAGCAGGTCCTTGAAAGAAGAGAACAGGCCATGCTGTTTCTGAACCGGAGAGGATATGCGGGCTTTGTTTCCTGCAGAGCCTGCGGTCACGTTATGAAATGTCCCCACTGTGATGTATCTCTAAGTGAACACAATGGCAATCGTCTGATCTGTCATTATTGCGGCTATGAGACTGTGAAACCGGAAATCTGTCCGTCCTGTGGTTCACCGCACATTGGTGGATTTAAGGCAGGAACCCAGCAGATCGAGAAGGTCATTGAAAAAGAATTCCCGAAAGCCAGGGTACTTCGAATGGATTTTGATACCACAAGGACCAAGGACAGCTATGAGAAGATCCTGGCTTCTTTTGCAAAGCATGAGGCAGATATTCTGGTGGGGACCCAGATGATCGTCAAGGGACATGATTTTCCGAATGTGACTCTGGTAGGAGTGATTGCAGCAGATCTTTCGCTGAATATGGATGACTATCACTGCGGGGAGCGTACATTCCAGCTTCTGACTCAGGCAGTTGGACGTTCCGGCAGAGGGAATCGGCCGGGGCAGGCGGTGATCCAGACATATCAGCCGGAGCATTACAGTATCCAGGCTGCGGCTATTCAGGATTATAAGAAATTTTATAAAGAAGAAATGGGGTATCGGATGCTTCTGGACTATCCGCCGGCAGCCCATATGATGACTGTTTTTGGCGCCTGCCAGGATGAAGAACTTCTGAAAAATGCCATGTATTATATAGAAGTTTTTATCCGCAGGGTAAGTCCGAAGGAAGAGCTTCACATGATCGGACCTGCAGCTGCATCGGTAGGTAAGGTAAAGGATGTTTATCGTCAGGTGATCCATCTGAAGCACAGGGATATCTGCTTTCTCACAGCAGTCAGAGAGAAGCTGGAGAAATATATAGAGATAAATTCCGGATTCCGGAAAATATACATTCAATTTGATATGAATTAAAGGAGAAAAAAATGGCACTTAGAACAATCCGTGTACAGGGGGATTCTGTACTGACAAAAAAATCCCGGACAGTAGACAAAATGACACCGAGGATCGGGGAACTGATCACAGATATGCTGGATACCATGTATGATGCAATGGGTGTTGGCCTCGCTGCACCACAGGTAGGAATCCTGAAACGTATCGTTGTCATCGATGTAGGTGAGGGCCCGATCGTGCTGATCAATCCGGAGATCCTTGAGACAAGCGGCGAGCAGACCGGTGACGAGGGATGCCTGAGCGTTCCGGGAATGGCAGGACAGGTAACACGTCCGAACTATGTGAAGGTAAAAGCACTTGATGTAAATATGGACGAACAGATCTACGAGGGAGAGGGCCTTCTGGCAAGAGCGTTCTGTCATGAGATTGACCATCTGGATGGAAAAATGTATACAGAACTTGTGGAGGGAGAACTTCACAAGGTAACTTATGATGAAGAAGACTAAAGGCGGGATACTATGAAGATTATTTATATGGGAACTCCGGACTTTGCGGTGGCGCCTCTTGCAGCACTGGCAGAGAACGGATATGAAGTGGAGGCTGTGATCACACAGCCGGACAAACCGAAGGGCAGAGGCAAAACTATGATGCCTACTCCTGTAAAAGAAGAAGCACTGAAATACGGGATCCCGGTACTGCAGCCGGTGAAGGTAAGAGATCCTGAATTTGTGGAAGAACTGAAAAATCTTGCACCGGACATCATCATTGTTGCGGCATTCGGGCAGATCATTCCAAAGAGCATCCTGGATATGCCGAGATTCGGATGTATCAATATCCATGCGTCTCTGCTTCCTAAATATCGTGGAGCTGCACCGATCCAGCAGGCGGTGATCGACGGTGAAAAAGAATCCGGTGTTACCATTATGCAGATGGGAACCGGTCTGGATACCGGTGATATGATTTCCAGGATCGTGGTTCCGCTTGCCAAAGATGAGACAGGTGGAAGCTTGTTTGATAAGCTCGCACAGGCAGGTGCAGAGCTTCTGGTACAGACTTTACCGTCCATTTTTGACGGAACTGCAACCCGCGAGAAACAGCCGGAGGAGAGTCCAACACCATATGCTGCCATGATCTCCAAAAAAATGGGGCTTCTGGATTTCAGCAAAAATGCGGAAGAACTGGAGCGTCTGGTAAGAGGCCTTGATCCATGGCCAAGCGCTTTTACCTTTATCAATGGAAAAACATTGAAGGTCTGGAAGAGCTCTGTTCTGGAAAAACAGACACAGGAAGCACCGGGAACTGTGATAGCCGCTGACAAAGGAGGAATCCAGGTAGCATGCGGCCAGAAGGTACTCGTGCTCCATGAAGTGCAGCTGGAAGGCAAAAAACGCATGGAAGCGGATGCGTTCCTTCGGGGATATCAGTTGAAACCAGGAGACATGTTCAGAGATTCCAGGGAGTGATGAGTTATGTACGGATATGGTTATTACGGATGGGGAATGGACCCCACGATTCTTTTGCTCGTGATCGGAATGCTTCTTTCTCTTGCGGCATCCGCGAAGCTGCGCAGTACCTTTGCAGTCTATAAAAAGGTCCGGAGTCATTCAGGTATCACCGGTGCGGAAGCTGCACAGAGGATCCTGAGAGCGGCTGGGATCACAGACGTACAGGTAGTTCCGATCCGCGGAAGTCTTACGGATCACTATGATCCGAGAACGAAAACGGTTTCCCTTTCAGAAGATATTTATGGAAGAAATTCTCTGGCGGCTGTGGGGGTGGCAGCACATGAATGTGGCCATGCGATCCAGGATGCGATCAATTATGCACCACTGAATATCCGTTCCGCCATTGTACCTGCCGCAAATATTGGTTCCCAGCTTTCATGGCCGCTGTTTATCGCAGGACTGATCTTTTCCATTGATCCGCTGGTAACTCTGGGAATTGTTTTGTTTTCACTGGCAGTACTGTTTCAGCTGGTGACACTTCCGGTTGAGATCAATGCGTCTTCCAGAGCGCTTAAAATGCTGGAAAGTACAGGTATCTTAGGTGCAGATGAAAAAAAGGGTGCAAGAAAAGTACTTACAGCGGCAGCGCTTACCTATGTAGCAGCTCTGGCGGCATCTATTCTGCAGCTTCTGAGACTGATTATCCTTGCAGGAGGTAGAGATCGTGATTAGCAGCGGAGTAAATACCAGAGAACTGATCCTTGAGATCCTGTTACAGATCGAGGAGGAGGGTGAGCACAGCCATATTGCGATCCGGAATGCGCTTTCCAAATATCAGTTTCTTCCGAAACAGGAACGTAGCTTTATTACAAGAGTATGTGAGGGAACCCTGGAATACAGGATCTATATTGATTATGTCATCGATTCTTTTTCCAAGGTTTCTGTAAACAAGATGAAACCGCAGATCCGTGAGATCCTGAGAAGTGCGGTATATCAGCTGAAATTTATGGACAGTGTTCCGGACAGTGCAGTATGCAATGAAGCGGTAAAGCTGGCACAGCGAAAAGGTTTTTATAATCTAAAGCCCTTTGTCAACGGGGTGCTCCGTACGATCGCAAGAGAGATCGGTGATCTGGAGCTTCCTTCCAGGGAAGAAAACGAAGTCCGTTATCTTTCTGTGAAATATTCCATGCCGGAATATCTGGTAGAAAAATGGAAAGCAGCCTACGGAGTGAAGACTACGGAGAAGATCCTGGAGGATTTTCTGACAGAAAGACCGATTACAGTACGGTGCCGTACTCATAAGGCGTCTCTGAGAGAAATCGTCACCAGTTTGAAGTCTCAGGGAGTGACAGTAGAACAGGCTCCTTATCTTCCCTATGCACTGAAGATTTCCGATTACAATCATATTTTGACACTTGAGACCTTCCTTCAGGGAAAGATCCTGGTGCAGGATGTAAGCTCTATGCTTGTAGCGGAATCTGCAAGTCCGAAAAAAGGTGACCATATCATCGACATGTGCGCTGCACCAGGTGGAAAAAGCATCCATGCGGCAGACAAAATGGGGGATTACGGAAATGTGGATGCCAGAGATGTAAGTCAGTATAAGGCAGATCTTATCAAAGAAAACATCCATAGGACCGGAGTGATCAATGTGGAAGCCAGAGTTCAGGATGCAACGGTATATGATCCGGATTCCGAACAGGTTGCGGATATTGTGATCGCGGATGTACCGTGCTCCGGTTATGGAGTTATCGGCAAGAAACCGGAAATCAAATACCGGGCAACTCCGCAGAAACAGGAAGAGATCGTAATGCTCCAGAGAATGATCCTGGATAAGGCTGCAAAGTATGTGAAACCGGATGGAACGCTGATCTTCAGCACATGTACCATTGCCCGGGAAGAAAACGAAGAAAATGTATTATGGTTTTTAAAGAATTATCCGTACCGGCTGGAAAGCCTGGATCCGTATATTCCGGAGGAACTGCACTGTAAATCCACGAAGCTTGGCTATCTGCAGCTTCTGCCGGGAATACATAAGACAGATGGATTCTTTATTGCCAGATTCAGAAGGAAATAGCAGAAAATGACAGATGTAAAATCCATGACCATGGAGGAATTGAAGGAATTCATGACAAAGATCGGTGAAAAGCCTTTCCGGGCGAAACAGATCTATGCATGGCTTCACCAGCAGCTGGTTACCTCCTGGGATGAAATGACAAATCTTTCCAAAAGCCTCAGGGAAAAGCTTTCGGCTTATCCGATCACAGCACTGACCCAGGCAGATGTAAGGATCTCAAAAATTGACGGAACCAGAAAATATCTGTTCCAGCTGGAAGATGGAAATGTGATCGAGAGTGTTCTCATGCGGTATCACCACGGAAATTCTGTGTGCATTTCTTCTCAGGTGGGTTGCCGTATGGGATGCAGATTCTGTGCATCTACCATCGGAGGACTGACCAGATGCCTGAAACCGTCCGAGATGCTGGATCAGATTTACCGTATCCAGGCAGATACCGGTGAACGTGTGGCCAATGTAGTTGTGATGGGAACCGGTGAGCCGATGGATAATTATGACAATCTTGTCCGTTTTGTCCGGATCCTTACCGACGAAAACGGTCTTGGGATCAGTCAGAGAAATGTGACGGTTTCTACCTGTGGGATCGTGCCGAAGATGTATGATCTGGCTGAAGAAAAGCTTCAGATCACTCTGGCACTTTCCCTTCATGCTCCAAATGATGAAAAACGACAGGAACTGATGCCGATCGCGAATAAGTATTCCATGGATGAGGTTCTGGATGCCTGCAGAAATTATTTTGACAAAACAGGCCGAAGGATCACCTTTGAGTACAGTCTTGTAGCCGGCGTCAACGACAGTGAAGAAGATGCGAGACAGCTGGCAGGCCGTATAAAAGGCATTAATTGCCATGTAAATCTGATTCCGGTCAATCCCATCAAGGAACGCTCCTATGTGAGGTCTACTCGACAGGCTGTGGAGAATTTCAAAATAAAACTTGAAAAATACGGAATTAATGTTACTATTAGAAGGGAAATGGGCAGCGATATCGACGGTGCCTGTGGACAGCTAAGAAAAAGTTACATGGAAAAAACAGAAAGCGAGAAGTGACATGAGGATATACTCAGCTACTGATGTAGGGCAGAAGCGGAAGATGAATCAGGATTACGTGTTTGCATCTGAAGGTCCGGTTGGAAATCTGCCTAATCTTTTCACAGTCGCGGACGGAATGGGCGGACATAACGCCGGTGACTATGCATCCTCACATGCAGTACGGATCCTTGTGGATGAAATCCGTGAAGATGCGGATTACAATCCTGTGAAGGTTATTCGTCATGCGATCGAAGCTGCGAACACGGAGATCAGAAACCGTGCGCAGGAAGACGAAAACCTCCGGGGCATGGGAACCACTATGGTGGTGGCGACTATTGTAGATCAGTATGCCTATGTAGCCAATGTGGGTGACAGCCGTTTATATGTGATCCAGGACGGAATCCGCCAGGTCACCAGAGATCATTCCCTGGTACAGGAAATGGTGAGAATGGGCGAGATCAGCGAAGCGGAAGCACGGAATCATCCGGATAAGAACATCATTACAAGGGCACTTGGCGCGGAGAAAACGGTGGATGTGGATTTCTTTGATCTGAAACTTGAAAAAGGATGTACGATCCTGATGTGTTCAGACGGTCTCAGCAATATGGTTGAAGATGAGAAGATCCAGGAGATCATATCCGATCCGGAAGCAGATATTGATCAGAAGGGCAGTGCGCTCCTTCGGGAAGCAAATCAGAATGGTGGTAAGGATAATATTGCAGTCGTACTGGTAGAGCCATTCACGAATGAGGTGGAAGCATGTTGAAGACGGGAATGATCATAGCCGAGCGCTATGAGATCGTAGGAAAAATCGGAACTGGCGGAATGGCAGATGTCTATAAGGCTATGGACCATAAGCTGAACCGTTTTGTTGCCGTGAAGGTCCTGAAACCGGAGTTTCGGGAAGACACCACGTTTATAAAGAAATTCAGAAGTGAGGCCCAGGCGGCAGCTGGTCTTACACATCCGAATATCGTCAATGTATTTGACGTAGGAGATGACGGCGGTGTTTATTACATTGTTATGGAACTGATCGAGGGTATCACTCTGAAGGAATACATCTCCAAGAAGGGAAAGCTTTCCATTAAAGAGGCTACAAGTATCGCAATCCAGGTTTCTATGGGTCTGGAGGCGGCACACAGCCATGGTATCGTTCACAGAGATGTGAAACCCCAGAATATCATTATTTCCACAGATGGTAAAGTAAAGGTGACAGACTTTGGAATTGCCAGAGCTGCATCTTCCAATACGATCAGCTCCAATGTAATGGGATCTGTACATTACAGCTCACCTGAGCAGGTGAGAGGCGGATACAGCGATGAGAAGAGCGATATCTATTCTCTTGGAATCACACTGTATGAGATGGTCACAGGAAGAGTTCCTTTTGACGGAGATACCACTGTGGCGATCGCTATCAAGCATCTGCAGGAAGAGATGGTCCCGCCAAGTGTGTATACACCGGACCTTCCGTACAGTCTGGAGCAGATCATTCTGAAATGTACACAGAAAAGTGTAGATCGTCGTTACAGCCGTATGGAGGATGTGATCGCAGACCTGAAGCATTCTCTGATCGATCCCCAGGGTGATTTTGTAAGGCTTACTACAGTTGACAACGATGCCAAGACGGTTGTGATCTCAGAAGAAGAGCTTGGTGAGATCAAACATACACCGAAGCAGATCACAAAACCGGAGATCACCGCACTTGAGGAAGAAAAATACGATGATAACGATTACGATGATGCAGAGGAAGAATACAGACCGAGATCCGAGCATAGATCCGGAAAGAAAAAGAAGCATCATGGTTCCGGAAGAGGCCTGACGATTGCGGCACTGATCGGAGGTGCAGTCCTTCTGATCGTTCTTGTGGTAGTGCTTGGACGTGCCGCAGGACTGTTTGGAACCGGCAGCAGCGGAGCTGCAGACAGCAGCAAGGCAGAAGCGAAGCAGGAATCAGCAGCTGACGGTCTGGCAACTGTTCCTGATCTTGTAGGCAAGACAGAGGAAGAGGCTAAAACACTTGCAAACGATGCACATCTGGGTGTCCAGATGGCCGGTGAGGAGGCATCCGATCAGGAAAAAGGCAGGATCTCCCGTCAGGAGACAGCTGCGGGAACACAGGTTGAAGCCAATACAACTGTGAAATACTGGGTAAGCACCGGAACAGCACAGGTTACGATCCCGGATCTGGATGGACGCACAGGAATCGATGCACAGCAGACTCTGGAAGATCTTGGACTTCAGGTAAATGTCCAGAAAGAATACAGCGACACAGATGACAACGGATATGCATTGGTAGATCCGGGATATGTTTACAATGTCGAGCCGGCAGCAGGTACTTCTGTGCAGGCAGGCTCTTCTGTGACACTGACAGTCAGCCGAGGGGTTGATTATGGCGATAATGCTGAGGTCCCGAGTGTTGTGGGAATGACCAAGGATGATGCACTTACTACTTTAGGTAAATTTATTGATATCCAGATAACAGAACAGCAGAGTACAGAAGCTGCAGGTACAGTTATCGCACAGGATCCGGAAGCCTATGCGGCAGCGGACCCGGATCAGCCGATCAGCATTACCATCAGCTCCGGTGACAAGGCTCCATCCACAGACAGCGCAGCATCTGCAGATAGTACAGCATCTGCGGACAGCACAGTATCCACAACTACATCTACAGCAGATGTCAATGCAAACACAGGCTGGAAATGTACACAGACACTGGATACCCCGTCCGGCTACAATGGAGGCGCAATCCGTCTGGAACTGATCCAGAACGTAAACGGTGAGCCTAAGGCATCCACTATCATTGATGGACAGAATATCAGCTTCCCGTATCAGCTTGATATCTCAGGTGCTGAGGGCGTTACCTCAGGAACTATCTATCTCTATGAAGAGATGGACGGAGATTATCAGCAGCTTGGAACCTACACGGTTACATTCAAGAAAGCTGAGTGATCATGCAGGGAAAGATAATCAAAGGTATTGCCGGATTCTACTACGTATATGCAGAAGACGGCAATACATATGAATGCAGAGCCAAGGGAATTTTCCGTAAGGATAAATTCAAGCCTCTGGTAGGTGACAATGTGGACATTACAGTTCTGGATGAAAAGGAACTGGAGGGAAGTGTGACGGAGATCCACAAGCGGAAGAATTCTCTGATCCGTCCGGCTGTGGCCAATGTAGATCAGGCACTGGTGATCTTTGCCATGGATAATCCGAAGCCGAACTTCATGCTTCTGGATCGTTTCCTCATTATGATGGAGAGGGAAGGTGTTCCGGCAGTCATCTGTTTTAACAAAAAAGATCTGGCAACAACGGAAGAGCTGGAATTTCTCTATGAAACATATCAGAGTTGCGGCTATCAGGTGATCCTGTCAAGTGCCCTGAAGGGAGAAGGACTCGACGAGATCGAAGAAGTGCTTCAGGGCAGGACAACTGTGGTTGCCGGCCCATCCGGCGTGGGAAAATCTTCTCTTACAAATTCCCTTCAGGAAGAAGTGGAGATGGAAACCGGTGAGATCAGCCGTAAGCTGAAACGGGGAAAACATACCACGCGCCATGCACAGATCATACCGGTGGCACAGGATACATTCCTTGTGGATACGCCGGGATTTTCCTCCTTATATATTGAAAATATGGAGGAGCAGGAACTGAAGGATTACTTTCCGGAGTTCCGAAGATATGAAGGACAGTGCCGCTTTCAGGGGTGCCGTCACATACATGAACCGGGCTGCGCTGTTAAGGAAGCCCTTGAGAACAATGAGATCAGCAGACTCCGATATGAAGATTATCTGGAGCTGCACCAGGAATTAAAAGAGAAAAGGAGATACTGAGTCATGGAATACCGATTGTGCCCGTCGATCTTATCAGCAGATTTTAACAGACTGGGAGAACAGATCAAAATTCTGGAAAAGGAAGGCGTTGAATATCTGCATATTGATGTTATGGATGGAGATTTTGTTCCCAGCATTTCTTTTGGAATGCCGGTGATCAAATCGATCCGGAAAGAATCCAACATGTTTTTCGACGTACATTTGATGGTAACAGAACCGGAAAGATATATCCGCGATTTTGTAGAATGCGGAGCAGATTCCATTACTGTACATGCGGAGGCATGTGAGGATCTGGAGCGTACACTGGAGCAGATCAGGGCAGCAGGGGTAAAGGCGGCAGTTTCGATCAAGCCATCCACACCGGTAAATGACATCAGCCATCTTCTTGAAGATGTAGATATGGTGCTGATAATGACTGTTCAGCCAGGATTTGGCGGACAGAAATACATGGACGAATGCACGGAGAAGATCCAGGAGCTTCGTGAGCTTATTGATGAAGAAGAGCTGGATGTTGATATCCAGGTAGATGGTGGTATCAATGATGATACACTGGAGACGGTTATGCGTGCCGGTGCAAACCTCATGGTCGCAGGTTCCTGGGTATTTAAGGGCGATGTGGCAGCCAATGTAAGACACATTACAGAAAAAATCCACAATATCAAAAAAGAGCTGGACTGAAAATGATCGATACAATAATAATCAGCGGGGGCAATATCCAGAATGGTTTTGCCCTCGATTTTTTAAAAAAAAGAATAGAAGAAAGCCGAGGAGAGAAAATCACTCTTGTTGCTGCAGATAAGGGGATGGAATGGTTTATGAAAAACCGGGAATTTATTCCGGATCTTGCAATTGGGGATTTTGACAGTCTTTCCGAAGAAGGCCAAAAATATATGGAAAGCCTGAAGGGACCGGAGATCATCAGGCTGAAGCCAGAGAAGGATGATTCGGATACACAGTCTGCGGTAAATCAGATGATCCGCAAGGGTGCAAAGGATATCCTGATCCTGGGAGCTACCGGCACAAGGCTGGATCATGTGCTGGCGAATCTGGGACTGCTTTCCATGGGTAAGGAACAGGGCGTTCGTATTGCGATCGCAGATCAGTGGAATTATATCACACTTGCAGAAAGCGGAACCATACTGCACAGAGAGGAGCAGTTTGGAAAATATGTTTCATTCTTTACTGTGGGAGGTGATGTGATAGGCCTCACTCTGAGGGGATTTAAGTATCCGCTGAACGGATATCATCTGACAGTAGAAGACAGTGGACTGACCGTCAGCAATGAGATTTCGGAAGAAACCGCAGAGATCCTGTATGAAAGCGGGCAGCTTCTGATGATCATGTCCAGGGACTGACAGTAACAATAAATGCCTCACAGTTGCGATTTCAGGCTGTGTATGGTAATATGGGACAGGAATGGCCTGAAAAACGGAAAGGCCTGTTTAAAGAGTATCTGAAAAATACTGTAAATAAATATATCGAAAGGACGTATATAGAGAGATGAAATTAGGAATCGTAGGTCTTCCTAACGTAGGAAAAAGTACATTATTCAATTCACTGACAAAAGCCGGAGCAGAATCCGCAAACTATCCGTTCTGTACTATCGACCCCAATGTGGGTGTTGTAACCGTTCCGGATGAGAGACTGAATCTTCTCGGAGATTTTTATAAATCAAAAAAAGTAACACCGGCAGTGATCGAATTCGTCGATATTGCAGGTCTTGTAAAAGGCGCATCTAAGGGAGAGGGACTTGGAAACCAGTTCCTTGCAAATATCCGTGAGGTAGATGCTATCGTTCACGTGGTACGCTGCTTTGAGGATTCCAATGTTGTTCATGTAGATGGAAGCATTGATCCGCTCCGCGATATCGAGACTATTAATCTGGAGCTTGTTTTCTCTGATCTTGAGATCCTCGAGAGAAGAATTGCCAAGGTTACCAAGACTGCACGTATGGATAAGGAAGCTGCCAAAGAGCTTACATTCCTTGAAAAAGTAAAGGCGCATCTGGAAGAGGGACAGCTTGCCATTACTCTGGAAACAGAGAACGAAGATGAGGATGCATGGCTTGCAACCTATAATCTTCTTACTGCAAAACCGGTGATCTATGCGGCTAACGTTGCAGAGGATGATATCGCAGATGATGGGGCGAACAATCAGTATGTACAGGCAGTACGTGAATATGCTGCCAAACAGAACAGCGAGGTATTTGTGATCTGTGCGCAGATCGAGGAGGAGATCTCCGAGCTGGATGAGGATGAGAGAAAGATGTTCCTTGAGGATCTGGGACTGACAGAATCCGGCCTTGAGAAGCTGGTGCGCGCAAGCTATCACCTTCTTGGACTTATGAGTTTCCTGACAGCAGGAGAGGATGAGACAAGAGCATGGACCATCAAGATCGGAACCAAGGCACCGCAGGCAGCAGGTAAGATCCACACAGACTTTGAACGTGGATTTATCAAAGCAGAGGTTGTGAATTATCAGGATCTTCTGGATTGCGGTTCCTATGCAGGTGCCAGAGAGAAGGGCCTTGTACGTATGGAAGGAAAAGAGTACGTTGTACAGGACGGAGATGTGATCTTATTCAGATTTAACGTGTGATCACCAACGTCTGTGAAATACCGGCTGTAAGCTGAAAAATTATAACAGGTGATTTTATGGATATGTCAATTCGGTTTCCCGGATTAAATCTGGTTTTGGATCATGTGCCGAGATCCTTTGAGATCTTTGGCTTTGAGATCACGATCTATGGCGTCCTGATCGCGATAGGAATGCTTCTGGGAATCTTTTTTGTGGTACTGGAAGCCAGAAGAAATCATGAAGATCCGGATGCATATCTGGATCTGGCCATCATAACGCTGCTTTCCGGTGTGGCAGGGGCAAGGCTGCTTTATGCGGCTTTTTCCTGGAGCCTTTATAAAAATGATCCGGGACAGCTTCTGAATATACGGTCCGGAGGACTTATGTTTTATGGCGGACTTCTGGGCGGTGTGCTGGGTGGTGCGGTCTACTGCAGGATCCGAAAGAAATCCTTCTGGCAGATGGCAGATCTTGCCTGCATGGGACTTCTGATCGGGCAGATAATAGGAAAGTGGGGAAGCTTTTTTAACAGAGAATCTTTCGGGGAATATGCAGACAACATTTTTTCCATGCAGCTGCCGCTGACTGCGGTACGGGCAGGAGAGGTCACCACGGCTATGCGTGAAAAGCTTCAAACCGTGGACGGTGGTACCTGGATTTTGGTACAGCCCTTGTTTTTCTATGAAAGTCTCTGGTGTCTGCTTGTGCTTTTGATGCTTATGATGCTGCTTCGCAAAAAAGTATTTCAGGGAGAGATCTTTCTGAGATATCTGGCAGGCTATGGTCTTGGAAGAGCAGTGCTCCAGTGGTTCCGCACAGATAAAATACTGTTTCCGGGAACCGGCGTGGATGTTTCACTGGTGATCTCGGTAATACTTTTTGTTCTTTGCACCGTGGTAGTTGCAGTGAAACGCGTGATGTCCAGAAAGCGGGCAAAAGTACGGATGAGAAGGATCGAGAAAGATCAGCAGGCAGAGAAAGAAGCGGAACAGCAACGGGAAAATGTAGCAGAGAATCTGGAAACAGAGACTGTACAGGGAGAAAAAAATGGATCAGAACGAGATACAGAAGAAAGAGGAAGCTCTTCGGAAAGCGTCACTTTTGCAGCAGCTGCAGGAGGAACGGAAGAAGCTGGACAGCCAGATCAGGAGCAGGAGCGATCTTCTGAAGAATCTGGAGGCCAGCCAAAGAGTTGATCGTATTCTGGAATTATATTACGGAAACTGAGATCAAACAGATATAGGATACAGGTGCTTTTGTCTGATGGATCAGAATATAGGATAGGATACCGGCATTTGGCTGATAAGAGCAGCAGAAAACTGCCCTGCAGGAAAACGTCTTCTACGACGTTTCCGGCAGGGCAGTTTTTGTGCTGTGCAGTAGGAATATATCAGTACATCTTTCGGAAATCCAGAGGAGTTGTGCCTGTGACTTTACGGAACATGGCGATAAAGTGGCTGGCATCGGAAAATCCCGAAGCGCCGGCAACATCCTGGATCTTCATATCCGGTCTGGAAAGCAGAAGCTCACGTGCGCGGCTGATGCGGTACATGGTAACGTACTCGTAAACCGAGCAGCCCATAAAACGGCGGAACAGACGGGAAAGATACTGCGGAGAGACAAAAACGCTCCGGCTCAGCTGCGCTGCAGTGATATCCTGCTGATAACCGGTTTCGATTTCTTTTATTACCGGAATCACATATCTCTGGTAGAGAGGATTATCCTGTATCTTCGGAGAAGCTGCACAGTCTGTAAAATTCATAAGAAAATTATAGCAGTCGGAAGAAAGAGATTTCATATCCGGTGTGGGCTGATGATATTTACGCAAGGTAGAAGAAATCATTTTCCGGATACTGGCTCCTTGTTCCTTTTCGATAAGGATCACTTCCTGGTTGTCTGTCATGGAAGGAATGCTGCCTGCCAGTGTTCCTGTGAAGGTGGCAAACATCGTGGTCCAGGAAGTAGACTCCCTGTGATAGGAATGAGGGACACCGGGGGCGATGAGGATGCCCTCGTTGGCTCCGAGAGTATAAAATTTTCCACGGACTTCAATGCGTCCGGTACCCTTTTCAGTCTGGAGGTAATGATAATACGGATATCCGTCCGGACGGAAGATATTAACCTGATTCCAGTGGTTCCCAAGAGATTCAAACATGAAGGGAGCACTGACCGGAGTGTTTCTGAAATAGATCGACATGATATTCACCTGTTTCTAAATGTTATATATTTTGGCGAAACATATTATACCATAATCCGGTGGATTATACTATAATGATCATAGCATAAAAAATGAAGGATCCGGCAGAAAAAACAGAATCTGCCGGGCAGGAGGAAAAAATGAAAAAATTTGATCATTCTCTGTTAAAAGATCCCCGGTATTTCAGCGACGGAAGAATGGATGCCCACTCAGATCATACATATTATCGCTGTGAGGAAGAGAGAGAAGATGGGAAAACTTCTTTCCGTCACAGTCTGAATGGTCTCTGGAAGTTCCATTATGCACGGAATTATGCATCTGCTATCCCAGGCTTTGAGGAAGAAGCATATTCCTGTAAGGACTGGGAGGACATTTATGTGCCGGCACATATCCAGATGGAAGGATATGATGCACCGCAGTATGCCAATGTCCAGTATCCGTGGGAAGGCCATGAAGAACTTCATCCGGGACAGATCCCGGAACGTTTTAACCCGGTGGCAAGCTATGTGAGATATTTCCATGTGCCGGAGAGCATGAAAGGAAAAAGAGTATTTGTTTCATTCCAGGGAGCAGAGAGCGGCCTGGCTCTGTGGCTCAATGGAAAATTTGTGGGATACAGTGAAGATTCTTTTACTCCGTCAGAATTCGAGCTTACGGAATATCTGAAGGACGGCGAGAACAAGCTGGCGGCACAGGTGTTTAAATGGACAGCCAGCAGCTGGTGCGAGGATCAGGATTTTTACCGTTTTTCCGGAATTTACAGAGATGTTTATCTGTTTACGGTACCGGATGTCCATGTATATGATCTCAGGATCCGTGCCATTCCGGATGAAACTCTCAAAAAAGCCGAGCTTGAGATCGTGACCAGTACCTGGGGAAAAGGAAAAATGAAGCTTACACTTTCCAGAAAGGGAGAGATCCTTTTGCAGGAGGAAAGATCTCTGAACGGAGAGGATACCTGTACCTGGGAGATTCAGGATCCCCTTCTCTGGAGTGCAGAAGAGCCGAATCTCTATGATCTGGAGCTGGAGATCAGTGATGAAAGCGGAAAGCTCCAGGAGATTATCCCGGAGAAAGTCGGTTTCCGCCGTTTTGAAATGAAGGATGGTATCATGACCCTTAACGGAAAACGTATCGTATTCAAGGGTGTGAACCGCCATGAGTTCAGCTCTGTCACAGGAAGACATGTGTCCCGGGAGGAACTGCTCAAAGACATCGTGACCATGAAACAGAACAACATCAATGCGATCCGTACCTGTCATTATCCGGATGCATCTCCGATCTACCGTCTCTGTGATGAATATGGTATTTACATGATCGCAGAAAACAATCTGGAGTCTCACGGAACCTGGGATATAGCAGAATTTACCGGAGATCACACGGATATCGTTCCGCACAACAAACCAGAATGGCTGGGCATGATGCTGGACCGTGTAAATTCCATGTATCAGCGTGACAAGAACCACCCGGCGATCCTGATCTGGTCCTGTGGAAATGAATCCTTTGGTGGAAAAGATATCTTTGAGATGTCTGAGTTCTACCACAAGAATGATCCTACAAGACTGGTACATTATGAGGGGGTTTTCCATGACCGCAGCTACAATGCCACTAGTGACATGGAAAGCCAGATGTATCCTTCCGTAGAAGCGATCCGGGAGTTCCTTGCAAAGGATGACAGCAAGCCGTTTATCTGTTGTGAGTATACCCATGCAATGGGAAATTCCTGCGGCGCAATGCATAAATATACAGATCTTACAGATACAGAACCGAAATATCAGGGTGGCTTTATCTGGGATTACATTGATCAGTCTATTTACAAAAAAGACCGTTACGGTAAAGAATTCCAGGCATACGGCGGAGACTTCGGTGAACGTCCTACAGATTATAATTTCAGTGGAAACGGTATCGCATACGGCGGAGACAGAGATGCTTCACCAAAGATGCAGGAGGTAAAATTCAACTACCAGAATATCACTGCGCAGGTAAGTGAGGATTCTGTTAAGATCATCAACAAAAATCTTTTTGTAAATACGGACACATTCCGATGTGAAGTAACTCTTGCAAAGAACGGTCATGTTCTCCGCACAGAGACACTGGATACAGCGGTGGAGCCTTTAAGCCAACAGACCTACAGACTTCCATTTGGAAAACAGCAGCGCCAGGGCGAATATACGGTAACCGTAGCCTTCCTTCTCAGAGAAAAAACACTTTGGGCAGAGGCAGGACATGAGGTTGCTTTCGGCCAGTATGTTTATCAGGTGGAAGGAACACCGGAAGCTCCTGCGTGTGGCGTGGAGCTTGTGAGAAGCCTTCATAACATCGGTGTCCGCGGGGAAAATTTCGAAGTGCTGTTTTCCGTTCTCAATGGTGGTTTGGTTTCGTATAAATATGCAGGAAGAGAAATGATCGAAGCGATTCCGAAGCCCAACTTCTGGAGAGCACCTACAGATAATGATTGCGGAAGTCTGATGCAGATGCGCTATGCACAGTGGAAGATCGCCAGTATGTACGCAAGTCATAAGGATTACCGAAAAGGCATGTATGGTCCAGCCAATGCTCCGGAGACAACGGTTCACGAAAACAGCGTGGAGGTTGCTTTTACCTACATACTGCCAACTACGCCTGCCAGTGAATGCCGTCTTGCCTATGAGGTAACCGGAGATGGAAGAGTAAAGACAACGCTGACCTATGATCCTGTAAAAGAGCTGGGTGATATGCCGGAGTTCGGAGTACTCTTTAAATTCAATGCGGATTATGATCATGTTCAGTGGTACGGCCTGGGACCGGCAGAGACTTATGCAGACCGAAAGCATGGCGCAAAGCTCGGCATTTATGAGAATCTCGTGACAGACAATATGGCACGCTATCTTGTGCCGCAGGAATGCGGAAACAAGGAGGAAGTACGCTGGGCAAAGATCACAGACAGAAAGGGCAGAGGAATGCTCTTTGAGATGGATAAAGAAAACGGCCCGATGATGTTCTCGGCACTTCCATATACTCCTCATGAAATGGAAAATGCCATGCATCCCTATGAGCTTCCGGCAATCCATTATACCGTTGTCCGTGCCGCAAAGGCGCAGATGGGAGTTGGAGGAGATGACAGCTGGGGTGCCCGCACCCATCCGGAATACCTTCTGGATACCAATGGAAAGATGAAATTTTCCTTTGCGTTCAAAGGCCTTTAAAATGTCATAAAATAACAGAACATAAAGTCAGAAAAAAGCTTCCGGCGACTGTCCGGAAGCTTTTTCATTTCATAATAATGCACAGAAAATAAACAGGTTGAAAAAAAACCTGTGGATATTTCATGAAATGAAAAAAAACTTGGATATGCACTTGTTTTTTCATGGTAAATAGTTTAGAATGATTACATAAGTGGTAGAAAGTGGTGAATAGTGGTAGCGAATGGGGATGAGTGGCAGAATACACCATTTGCACCCTGGAAGCACGAAGGGGAGAATCGTGTTTCACGAGAGTAGGTGGGTTTCATGTTCATGGGCGAGTATAATCATACGATCGACGCGAAGGGGCGTCTGATCATCCCTTCCAGGTTCAGGGAACTCTTAGGGGAAGAGTTCGTACTGACAAGAGGGTTGGATGGTTGCCTTTCTATTTATCCGATGGATGAATGGGTTGCTTTTGAAGAGAAACTCCGAGCATTACCACTTACAAATAAAGACGCAAGAACCTTTTCACGTTTCTTTGTAGCCGGAGCTACAACATGTCAGCTGGATAAGCAGGGAAGAATCCTGGTGCCGCAGACGCTGCGCCAGTTCGCTGGTCTGGATAAGGATGTGGTGCTTACGGGTAATCTGAACCGGATCGAGGTTTGGAGCAAAGAGAAGTGGAGCGAGAACTGCAATTATGATGATATGGACAGCATTGCGGAAAGCATGCAGAACATAGGAATCGTCATTTGAGCATAACGCAGGTAGAAATCCCACAGGAGACGGATATGGAATTTAAGCATAAATCTGTATTACTCAATGAGACCATTGACGGCTTAAGGGTAAAGCCGGATGGAATCTATGTGGATGGCACTTTAGGAGGAGCGGGACACGCCACAGAGGTGTGTAAGAAACTTTCTGCCAAGGGGAGATTTATTGGCATAGATCAAGACCAGGATGCGATAATTGCTGCGAGTGAACGGCTGTCAGCCTTTAATCAGGTGACAATCATTCGCAGCAATTATTGTTACATGGCAGATGAGCTGAGATCCCGTGGCATTGAGAAGGTGGACGGGATCCTGCTGGATTTGGGAGTGTCATCTTATCAGCTGGATAATGAAGAGAGAGGTTTTTCCTATCGGTACGATTCTCCTCTGGACATGCGAATGGACAGAAGACAGAGCCGTACAGCCGGTGATATAGTCAACGGTTATGAGGAACGGGAGCTGTATCGGATTATCCGCGATTACGGCGAAGATAAATTTGCCAAAAATATAGCGAAACACATTGTGGCTGCCAGAGAGCAGGCACCGATCCGGACAACCGGAGAACTGACAGAGATCATACGGGGTGCGATCCCCATGAAAATACAAGCTACAGGAGGACATCCGGCCAAGAGGACTTTCCAGGCAATACGTATTGAGCTCAACCGGGAGCTTGACGTGCTCCGGGATTCCCTGGACGGCATGATCGATCTCCTGGATGACGGAGGAAGGATCTGTATCATTACATTCCATTCTCTGGAAGACAGGATCGTTAAGACCATTTTCCGAAAAAATGAAAATCCCTGTACCTGCCCGCCGGATTTTCCGGTCTGCGTATGCGGAAAGAAATCCAAGGGTAAGGTGATCACAAGGAAACCGATCTTACCGGGAAAAGAGGAAATGGAAGAGAATCCGAGATCCAAAAGTGCGAAGCTTCGTATTTTTGAACGGAAAATGTAGTTGAGAGATGGAAGGTAGGCAAATGGCGAAGACAGGAAGAGGGACTACAGCCAGAAGAAATCGAAATACCGTCAGGAACAGCAGAGAAATGTATGTTCAGGGAAATGCGGTAAAACGGCTGCAGGAAGTTCCTCAGAGGACTGATCTGCCCGAGATACAGGAAAGGCGACGGCTGGCTCAGAAAAGAAAACAGAAATCCGCAGTACCTGTGACACCGGCAAAACAGGTGGTAAGCAGACAGGCACAGCGGAACCGGGAAAAGGCAATGGCCATGAACAAGGGGTTCGTTCTGTTTCTTACGGCAGTTTCCATCGCGGTACTTTTTACCTGTATCAATTATCTTCAGGTAAAATCCGAAATCACGGCGAGTATGAAAAATGTTGCAAATCTGGAATCTGAGCTTGCACAGCTGAAAGAAGATAACGATGCATATTACAGTCAGGTCACTTCTGCAGTGGATATCAGCGAGATCAAGAAAAAAGCTATCGGCGAGCTTGGAATGAAATATCCTTCGGAGGATCAGATACAGACCTATACCACGGAAGGAAACAGTTATGTGAGACAGTATCAGGATGTGGACACACACAAGTAACAGAAGTACAGTTTTTAAGCAGGTGATCGATTGAGTACAAGAAGGCGCAGGCCGGTAAAAAAAATAAATTACAGTATGAAGAAAAAGCTGGCAGTACTATTTTCCTTAGTGTTGCTGGCTTTAGTCGGTTTGGTGGCAAGAATTACCTATATCAATGCCACCAGCGGAAGCAAATATCGAAAGCAGGTGCTGAGTCAGGCTCAGCAGAAATATGAAAATCAGACACTTCCGGCAAAAAGAGGAGATATCTATGACCGGAACGGGAATATCCTGGCAACTAGCAACAAGGTCTATAATGTGATCCTTGACTGTCTGGAGGTCAATAAGGATCAGGATTCCGTGGAGCCTACCATAAAGGCTCTTGTGGAAGTCCTGGGATTGGACGAAGATGAGATGCGGAAGCTTCTCACCGACAGCAGTACAAAAAAAAGTCAGTATCAGATCGTAAAGAAACAGATTTCCATGGACGACAAAAAAGCCTTCGAAAAATACGAAGATCCGGGAGACGACAGTGAACTGACTGCCACGCAGCTGAAAGAACGTTCCAGGATCACAGGTGTATGGTTTGAGGAAGATTATCTCAGATCTTATCCGTTTAATGAGACTGCCTGTGATACCGTTGGATTTACACTTTCCAGAGATGTGGCGGATGCCGGACTGGAGGGATATTACAATGCGACACTTACCGGTGTGGATGGAAGACAGTACGGATACATCAACAACAATTCCGACGTAGAACAGACGATCATCGAACCGACGGATGGCAAAAGCATTGAGACCTCGCTGGATCTGGGACTTCAGCAGATCGTGGAAAAATACGTAAATACCTTTAAAGAAAAGATGGGAGCCAAAAATGTAGGCGTGATCATCGAGGATCCGAAAACAGGAGAGATCCTGGCAATGGACGGCGGTGACCGTTATGACCTGAATAACCCGAGAGATCTTTCAAATGTGTATTCCCAGAGTGAGATCGCTGCCATGAACGATGAGGAAACCGTGGAAGCGCTGAATGGAATGTGGAGTAATTTCTGCGTGACAGATGCCTACGAGCCGGGATCGGTTGTAAAGCCCATCGCTATGGGCTCCGCACTTGAAATGGGAGCGATTTCCGAGAGCGATAATTTTGTCTGTGACGGCGGACAGTCTTTTGGAGCGGAAGGTGCGACTACTTTTATCAAATGTGCGGTATGGCCGGATGCTCACGGGACAGAAGCTCTTTCCGATGTCATTGCCAATTCCTGCAACGATGGTATGATGCAGATCGCAGCAAAGATGGGAAAAGATAATTTTCTTAAGACACAGAGCGTTTTCAATTTCGGAACAAGAACCGGTATCGATCTTCCCAATGAGGGAAGCGGTGTGATCCATACCAGCGATACCATGGGAGAAACGGAGCTTGCATGCTCTGCTTTCGGACAGGGCTATACACTGACCATGATACAGGAGATCAATGCAATGTGTTCTGTGATCAATGGAGGATACTACTATCAGCCTCATCTGGTGACGAAGATCAAGGACAGCAGCGGCGGAATCGTAAAAACGATCTCTCCGACACTGATGAAGCAGACGATTTCCGAGAAGATATCTGCAGATATCCGCTCCTACATGGCTGCCAGCGTAGACCATGGTACCAGCCGTACCTCCAAGGTGCAGGGCTACAGCTCCGGTGGTAAAACCGGTACTGCCGAGAAGCTTCCGCGAGGCAATGGCAAGTATCTGGTATCCTTTATCGGATTTGCACCGGTAGATGATCCGGCGCTTGTGATCTATGTAGTTGTGGATGAGCCGAAGGTAGATGATCAGGCAAGCAGTACGTACGCACAGTACATTGCACAGGGAATCCTTTCCGAAGCACTTCCGTATCTGAATGTACAGCCGGATGAGGCAGAGGATGGAGAAGTTCCGACTACAGAGCTGTGGGAACTTTTTAAGGGAATCAGCGATTCTGCAACAGGAACCGGCGCGGACGGGCAGAAGGAGGCAATTTCCGATGAGAATGTACCAAGTCCGCCGGAAGATGCGTCGGAGGACAGTGATACCGAAGATAATAACGATATGCAGAGCGAAGGTCTTACCAACGAGGAGGCCGGTCTGGAATAGATAAAAAGAATACCCTCTCAGGGGAACGTCATATATTACAGTGACGACCTCTGAGAGGGATTTTTTTATGATCCGGACCATGGTTTATCACAGGAAAAAAATATGGATGGTTTTTCTGATCTGCATAATGCTTCTTCTGGGACTTGTGGGAAGACTCTGGTATCTTATGAATGTTCGGGCAGAATATTATTCAAAAAAGGCGGAGGATCTTCATGAGAGGGAACGTGACATAAAAGCAGCTAGGGGAAAGATCCTGGACATCAGGGGAAATATTCTGGCAGATAACCGGACAGTCTGCACAGTATCGGTGATACACAGCCAGATCAAAGATCCTGAAAAAGTGATCCGTGTACTGTCCGGAGCATTGTCTGTAAAAGAAGAGGAAATCCGAAAAAAAGTTGAAAAAATTTCTTCTATTGAAAGAATACAGACAAACGTGGAAAAAAGCATTGGAGACAGGATCCGGGAATATGACCTTGAGGGAGTGAAGGTAGATGAGGATTATCGGAGATATTATCCTTATGGATCTCTCGCTTCAAAAGTACTGGGATTTACCGGAGGTGATAATCAGGGGATTATTGGTCTTGAAGTGAAATACGATGAGATCCTGAAAGGAGAGCCCGGAAAGATCCTCACAGTTACGGATGCACGTGGTGTGGAGATCGACGGAACCGGAGAACGGAGGAAGGAACCGGTGTCAGGAAATACTCTGCGTACCAGTCTGGATGTTAATATCCAGGAATATGTGCAGCAGGCAGCCGGTAAAGTCATGGAAGAAAAACAGGCGGAGAGAGTTTCCATACTGCTTATGAACCCTCAGAACGGAGAAATCTATGCCTGTGTCAATGTGCCTGAATTTGATCTGAACGATCCGTTTACTCTGAATACAGAAGAAACAGCAGCAGAGGGAGAAAAGAAGCAGGATCTTCTGAACCGGATGTGGAGAAACCCCTGTCTGAATGATACCTATGAACCTGGCTCGACTTTTAAGATCATCACTATGGCAGCAGGGCTGGAGGAAGGAGTGGTGTCAACAGAGGATCGTTTTTTCTGTCCGGGCTATAAGGTGGTGGAGGACCGGCGGATCCACTGTGCAAAGAGAACAGGACATGGTGCGCAGAGTTTTGTAGAAGGTGCCCAGAACTCCTGTAACCCGGTATTTATTGAGGTGGGCCTGCGGCTTGGAGCAGACCGTTATTACAAATATTTTAAACAGTTCGGACTTTTGAAAAAAACAGGGATAGATCTTCCGGGAGAGGCAGGAACGATCATGCATAACCCCAAAAATATGGGAGAGGTGGAGCTTGCCACGGTATCCTTTGGCCAGTCGTTTCAGATCACACCGATCCAGCTTGCAACAACCGTCAGTGGGATCATCAATGGCGGAAACCGGATCACACCTCATTTTGGGATCAGCGTGGAAAGTGCGGACGGAACAAAGGTGCGGACACTGGAATATCCGGTGGAAAGCGGGATCGTGTCCGGTGAGACTTCCCGGACAGTACGTACGATCCTGGAAACTGTAGTTTCAGAAGGCTCCGGAAAAAATGCCGGGATTCAGGGGTTTTCCATTGGGGGAAAAACAGCTACCTCTCAGACACTGCCCAGAGGCTCCGGCAGATATATTTCTTCATTCCTGGGGTTTGCCCCGGCAGAGGATCCGAAGGTCCTGGCTCTTTGTATCATCTATGCACCCCAGGGTATGTATTATGGTGGGATCATTGCCGCACCGGTGGTACGCAGTATTTTTGAAAATGTACTTCCCTATCTTGGAATCGAGAGGACAGTTACGGAAACTTCATCCGGGGAAAACCGGGCAGATGGGGTTGATTAATGAGGATAAAAGCCTTATACTGTTGAAGAAGTATAAAAAAACGAAAGAATTAGAGGTGTGAGGATGGAGTTTCATGTTGTGATCCCTGTGCTGATCTCATTTGCGATCAGCCTTGTATTAGGACCGATTGTTATCCCTTTTTTAAGAAGACTTAAAATGGGACAGACAGAGAGAGAGCTGGGTGTGCAGTCCCACCTGAAAAAGAACGGTACCCCTACTATGGGTGGGGTGATCTTTCTCATTGCAACAACTGTAACATCACTGTTTTATATCAGAGATTATCCGATGATCATCCCGGTACTTTTCCTGACACTGGGATTTGGACTGATCGGATTTCTGGATGATTATCTGAAGGTAGTTCTGAAGCGTTCTGACGGACTTCTGCCATGGCAGAAAATGGCACTGCAGATCGTTGTGACAGCTGTATTTGCTTTTTATCTTGTAAATTATTCCAACGTATCCCTGACTATGAAGATCCCGTTCTGGAGTGGACATTATCTGAACCTGGGATGGTTTGCAGTTCCGGTACTGTTCTTTGCGGTGATCGGTACAGTAAACGGAGTCAATTTTACGGATGGACTTGACGGACTGGCTTCCAGTGTTACCCTGATTGTGGCAGTATTCTTTACGGTGGTTTCCCTTGGAATGAACAGTGGTGTGGAACCGATCACCTGTGCAGTTGTGGGCAGTCTGATGGGATTTCTTCTGTTTAATGTATATCCTGCCAAGGTATTTATGGGAGACACCGGTTCTCTGGCATTGGGTGGCTTTGTGGCTGGTGTGGCTTATGCCATGCAGATGCCGCTGTTTATCATCCTGGTCGGACTGATCTACCTTGTGGAGGTATTGTCTGTTATGCTCCAGGTATCCTATTTCAAGGCAACACACGGAAAAAGAATCTTCAAGATGGCGCCTATCCACCATCATTTTGAGCTTTGTGGGTGGTCCGAGACACGAGTTGTTGCAGTGTTCTCTGTTGTAACTGCTATTATGTGCCTGATCGCTCTCCTGGCATTATAAGGAGGAACAGAAAAATGGATTTAAAAGGAAAAAAAGTTCTCGTTTTCGGAGCCGGAAAAAGCGGCATTGGAGCAGCTGATCTGCTTGGAAGTGCAGGAGCACAGCCGGTGATCTATGACGGAAACGCAGATCTTGATAAAGAGGCAGTATTACATAAAACAAACGGAAAATACACCCCGGAGATCTGGGCCGGAGATTTTCCTGAGAGAGCGCTGGACAGTCTTGATCTTATAGTGCTAAGTCCGGGAGTTCCCACAGACCTGCCGCTGGTAAAGAGCTTCTATGAAAAGGGCCTTCCGGTATGGAGCGAGGTGGAGCTTGCCTATCGTACAGGCAAGGGAGAGGTTCTTGCGATCACAGGAACCAACGGTAAGACAACAACAACAGCACTCCTCGGAAAGATCATGGGAGATGCCCGTGAATCTGTATTTGTTGTAGGAAATATCGGAACTGCATATACATCCAAATCATTGGAGATGAGGGAGGATTCCGTAACTGTTGCGGAGATCAGCAGCTTTCAGCTGGAGACTATTGACCAGTTCCGCCCAAAGGTAAGTGCGATCCTCAACATCACAGAGGACCATCTGAACCGTCATCATACCATGGAGGAATACATCCGTGTAAAAGAGCTGATCACCAAAAATCAGGGACCGGAAGATGTATGTGTTCTGAATTACGAGGATGAAGTCCTTCGTAAATTCGGTGAAAATATCGTTCCGAAGGTGGTATATTTCTCAAGTCTTCGTAAACTGGATCAGGGAATCTATCTGGACGGAGACCAGATCATTCTCAAAACAGAAAAAGAAGAGATACCGATCGTAAAAACCGAAGAGCTTAAGATCCTGGGACGTCATAATCACGAGAATGTAATGGCAGCAGCCGCCATGGCATATTATGCGGGCGTTTCTGTGGAGAGTATCCGCAAGAGTGTCTGTGAGTTTGTGGCAGTTCCACACAGGATCGAGTATGTGACAGAGAAAAACGGTGTTGCATATTACAACGATTCCAAGGGAACCAATCCGGATGCGGCCATCAAGGGGATTCAGGCAATGAACCGTCCGACTCTTCTGATCGGCGGTGGCTATGACAAGGAATCCAGCTATGATGAGTGGATAGAATCCTTCGACGGAAAAGTCCGTTATCTTGTTCTCATCGGTCAGACGAAAGAGAAGATCAAAGCAGCAGCAGAACGTCTTGGATTTACAGATATCATCCTCTGCGAGGATCTGAAGGAAGCTGTCCGGGTCTGTGCGGAAAAAGCCAATCCCGGAGATGCAGTTCTGCTTTCACCGGCATGTGCGAGCTGGGGACAGTTTGATAATTATGAGCAGCGCGGTGACATGTTCAAGGAATACGTGAAAGCACTGTAATAATCCGAAAAATACATACATAAGCTGAAATAAAGACCACTGTGGAGGCCATGCATGGAGGCAGGACAGAAACAGACCGGAAAGACAGATACCGTTCTCTGGGTACTGGTTCTGATTCTGGTGGTATTGGGACTCGGGGCGCTTTTTTCGGCAAGTGAATATAATGGCAGAGTACGTTTCCACGACTCTGCCTATTATTTTAAGAAGCAGCTCTTTGCCACGGCACTGGGGCTGCTTGTTATGTATCTGGCATCACGGGTAGATTACCGGCTGTCTGTAAAGCTGGCGCCGGCTGCCTATATTTTTTCGCTTTTCCTGTCTGCTGCAGTCCTGCTTTTCGGACAGGAGATCAATGGATCGAAGAGGTGGCTGAACCTGGGGCCGCTTTCCTTTCAGCCATCGGAGTTTTCCAAGGTGGCAGTGATATTGTTTCTGGTGTGGCAGATCAGCAATACAAAAAGCAAAACAACCGGATTCTGGTTTATCTGCAGGACTATGATGACTTTGCTTCCGGTAGCAGGTCTGGTGGGCTCCAATAACTTAAGCACAGCGGTGATCATTCTGGGGATCGGTGTGCTGCTGATTTTTGTGGCCAATCCCAGGTATCTGCAGTTTCTCGCACTTGGAGGTGCGGGGATAGGATTTATTGCGGTTTTTCTTGCCGCGGAGAGTTATCGTCTGGAACGCCTGGCAATCTGGCGGGATCCGGAAAAATATGAAAAAGGATTTCAGACCATACAGGGCCTGTATGCAATCGGAAGCGGAGGGATCTTCGGCAAGGGGTTCGGGAACAGTCTGCAGAAGCTGGGATTTGTCCCGGAAGCCCAGAATGATATGATATTTTCTATTGTGTGTGAGGAAACGGGGATACTGGGAGCTTTTCTGACACTTTTTCTGTTTGGTATTCTGATCTGGAGACTTTGTATTCTGGCATTAAACTGCCGGGATCTGCAGGGAACGCTGCTGTGCGCCGGGATCATGGCACATATGGCGATCCAGGTAGTCCTGAATGTTGCAGTAGTAACGAATACGATTCCCAACACCGGGATCACTCTGCCCTTTGTAAGCTATGGCGGAACTTCTGTTGTTTTTCTTCTGGGGGAAATGGGGCTGGCCTTAAGTGTCAGCAGTCACAGACATGGAAGGATCACATAGAATAACAAGTAAGAGGCCCTTTTAGGAGTGGAATACTTGAATGAGATCGATGAGATCATCGTGACCGGAGGCAGGCCGCTGCATGGAAGCGTCCGGATCCAGGGGTCAAAAAATGCGGCACTTCCGGTTATGGCAGCAGCACTCTTAAGCACCGGGACCAGTGTACTGCGGGGATGCCCGAGAATCAGTGATGTATATTTGATGGAAAAGATCCTGAAATATCTGGGGGCAGAAACCTGGTGGGAAGGTCAAGATCTTTATCTGGACTGCAGCCATGCGGACGGCACCATGATACCGGAGTGTTATTCCGGAAAAATGCGTTCTTCCGTGATCTTAATGGGAGCAATGCTGGGGCGGAGCAAAATGGCACAGACAGGATATCCCGGAGGCTGTGTGATCGGGAAGCGGCCGGTGGATCTTCATATCCAGGTTTTGCGCCGCCTTGGGGCAGCTGTGGTGGAAAACGGCGGGATGATCCGGGCATCCTGTGGAAAACTCCGAGGTGCAGAGATGTTTTTTCAAAAAAGAAGTGTAGGCGCTACAGAACAGGGCATTCTGGCAGCGGTCCTTGCAGAGGGGAAAACAGTCCTTAACGGCTGCGCCTGTGAACCGGAAATTTATTGGCTTTGCCATTATCTTACCGGAATGGGGGCAAAGATCCGGATCCGTGAAAATGGCTGTATCTGTATTGAAGGAGTGGAGAAGCTTGAAGCTGGCGATAGCTGCATTCCACCAGACCGTATTGTCGCCGGGACCTATCTCATGGCAGCGGCGGCAACCAGAGGAGAGATCATCCTGGAAAATCCGCCTCTGGAGGAAATGGATGGAATCCTGGACGTATATCGGAAAATGGGTGGACAATGCCGCAGGGTAGGTGGTAAACTAATAGTCAACGGAAAAAATACAGGTTTTCCCCTGGAGCTTCTGGAAACAGAAGTTTATCCGGGATTTCCTACAGACCTGCAGTCTCCTGCGATGGCGGTACTGGCCACGATCCCGGGAGTGAGCAGGATCCGCGAGAAGATTTTTGAAGACAGATATAAAACAGCTTCATGGCTCTGTAAAATGGGAGCACAGATCCAGATCCGGGATGGAGTTGCTGTGATATACGGAGGGCAGCCCCTGACCGGTTGTATTGTGGAAGCAGAGGAACTTCGCGGTGGTGCGGCACTTGTGATCGCAGCACTTGCCGCGCAGGGGATTACCAGGATCCGGGGCTGTTGTTTCATAGAAAGAGGCTATGAACATATCTGTGAGGATCTGACCGCACTGGGCGGTCTGCTGATAAAGGACAGAGGAACTTTATGAAAACATCAAAAAAAAAGCCACTGAAAGCAGTTGGCGGACTTCTTGTTCTGCTGCTGGCAGGAATTATTTTCTTTTTTACGTATTATCAGGTAGATGAAGTGCAGGTGATGGGCAGCAACCATTATTCTGAAAAACAGATCAGGAAGATGGTGCTTAGGGGGCCGCTGGCATCCAATTCTGTTCTTGCACCGCTTCTTTATACTAAGCAGAATACAAAGGATGTTCCCTTTATAGAAGGCTATACCGTAACAAGGCTGAACCGGCACACCATTTGTGTCAGTGTGAAGGAGAAGGATATCGTTGGCTGTATCCCTTATCTGGACAGTTATATTTATTTTGACAGAAACGGTATTTTTGTGGAAGGATCCACGGAACGTAACGAAAAAATCCCGTTTTTTGACGGGATCAAAGTCAAAAAAGTGATCCAGAACGAGAAACTCCCCATCAAGGATGAAACGGTGATGAACACGGCAGTTGCTCTTTCTACTATTTTTGCAAAAAATGATAAGGTTCCGGATCACATTGAATTTGAAGACGACGGACAGATCAGTCTTGTTTACGGGGATATCACAGTTAAACTTGGAAAGGATGAATATCTGGAAGACAAAATGACCAGAGTTCTGGCTATCCTTCCGATGATTTCCGAAAAAAAAGGAATTCTCCATGCAGAAAATGTAAATGATAATTCCAAGAACATTACCCTGGAGCAGGAACAGGACGAGAGCCAGACTTCCGCAGAAAACTGGACCGGAGGCTATGATGAGGAAGGAAATTACACCGGAGAAGGCGAATACGACGAAAATGGCAACTATGTAGGACCGAAACCGCAGACGGATCTGGAGTATGCGCAGGAAAACTGGGTAGGTGGCTATGATGAAGAGGGAGATTACACAGGCAGTGGTGAGTACGATGCCAACATGACCTATGTAGGCGAAGCCCCCACAGAAGAAACCATGGCAGAAAAAGGAAACTGGAAGGGCGGTTACCGGGAAGACGGAGGCTATGACGGAGTCAGTGAATATGACCGTGATGGCAATTACGTAGGCACTCTGGAGGATTATCAGACTTCGGCAGAAAGCTCCGGAGACGGAACAGACTCCGAAGATCCAGATGCTCAGAGTACGGATACCGAAGATACAGAAAATGAAGAAGACTCTTCAGACAGCAGTACGGACAGCACCGAGGAAGAGGTTGATTACAGCAGTGATCAGGAAGAAGGCGCTGAGGATTATGATGAAAATTCGTACAGCGATTACAGTGATGAGTCCGATTATGAGTAAAGATAAAAAAGCTTTCTTAATATATAGTACCGGTATTTGGACATTTTGCCAGAGATTGTTTTGTAAATGTTTCGGTTAATAGAAACAGTGCCGAAATTTAGTGAAAAAAGTATAAAAAAACAAAATTAATGGTTGATTAATTACCGAAAAAAATATATGATATAACTATGTGTATATGTAGCTTGGAATAGATTATTACACTGAATCGGATATCAGGTAGAAATAAAGGAGGAAGTACATTGTTAGAGATAATGACGAATGAGGCTGAGTCTTCTGCGAAAATTATTGTAATTGGAGTAGGCGGCGCAGGTAATAATGCGGTAAACAGAATGGTGGAAGAGGCCATTGGCGGAGTTGAGTTTGTAGGTGTTAATACCGATAAACAGGCTCTGACACTGTGTAAAGCTCCGACTGTACTTCAGATTGGTGAGAAAATTACGAAAGGTCTCGGCGCCGGTGCACAGCCGGAGGTTGGACAGAAGGCAGCTGAGGAGAGCATTGAGGAAGTTAAGAAGATCATCGAGGGAGCGGACATGGTTTTCGTTACCTGTGGTATGGGAGGCGGAACCGGAACCGGAGCTGCTCCTGTGATCGCCGGTGCGGCAAAAGAGATGGGTATCCTGACTGTCGGTGTTGTTACCAAGCCTTTCCGTTTTGAAGCAAAGACCCGTATGAACAATGCACTTGCGGGAATCGAAAATCTGAAGAAAGCAGTTGACACTTTGATTGTCATCCCCAATGACAAATTACTTGAGATCGTTGACAGAAGAACAACCATGCCGGAAGCACTGCGTAAGGCTGATGAGGTTCTTCAGCAGGCAGTACAGGGTATTACAGACCTGATCAATCTGCCGGCTCTGATCAACCTTGACTTTGCAGATGTGCAGACAGTCATGACAGACAAGGGAATCGCTCATATCGGTATCGGTGAGGCAAGAGGTGATGACAAGGCTATGGAGGCTGTACAGCAGGCGGTATCTTCTCCGCTTCTTGAGACAACCATCAAGGGCGCTACTCATGTGATCATCAATATTTCCGGAGATATTTCTCTTATGGATGCCAACGATGCTGCAAGCTATGTACAGGAGCTTACAGGTGAGGATGCAAACATCATCTTTGGTGCTATGTATGATGATTCTGTTGCAGATTATGCGAGAATTACAGTTATTGCTACAGGTCTTACAGACAATAACCTTCAGAACACACCATTTGGAAACAGAGCTTCCAATTCTGTATTCGGAAACACCAAAAAAACAAGCCAGTCACAGCCAGGCGGTATGAACCTTAACATGCCAAGCTTCAGCCTGCCGACTATGAATTCCACACAGTTTGGAACAAAGGCTCCTACAAGCACTGTTCAGAAAAAGGACATCCAGATCCCGGATTTTCTTAAGAACAGATAATAAATGAACATGATAAGATCCGGCAGAGACTCCATCTGGAACGCTGCCGGATCTTTTTGACTTTCTGATCAAAAGAAACAGGAATGTCTGCTCTGTATGGAAACAGGATTTCTGTTCAGGATATCAGCATTCGCAGCTGAAAGTATCACATTTTGTATCACAGCAGCGATGTGCATTGTCACCGGTTACATTGATGGAAGCTGCGGTGCATTTGCAGTGCTCATTGTAGGTGCAGTTGTGTGCTTTGCAGTCGATGTTAACGGTCTCACACCCACAGCAGGGATCTGCGGAATTTTTTACAGCACACTCTTCCTGGTCACGGAAGCTTTCACAGGCGGTGTCGTCCGCATAACGAGCATCTGCACCTTCGACACTGATGGCTCCCCTGGAACAGAGAGAATTTTTGTTATAGCAGCAGTTGTGTGCGGAGCATTTAAGACTTGTCATAAAAGTGTCCTCCTGATAATTATGATTTTATCGGAAACCGTCAGCCTGCCGGAATGCGCATCCTGTCTGATCGTCAGCACTGCGGTAAGGCTTGACAGATTCCGATGTTGCATAGTATGTCCGGAAGAAGAAAAATTTATACTCAAAAAATAAATACAGAATAATATAAAAAACAGTTGACAAATAGCAGACACCATGGTATTCTCTTAGAGTACGTAGCGAAAAGAAAGCAGAGTTCACTCTCACCTCAGCGCTGAAGATAAGCGACTCAGGTCAATATTGCACAGTACTGCGAACGGACCAACCATCAGTGCGCAGGTGTAATTATTTGAAGTGTGGACATCTGTCTGCGCTTTTTTTGTGCGGCTTAAGCTACATTAATGAGAAAGAAAAAAATAATTCTATCATGTTCATGGAGGTGTACAACAATTAGCGGTTTAATGATTAACGAACAGATCAGAGACAGAGAGGTACGCTTGATTGGTCCGGACGGAGCTCAGCTTGGAATCGTGTCCGCCAGAGAAGCGATGGCGAAAGCGCAGGAGGCAGGACTTGACCTTGTAAAGATTGCCCCACAGGCGAAACCGCCGGTATGCAAGATCATCGATTACGGTAAATACCGTTACGAGCTTGCAAGAAAAGAAAAAGAGGCCAGAAAAAAGCAGAAAACCATCGATGTCAAAGAAGTGCGTCTTTCCCCGAACATTGATACGAATGATTTGAAGACGAAGGTAAATGCAGCAAGAAAGTTCCTTAGCAAGGGCGACAGAGTTAAGGTTACACTTCGTTTCCGCGGAAGAGAGATGGCACATATGTCCAGCAGTAGGCATGTGCTTGATGACTTCGCAGATCTTCTGTCCGATATAGCGACTGTAGAGAAGGCTCCGAAGGTAGAAGGCAGAAGCATGACTATGTTTCTGACTGAGAAACGGTAGATATCTCAGTCTTCACGGCAACAGCCGGGCAGAACGGGATGCTATATAAAATTTAGAAGTACCAAATCAAGGAGGAATTCATAATGCCAAAAATTAAAACTTGCAGAGCAGCAGCAAAGCGCTTTAAAAAAACAGGTACAGGAAAATTAGTAAGAAATAAAGCCTACAAGAGCCATATCCTTACAAAGAAATCTCAGAAGAGAAAGAGAAATCTGAGAAAATCTACTGTTGTTGATTCTACTAATGTAAAGAGCATGAAGAAAGTATTACCATATTTATAAGATAGAGAAGACGAACAGGAGGAGAATTAAGAAATGGCAAGAATTAAAGGCGGATTAAACGCAAAGAAAAGACATAACCGTACATTAAAACTGGCAAAAGGCTACAGAGGAGCCCGTTCCAAACAGTATAGAGTAGCAAAACAGTCTGTAATGAGAGCTCTTACAAGCTCCTATGCAGGAAGAAAACAGAAGAAACGTCAGTTCAGACAGCTCTGGATCGCTCGTATCAACGCAGCAGCAAGAATGAACGGACTTTCTTACAGCAAAATGATGCACGGCCTTAAGGTTGCAAACATCGACATCAACAGAAAGATGCTTGCAGAGATGGCTGTTAACGATGCAGCAGGCTTCACAGCTCTTGCTGAGATCGCTAAGAAAGCAATCGCATAAGTAAAGTATTAAGAGACGAAGGAGTCCAGGGAATTTTTCCCTGGATTTTTTTGTAAAAAAATTCAGACAATTTGCCGAAAAACGACACAAGCTGTACAGCGGACAAGTGTCCGCGTTGTGCAATCAGACGAAAAACAACAGATAACTAAATTTGCCCTTGAAATAAAAAATATGCGATGCTATAATTTTACCATTAAACATTAGTAACGCGACAAAGCGCAGGAGGAGAGATTATTATGAAGAATTGGAAGAAAGTAATCGGCGTTGCATCAGCAGCAGCGATGACAGCAGCTATGATGATGCCTGCATCCGTTTTTGCGGCAGAGGATGAGACATTTAAGATCGGTGTGATCGGACCGATGACAGGTGATTACGCACAGTACGGTACCAACGTATACAACGCAGCCAAGATCGCAGCTGATGAGATCAACGAGAACGGTGGATTCAACGGATATAAAGTAGAGATTCTTGACGCAGGTGATGACCAGGGAGATCCAGAGAAGGCTGTTAACGCATACAATGACCTGATCGATAAAGGAATGCAGATGCTCTGTGGAACTGTAACATCCGGTTCCTGTATCGCAGTAGGAGCTGAGGCAGCTGAGGATACATTCCTCTTCACACCATCCGCAACAGCACTTGACTGTATCACAGCAGGAACAAACGAGTTCCGTATGTGCTTCACAGACCCGGCACAGGGAACCAAATCTTCTCAGTACATTTCCGAGCACAAACTTGCAACGAAAGTAGCAGTACTTTATGATTCCGCTGCTGACTACAACTCCGGTGTACATGACGCATTCGTTGCAGCAGCTGCTGATGACGGACTTGAAGTAGTTGCAGATGAGGCTTACACAACAGACAGCAACACAGACTATTCTGTACAGCTTGCAAAGATCAAGAAGAGCGGCGCTGAGCTTCTTTTCCTTCCGAACTACTATTCCGACAATGCGCTGATCCTTCAGCAGGCATCTGAGGCAGGACTTGACATTAAATTCTTTGGTGTAGATGGCATGGATGGTATCCTCAATGTAGAGAACTTCGATAAATCCCTTGCAGAGGGTGTTATGCTTCTGACACCATTCTCCGCAACAGCTACAGATGAGAAGAGCCAGAACTTTGTAAAAGCATACGGCGATGCTCACAACGGTGAGATCCCGAACCAGTTTGCGGCAGATACATATGATGTACTTTACGCAATGCAGCTTGCAGCTGACGATGCAAAGATCACACCAGATATGGAAAATGCAGACATCAGTGCAGCAATGAGCGCATCCATGGCAAACATCGAGCTTGACGGACTTACCGGAAAAGCAAAATGGACCGAGGATGGCGAGTGTGATAAAGAGCCGAAAGCATTCGAGATCAAAGACGGTGCTTATGTAGAGATGAAATAAGTAATTTCTGTTAACGTTAGGGGTCAGGGGACGGTCACCTTTAGTGGGAACCGTCCCCTTTTTCCCTTATCAATAAACAATTAAAAGAGGTGCGTTATGAGTTTTATATCTTATTTAAAAGACGGCATCAGTCTTGGCAGTATCTATGCGATCATCGCACTTGGATATACCATGGTTTATGGTATTGCCAAGATGCTGAACTTCGCACACGGAGATGTTATTATGGTGGGAGCTTATATCATCCTTACCTGTATCACAAGAGGCGGCATGTCACCGATCCTTGCTGTGATCCTTTCCGTTGTGATCTGTACACTGCTTGGTGTTGTCATTGAGAAGGTAGCTTACAGTCCACTTAGAAAAGCTTCCTCAAACCTGGCCGTTCTTATCACGGCTATCGGTGTCAGTTATCTGCTTCAGAACCTGGCACTTCTGATCTTCGGCGCAGATGCCAAGAGTTTCGTAGCTGTTATCAAAGTTCCGTCCATCACACTGTTTGACGGTGAGCTTACCATCAAGGGAATCACCATCGTAACCATCCTTGCATGTATCATTATCATGGTGGGACTTTCCCTCTTTGTAAAAAAGACAAAACCTGGCCGTGCCATGCAGGCGGTTTCCGAGGACAGAGATGCGGCACAGCTGATGGGAGTTAACGTCAATGCGACAATTTCCCTCACATTTGCCATTGGTTCCGGACTTGCAGCGATCGCAGGCCTTCTGCTCTGTCAGACTTATCCGACACTGACTCCGTACACAGGAGCCATGCCTGGTATCAAAGCTTTCGTAGCTGCTGTATTCGGTGGAATCGGTTCGATTCCGGGAGCTATGGTCGGCGGCATCCTTCTGGGAATCATCGAGATCTTCGGAAAAGCTTATATTTCTTCCCAGGTTGCAGATGCGATCGTATTTGCAGTCCTGATCGTCGTGCTTCTTGTAAAACCTACCGGACTGTTCGGCAAGAACATCCAGGAGAAAGTGTAAGGTGGCCGATATGAAGAATATGAAAAACAAAACAACAAAAAATAACATGATCAACTATGGAATTGTCATTGTGCTTTTTGTGATCGTACAGGCACTTTCCTCAACTGGAAATCTTTCCAGACTTCTTATGGGACTTCTTGTTCCCCTTTGTGTTTATACCATTGCATCAGTTTCCCTGAACCTGGTAGTCGGTTTTTCCGGTGAGCTGAGCCTTGGACATGCGGGCTTCATGTGCGTGGGAGCTTTTTCCAGTGCCCTGTTTTCACAGGTTGCTGCAGACTCCATTCCGCAGGTTCCTCGCTTTATCCTTGCAATCCTTGTAGGTGCGGCAGTTGCAGCACTGTTCGGTGTGATCATCGGTATTCCGGTACTTCGTCTCCGCGGTGACTACCTGGCTATTGTTACACTGGCTTTTGGTGAGATCATCAAGAACCTGATCAATGTACTTTACATTGGCGTGGATGACAAAGGACTTCACGTTGCAACAAGTGCAGCCGGTCTTCATCTGGAAGCCGGCGGAAAGCAGATTCTCAAAGGTGCCCTTGGTATTTCGGGAACAGCAACTCTTTATAAAGATATCAAGAATTACTTTTTCCTGATCGGCGTGATCCTGCTTCTTCTCACATTGTTTATTGTACAGAACCTTGTAAACTCCAGAAGCGGACGTGCTATTATGTCAACCAGGGACAACCGTATTGCAGCGGAGTCTGTAGGAATCAATATCACCAGATATAAGCTGCTGGCATTTACAATTTCTGCAGCCCTTGCAGGAGTTGCAGGTGTGCTGTATGCACATAACCTTTCTCTTCTTAAGGTTTCTGTATTCGATTACAATATGTCCATTCTGGTACTTGTGTATGTAGTACTTGGAGGAATCGGAAATATCAGAGGATCTATCATTGCAACCATTATCCTTTATGCACTGCCTGAGCTTCTCCGTGGATTCGCAAACTACCGTATGCTGATCTATGCTATCGTACTGATCATCATGATGCTCTTTAACTGGGCACCGGCGGCGAGAGACTGGAGAGCACGCATGGTAGAGAAATTTAAAGGCAAAAAAGAGAAAAAGGAGGTGGCCTGATCATGGCAATGCTGGAAGTAAATAATCTGTCTATCCAGTTCGGCGGTCTTCGTGCTGTTGACGGCTTTAATATGACCATTGAGAAGGGACAGCTCTATGGACTGATCGGACCTAACGGTGCCGGTAAGACAACGGTATTCAACCTTCTCACAGGTGTATACAAACCAACAGAGGGAATCATCAGACTGGACGGCCAGGACATCACCGGAAAAAGCACCATTGAGATCAACAAGGCCGGAATCGCAAGAACCTTCCAGAATATCCGTCTTTTCAAGGATATGCCGGTTCTTGACAATGTAAAAGTAGGACTTCACAATCATCATCCATATTCCACACTGACCGGGATCTTAAGACTGCCGAAATATTACAAGGTAGAAAAAGAGATGAATGAACGTGCCATGGAGATACTGAGGGTGTTTGATCTGGATAAGGAAGCAGACACTCTGGCAGGAAATCTGCCTTATGGTAAACAGCGTAAGCTGGAGATCGCCAGAGCTCTTGCCACAGAGCCAAAGCTTCTTCTCCTGGATGAGCCGGCGGCTGGTATGAACCCGAATGAGACACAGGAGCTGATGGATACTATCCGTTTTGTGCGGGAGCATTTTGATATGATTGTTCTTCTGATCGAGCACGACATGAAACTGGTGGGCGGTATCTGTGAGGAACTTACAGTTCTGAACTTCGGTCAGGTACTGATCCAGGGTGAGACATCTGCAGTGCTGAAAGACCCGACGGTTATCACTGCATATCTGGGAGAATAAGGAGGAACGAGACAATGGCAATGTTGGAAGTAAAGGACCTCCAGGTCTATTATGGTGTGATCCAGGCTCTGAAGGGAATTTCTTTTCATGTAAATCAGGGAGAGGTTATTGCGCTGATCGGTGCCAATGGCGCCGGAAAGACAACCACACTTCAGACACTTACCGGAATTCTTTCTCCGAAGTCCGGAAGCATTGTGTTTGAGGGAAAAGACCTCACAAGAACACCGGCGCATAAGATCGTAGAGATGGGTATGGCGCATGTTCCGGAGGGAAGACGTGTATTTGCGGATATGTCCGTTTATGAGAATCTGCTCCTTGGAGCCTATACAAGAAAGGACAAGGCAGAGATCGCAGAAAGTCTTGCAAGTGTATACAAGAGATTTCCGCGTCTGGAAGAACGTAAAGGACAGCGTGCCGGAACACTTTCCGGTGGTGAGCAGCAGATGCTTGCCATGGGACGTGCACTGATGAGCAGACCAAGGATCATTTTGATGGATGAGCCGTCCATGGGTCTGTCGCCGATTTTTGTAAATGAGATTTTTGACATTATCCGCGAGGTAAGTGAGAGCGGAACTACAGTGCTTCTGGTTGAGCAGAATGCGAAGAAGGCACTTTCCATTGCAGACCGTGCCTATGTTCTGGAAACAGGAAGCATCACTATGGACGGAAAGGCTGAGGATCTTCTGAACGATGAGGCTGTTCAGAAGGCATATCTTGGAGAGTAGGGGGAAAGACATGGATAATTTCGTAATTACCATTGCAAGACAGTATGGAAGCGGTGGACGTACCATCGGAGAGGAGCTTGCAAAGAAATTAGGGATTTCTTACTATGACAAGGATATCATCCGCATGGCATCTGAGGAGAGCGGCATTCATGAGCAGCTTTTTGGAAGGGCAGATGAAAATGTCAGCACAAAGCAGAGATTTTTTGCAAAGTCCGGAATCTACAAGGGTGAGCTGATCCCACCGCAGAGCAAGGATTTCACATCCGATGAGAACCTGTTTAATTATCAGGCGAAGGTGATCCGGCAGCTGGCAGAAACAGAGTCCTGTGTGATCATCGGACGTTGTGCAAATATGATCCTGAAAGATTATTCCAATGTTCTTCGTGTGTTTGTTTACGGAGACTGGGATTTCCGTATCCGTGAGGCAAGTAAGAAGCTCAGCGGAACTACAAAGGATATTGAGAAATTTATGCAGAAGGATGACAAACGCAAAGAAGATTTCTGCAAACGTTTCATGGGTGTTGACTGGGCAGACATGACGAAATACAATCTGTGCCTGGATAACGGTACCCTTGGTTATGAGAAATGCGTGGAGGAGATCGAGAGTGCACTTGAGATCCTGAAAAAATAAGACATATATCAGAGAATATTCCCCGGGAAAGAAAAGCCAAAAGTCTTTTCCCGGGGATTTTTTCATATATTGTGGAAAAGTATATTTGATCCGGCGGGAAATATGGATAAGCGAAAAAAATATTTCTGTGTAGTGGCAATGGTATTGATCCTGCTCAGCGGATATGGAAAAATCTCAGACAGTGCATTTCGGATGCGGGTGACCAGAATGATCGCCGGTGAGGGGATGCTCCGGCTGGTGGCGGCACAGTACGGACAAAAAGCAGCAGAACCGGTGGCTGAGACAGCCTCTGACAGAAGCGAAAAAGAGGATCGTCCACGTGTGGCTCTTACCTTTGATGATGGACCGCATGCAACATATACACCTCTGCTTCTGGATGGCCTGCGGAAGCGTGGAATCCATGCCACATTTTTTCTTATGGGAAAAAATATCCGGGGAAATGAGGAGATCGTAACGCAGATGCAGAGAGACGGTCATCTCATCGGTAATCACACGTATGATCACGTGCAGCTTGATAAGCTTCCCGGTGATCAGGCCTGTCAGCAGATCATAAAGACGAATAATGAGATCTACGAGATCACCGGAGAATATCCCATGTATCTTCGCCCGCCCTACGGTGCCTGGCCGAAGGATCTGGAGCTCTGTGTGACCATGCTGCCGGTATTCTGGGATGTGGATACCCTGGACTGGAAATCAAAAAATGTCCGTTCTGTGGAAAATATCGTAAAAAGACAAGTGAAGGATGGCTCCATTATCCTAATGCATGACAGCTTTTCTACCTCCGTGGAAGCGGCCCTGGAGATCGCGGATATGCTTACGGAAGAAGGATATGACCTGGTAACTGCAGATCAGCTGCTGGTGATGTAACTGTGATTTGCCGAAAAGGCAGAAACGATTGCTTTTTTATGTGCAAACAGGTAAAATTATAAAAATAAGGAATCTGTCCGTATGCCGGAAACAAATGAAACGATCGTTGCCGGATACAGATCTATGAAAAGAATACGGATCGTGAATATCCGCTTTTTACAGAAAATACAGGAGTGAAAACCATGGATTTATTTGAATACGCAAAATCAAAAACGCTGGACCAGGAGTCGCCTCTGGCATCCAGACTGCGTCCGCGAACGCTGGATGAGGTGGTGGGACAGCAGCACATCGTAGGAAAAGATAAATTGCTGTATCGTGCCATAAAGGCGGATAAGCTGACATCTGTTATTTTTTACGGCCCTCCGGGAACCGGAAAGACCACCCTGGCAAAAGTCATCGCCAATACCACAAGCGCCAGCTTTACCCAGATCAATGCAACCGTAGCAGGGAAGAAAGATATGGAAGCAGTTGTAAAGCAGGCACAGGACGATCTCGGCATGTATGGGAAAAAGACCATTCTGTTCATTGATGAGATCCACCGTTTCAACAAGGGACAGCAGGATTATCTTCTTCCCTTTGTGGAGGACGGAACCATCATTCTTATCGGGGCCACAACAGAGAATCCATATTTTGAGGTAAACGGAGCGCTTCTTTCAAGATCGATCATCTTTGAATTGAAGTCCCTGGAGATACCGGAGATAAAGGAACTGATCTTGCGTGCGGTTAACGATCCGGAACGTGGAATGGGAAGCTATGGGGCGGTGATCGAGGAGGATGCTCTGGAGTTTCTGGCAGATATGGCAGGAGGAGACGCCAGAAGCGCCTTAAACGCCATAGAACTGGGAATCCTCACCACACCCCGTGATACAGACGGTAAGATCCATCTGACCCTTGAGGTGGCTTCTGAGTGTATCCAGAAGCGGGTGGTGCGCTACGATAAGAACGGGGACAATCATTATGATATCATTTCTGCCTTTATCAAGAGCATGCGAGGCTCCGACCCGGATGCGGCAGTCTATTATCTGGCAAAAATGCTCTATGCAGGAGAAGATGTGAAATTTATCGCAAGAAGGATCATGATCCTTGCTTCCGAAGATATCGGAAACGCAGATCCCCAGGCCCTCTGCGTGGCAACGGCAGCAGCACAGGCAGTGGAACGTGTGGGAATGCCGGAGTCCCAGATCATTCTTTCCCAGGCAGTTACCTATATGGCCTGTGCACCCAAGAGCAATTCTGCAGTAAATGCCATACAGGAAGCCATGCGCTGCGTGAAGGCGAAGAAGACAACCGTTCCGGTGCATCTGCAGGATGCCCATTATGGTGGCCACGAAAGTCTGGGTCATGGTATCGGATATAAATATGCCCATGATTATCCGAACCACTATGTAAAACAGCAGTATCTGCCATCAGAAATCGAAGGAGAACATTTTTACGAGCTCAGTGATATGGGATATGAAAAGAAACTGAAAGAGCATATGAAGAAGATCCACGAAGAAGCGAAATAAATGAATATAAGTAAAACGGAGGAGCCTCTCAGAGAAGCTCCTCCATTATTTTGTCATAAACATTCTGGTATTTATAAGGCCAGCTTTCACATACAGACTGTGCAGCAGCAAGATTTGGCACATTGATGCTGAGATCAACGATGCTGACGCCGCTTTCGATGATCCGCAGACGTACCGAGTAGCTACCCTCTTTGGTGGGATAGTAATCTGCAGGAGTCAGGAGATGTTCTTCGATCTTGCAGTGGAGGGAATTGAGATATTCTTCCACTTCTTTCTTGATGTCAGAGGAAAGTTCTTTGGAAAAATATTTCAGAGTGTTTTTTCCCTCGGAGGTCAGTCGATAGTAACTGCGGTTGGACTGTGAAGACATTTCCACCAGATCTGCCTCCACAAGTTCGGAAACTGCCTGCTGGAGCTGAAAATAATTGGTGTATTTCCGGTCCAGGATAAAATCGGTAATCTGGGAATTTGTGAGATCCCCATCGGAATTCTGCAGCATATATAAAATAATAAGCTTATAGGTTGTAAAAGGTGATGCCATAAGAATCCTCCTTTTTACTGGCTGCGGGAAAGGGCTTCGAGAGCTTTTCCCTGAAAACTTGCTCTTTCTTTCATCCGGTGATGAAGAAGGTTTAAAACTTCTCGTTTGCGGCTGGCCCATAAAGGTGCGATCAGCAGATCCTTCGGTCCATCGCCGGTGACCCGGTGGATCACGATATCCGGTCTGAGATGTTCCAGACAGTCAATGACAAGGTTCAGATACTCGTCCCGTTCATAAGTGCGGAAAAGACCGGCTTCATGATTAGCGGCAAGATCTGTACCACGCAGTACATGAAGAAGCTGCAGCTTGATCCCCTGGATATCCATGGCGTTCAGATAAGCCATTGTTTCCAGGATATCCTTCCGGCTTTCGCCGGGAAGCCCCAGGATGGTGTGGACGATCACTTCGATGCCGCCTGCGCGGAGATTTTTCACTGCGGTATCAAAACAGGACAGTGGATAGCCGCGCCGTATATATCTGGCGGTATCTTCATGGATAGTCTGGAGCCCCAGCTCCACCCACACCGGTTTGATCTGGTTCAGGGAATCAAGAAGCTCCAGTACATCATCTCCCAGACAGTCCGGTCTGGTACCAATGGACAGTGCCACGATATCCGGATGGGAAATGGCTTCTGTGAAGATCTTACGCAGGTGTTCCACAGGAGCATATGTGTTTGTATATGCCTGAAAATAGGCGATATATTTATGGATCGGGCGTTTGGAAGAGAGACTTTTGATCTGTGTGTTGATCTGCTCTGTAATGGAAAGAGCGGCGTTTGCTGCAAAATCTCCGCTTCCGCCCTGGCTGCAGAAGATGCAGCCTCTTTTACCCAGGATGCCGTCACGGTTGGGACAGGACATGCCGCCGTTTAATGCAACCCGGTAGACCTTTTCGCCGTACCGTTCCCGGAGCATATAGTCCAGAGAGTGATAAGGCTTGTCGTTCCAGCGCTTCATTATGCCTCTTTCGGTTCGTTTTTCTCTTCGCCGTTTTCTTCGTTTTCATCTTTCGGTATATAGTTATCGAAGATCTTTACAAAGATCTTTGATTTCCAGTAGGCCAGCGTGGAAAATCCCATCAGAATAAAAAGCATGATCAGGATGGATGTAAACTGTGCGTAGCTCACATAAGCAAAAAGCCACATCAGTAGGAGTGGAGACGCAGAGATCACAAGCATCAAAAGTGTCAGCGGAAGATGGCGGACGGACATCAGGAATGCATTTACAAAGGTATTCTTGACGGAATTAAAAAATTTGGAAAGGATCGGATAAATGTACAGAAGGATCATCGCATAGATCAGTGCAAATGCAATGAACAGACTGAAAAGTCCTTTGTACATAGCTCCGCTTCCGGCTCTGGCGATCCGAAGATCGATAAACAGAACAGCAGCGGTGAGGAGCATGATGATATTGATGATGGTCGCCTGTTTGAAGTTCTGTTTGAAAGAACGGAAAAAGCTGCGGGCAATATAAGATTCTTCGTCTCTTGCCATCTTCAGTGTGACATAGTAGAGAGCTGTTATGGAGGCGCCTGCGGTGACAACCGGAATACAGCAGAGGATGCACAGAAAATTCAGAAGAAGCAGGTCTGCTACGCGTCCCATGAACACGAAGAATTTGTTGTCCATGTTGAAAAAACGATTCATTTGATAAGTCTCCTTTTCTTTTGGATATTATTTTAAGTATACCCAATCACAGCAGAAAAAGCAAATCCCAAATGTTTTCCGGGGCAGTGGAAATGGGAAAATCATGTGTCCGCCATAGAAAGACAAAATAGCGAAATAGTTTATTAAATTTCCCTAAAAGGCTTGCTTATCACGATTTAGAGTGTTAAAATATCAGTATTGTATTAGACGAAAATTATGTATTTTAAAGGAGCGTAACAATGAGCAAAAAAATCAGGACGGAGGCTGTGGATCATCTTTTTGAAGCGATCCTGTGCCTGAAGGACAAGGAAGAGTGTTATACATTTTTTGAGGATGTGTGCACCATCAATGAGCTGCTTTCTTTATCTCAGCGCTTCGAGGTAGCCAAGATGCTTACTGATAAGCGTACATACCTTGATATTTCCGAGAAAACAGGAGCTTCCACAGCTACGATCAGCCGTGTGAACCGTTCCCTGAACTATGGAAATGATGGTTATGAGATGGTATTTGCACGTATGAAGAAGGATAACGGGGAGCAGGGCGGCGAAGCAGAATAAGGCTTACGTCCATACCGTGATGATAACGGATAATGCTGTAACGAAAAAGAGACAGGCGATCGTGCGTCTGTCTCTTTTTTTCGGTGCGCCCGGCGACGCACGTTTATGACCGGATGTGAGCTCCGGATATTATTTGTCTTTTTTTGAGGAATCCGTATCTTTTGAGGAATTCATGTGGTCGATCATGTTTTCGATGATCATTTTTTTCATGTATACGTCGAAGCTAAGAAGACAGATAAAGGAAAACTGGTGAAGGAATTCCTTATCCTCCGGGTCGGCGTCCTCAAAAATTTCTCCGGCACTTTTGAAACGGCGCATAAGATCCTTTTCCAGGTAACGGATCTGTGACTGCTCCATACTGAAAACCTCCTGGTAGATGTAAGTCATGTCCTTTTCTGTAACGGACTTGAAGTATTTCTCGGTGATCGGTCCCAGAAGGGTCTGGATATCACTGATGGAGAGGATATTCTTAAAATAGTAGATAAAGATCAGCATCAGCAGATGCTCCCGGGAATAGCGCTTCTTTTCCGGCGGGGGAAGGAGCTTGTTCTTTGCGTAATTGTTGATCATGGTCTTGGTCAGGATTTTGTCATCATCATGACGCTTGGTGGAAGCGAGATTATCTTCCATAAAGGTTGTGACCTGATCCATGTAAAGAGCAATATTGGGAATTTCATCGGGTTTTATATAATCAAGCTCAGCAATTTTTGCAAAAATGCTGTTCATCATTTCTTTTTCGTTTTCTGTCATCGCATTATCACCTCTGCTCCTTATTATATAGTTTTAAATACTACTTGTAAAGAAACTTTTTTTCAGAGAGGTGGGTTTACCGGAAAGTAAAGTCATGATAGTATATAAAGATACTGTTCATATGGAAAAAGAAATGGAGATCAAAATGAGTATACATGATGCTTTGGACACATTGAATCCTATGCAGCGGGAAGCTGCCGTACATACAGAGGGACCACTTCTGATCCTCGCAGGAGCCGGTTCCGGAAAAACAAGAGTGCTGACCCACAGGATCGCCTATTTAATGGAAGAAAAGGGTGTAAACCCATGGAATATCCTGGCCATCACCTTTACCAACAAGGCCGCCAGTGAGATGCGGGAACGTGTGAATAAAATTGCGGGAATGGGTGCGGAGAGCGTATGGGTCTCCACCTTCCATTCCGCCTGCGTGAGGATCCTGCGCAGACATATTGAGGTGCTGGGCTTTGGCAGTAATTTTACCATTTATGATGCCGACGACCAGAAAACAGTCATGAAGGAAATCTTCCGGAAATTTGATATCAATACCAAGATCTACAAGGAACGCGCTGTTCTTGCTGAGATTTCCCATGCCAAGGATGAACTGATCACGCCGGAAGAGATGGAGCTGAATGCAGGCGGCGACCCGGACGCACGGAAGATTGCCGGTATGTATAAGGAATATCAGTCTATCCTCCGGGGAAACAATGCATTGGATTTTGATGACCTGATCGTGAAGACGGTGGAGCTTTTTCAGCATAATCCGGATATCCTGGACTATTATCAGGAACGTTTTAAATATATTATGGTGGATGAGTATCAGGATACCAATACTGCCCAGTTTAAATTCGTAAGTCTTCTTGCTGAGAAATACAAGAATCTCTGTGTGGTTGGTGATGATGATCAGTCCATCTATCGTTTCCGCGGTGCAAATATCGGGAACATCTTAGGCTTTGAGAAGGTTTTTCCAGAGGCTAAGGTGGTGCGCCTGGAACAGAATTACCGTTCTACCCAGAACATCCTCAACGCAGCCAATGAGGTGATCGTCAACAACACAGAGCGTAAGGAAAAACGCCTCTGGACAGAGAACGAAGAGGGCGATAAAGTACATTTCCGTCAGTTCAACAACGGATTTGAGGAAGCGGAGTATGTTGCAGGAGAGATCATCCAGGGGCGCCGCAACGGGAAATTCCAGTACAAGGACTGTGCAGTACTTTATCGGACCAATGCCCAGTCCCGTCTCTTTGAGGAGAAATTTCTCCTGGCAAATGTTCCTTATAAGATTGTCGGCGGCGTGAATTTTTATGCCCGCAAAGAGATCAAGGATCTGTTAAGCTATCTGAAGACCATTGACAATGCCAGTGATGATCTGGCTGTACGCAGGATCTTAAATGTGCCAAAAAGAGGGATCGGACTCACCAGCATCGGCCGCGTCCAGGACTATGCGGATATGATGAACCTGAGCTTTTACGATGCGCTCCGCGTGGTGGAGGAAGTACCGTCCATTGGCAGGGCAGCAGGAAAGATCAATGATTTTGTATCCTTTATCCAGGGACTGAAAAGTAAGGCAGAGGCCTATACAGTCCGTGAAACCCTGGAGGAGGTCATTGAGCTTACCGGTTATGTGAAGGAACTGGAGGCAGAGAAAACGGAGGAGGCCCAGGCGAGGATCGAAAATATCGATGAGCTGATCTCCAAGACAGAATCCTTCCAGGAAGCCATGGAGGAGGCCGGACAGCCGGCAACACTTTCTGCATTTCTGGAGGAGATCGCACTGGTGGCAGATATCGATTCTGTTGATCCGGATCAGGATTATGTGCTGCTGATGACCCTTCACAGTGCCAAGGGACTGGAATTCCCCAATGTATTTATCGTGGGAATGGAGGACGGTGTTTTTCCGGGGTATGCTTCCATCTGGTCCGGTGATCCGTCGGATATCGAGGAGGAGCGAAGGCTCTGTTATGTGGGGATCACCCGTGCCATGAAGGAACTGACTTTAACCTGTGCAAAACAGCGGATGATCCGTGGGGAGACTCAGTATAACCGTGTGTCACGTTTTGTAAGGGAGGTTCCACGGGAGCTGGTAGATCTTGGACATACCATTCAGGAGAAAAAGCCCAGAGTAGATGATATCGTATCTCCGAAAAACGCCTATGCCCAGATGAAAATGAATTTCCAGGCAAAGAGCACCCTGCAGAAAAAAGATTTCACAGTGAAGAAGGCGGACAGCCTGGACTATGGTGAGGGAGACACGGTCCGTCATGTGAAATTCGGAGTCGGTATCGTAAAAAATATCGCAGACGGCGGCAGAGACTACGAAGTGACGGTAGACTTTGACAAAGTCGGCGTGAAAAAAATGTTCGCCGGTTTTGCCAAGCTGAAAAAGATCTGAGAGGGATTTCTCCGGGCAGACTATTTCTGCAAAAAACTGTAAAAATCCGGCCTCAAGGTTGTAATTGGAAAATCAGTATGTTAGAATCAGTATCAGCGTAATTGAATTGCTGTGAAGTGAACAGTATCACCGGCACATATGCTGCCGGATACTGTGAGAGGGAATCGGGTAAAAAGCCTGAGCGGTTGCGGCCACTGTATACAGAAGAAGGGATTTCACATGCCATTGCAGAAACTCATGTGAGAAGGCGAAATCCCGATGTCAGAGAGATTCTGGAGAAAATTCTGATACATCATTCATGATCGGCTAAAAGATGAATGGTGTATCAGTTTTTATTTTGCGGAGTTTTTTCTGAGTCTGTAAGTCAGGAAACCTGCTTGACAGTATGTAAGTGGGAGCTTCCGTACAAAGTGTTCCGTGCAGATTTTATGAAGTCCCATCTTTTCGATTACCCATAGGAAACAGGAGATAAAACAGGCGAAAAGAGAGGAAATGAAATGAAAAACAAGTATGTATCCACAAGAATCATGGCAATGGTAATGGCAGCGGCAATGACCGTATCAGCAGCTCCGGCTGTTTATGCCGCAGAGAGAGCAGACTCCGAGACCATCAAGGAAGACAACCAGCCGGCAGCAGAAGACAGTACAGAGTCTGCAGACACCGAAGATTCTTCCGCAGAGGCAACCAAGACAGAATATCCTCTGACCATCACAACCTATGATTACGATGGAAACGAAATCGAAACCACTTATGAAAAAGCACCGGAAAAAGTCCTTGCTGTATATCAGGGAAGCATTGAGACTATGCTCGCACTTGGTCTGGAAGACCACCTGGTAGCTACCGCAGGTCTTGATAATGAAGTTCCGGAAGATCTCAAAGAAGCATTCTCAAAAACAAATTATCTTGACGAATTTACCCCATCCCTTGAAACTGTAACAATGCTGGAGCCGGACATGATCTTATCCTGGAGCTCTCTTTTCTCTGATAAGAATCTGGGAAATGTAACAGACTGGATCGACAAAGGCTGCAACACCTACTACAACACCAATACTCGTCCGGACGGCGACAGAACACTGGAAAATGAATTCACAGATATCTTAAATATCGGAAAGATCTTCGATGTACAGGACAAAGCACAGGCTATCGTTGATGATGCAAAAGCAGTGATCGACAAAACTCTTACTGCAACTGCAGATGTAAAAGACAAACCAAGCGTAATGGTATTGGAGCCTCTTGGAGATGACATCACAAACTATGGCGTAAAGAGCCTTGGCGGAGATATGGTAACACAGTTAGGCGCAACTCTTGCAAACCCGGATGCTTCCACCGTTGGAAAAGAGGATATCATCGCAGCCAACCCTGACGTGATCTTTGTGGTTTACATGCCATATGCAGGAGATGATCCGGAAACTGTTAAGAACAGCCAGCTTGCAGTGATCCAGGATGATGAGTCCCTGAAGAGCCTTGACGCAGTAAAGAACGGACGTGTTTACCCGATCATGCTCAGTGAGATGTATGCAAGTGCAACACGTACCCAGGACGGAATCGAAACTTTTGCAAAGGGATTATATCCGGACGTAAATCTTGACTGATCGGAGAAAATGCAGTGAAAGAAACAACTTCACAGAGAAAAAAAGATAAGGTGCTCAGAACATCCATGTATGTGGCAGTTCTCATCGGACTTGCAGGATTCCTTATTTTTTCCATACTTGCAGCCATCACTTTTGGAAATGCGGATCTGTCACTGAAGGATGTATACAGCGTTATCGCTTATAAATTGTTTCATATAAAAAGTCTGTCCGCCTATGCGGAAGGCGCAGTTCATGATGTTGTGTGGCTGATCCGGCTGCCTAGAGTCCTTCTGGCTCTGGCAGTTGGAATGGCTCTTTCCGTGTGCGGCGTGGTGATGCAGGCTATCGTGCAGAACCCGCTGGCAGACCCGTATGTGCTGGGTATCTCATCTGGTGCATCTCTGGGTGCCACACTGGCCATCATGCTTGGAATCGGAAGCTTTCTTGGTGGAAACTCTGTGGGAATCACAGCTTTCATTGGCGCGATGATCACTTCTTTTGCGGTGATCGCCATTGCAAACATGGGTGGAAAGGCAACTTCCGCAAAACTGATCCTTGCGGGAATGGCGGTCAGCGCAGTCTGTTCTGCTTTTTCCAATTTTGTCATTTATATTACCAATGACAAAAATGCGGCAACAGAAGTTATGAAGTGGAGCATGGGAAGTCTTGCCGGAGCAAGCTGGACCAGAGTGGGTGTAATGCTTCCGGTCACGCTGGTGTGCGTGGCTGTTTTCTGGACGCAGTACCGGAACCTGAATCTGATGCTTCTGGGAGATGACGTATCCATTACCCTTGGAACAGATCTGCACAGACTGCGGACTTTTTATCTGATCGTTGCTTCTGTTATGATCGGATTTGCCGTGTACTGTGCCGGTGTGATCGGATTTGTGGGACTGGTGATCCCTCATGTGGTCCGGATCCTTTTTGGAACAGATCACAGAAAACTGCTCCCCTTAAGTGCGCTTCTTGGTGCATCGTTTCTGATCTGGTGCGATGTGGCATGTCGTGTGATCCTTAAAAATTCCGAGATGCCCATCGGTGTGCTGGTATCCATTATCGGTGCTCCCTGCTTTATTTATCTGCTTGTGCGGAAATCCTATGGATTCGGAGGTGCCCGGTAATGAAGATCACCACAGAAAATATTCAGGTTGGCTTTCACGCCAGACAGATCCTGAAGGGAATCTCCATGGAATCCAAGGATAAGGAACTGGTAGGAATCATCGGACCAAACGGAAGCGGAAAATCCACTTTGCTGAAATGCATTTACCGTATTCTGAAACCAGACGCAGGAGCCGTGTATCTGGACGGCGAGGAGCTTCATTCCATGAGTGTTCGAAGCTCTGCGAAAAAAATGGCCGTGGTGGCACAGCACAATTATTATAATTTTGATTTTACGGTCCGCGAGGTGGTTCTTATGGGGCGTGCGCCTCATAAAAAGACTCTGGAACGGGACAATGCAAAAGATTACCAGATCGTGGATGAAGCGCTGAAAACCGTACAGATGGAGGCGTTTGCAGACCGTACCTTTTCCACTCTTTCCGGAGGAGAGCAGCAGAGGGTGATCCTGGCAAGAGCACTTGCCCAGCAGACCTCTGCACTGATTCTGGATGAGCCTACCAATCATCTGGACATTACCCACCAGATCATGCTGATGGAGCTGGTGAAAAAACTTAATGTAACCGTGATCTCCGCTATTCACGATCTGAATATTGCAGCAGCATACTGTGATAAGATCTATGTACTGAAGGACGGAGTTCTGGAAGGTTACGGAACGCCGGAAGAAGTCCTGACCCCGGAGCTGATCCGCAGGATCTATAAAGTAGAAGCGGAGATCGTTTACGACAGCCGCGGAAAGATGCATATTTTGTTTTTATGATTCTGGCTGTGAGGCGGGATGCATAGAGGGAAAAAGATGAAAAAGATCGGGATTTTGACATGCCTTAATTCCAATGATGTGTGTACCAGGGCAGGATGTCTGTCTGCATTTCGGGAAAGAAGAGATTTTTTTTCCGGCTATCCGGAAGATACGATTCTGGCAGCTGTGATGACATGCAACGGATGCAAAGAAACCAATGCAAAAGAACCTGCTGAAGATGAGGGGATTTTGGAAAAGGCAGATCGGCTGGTCAGTGAAAAGATCAGCGTCATCCATGTCGGGGTATGCCGTCTGAATGAGGAAAAAAAGGAATGTCCGCGGATAACACAGATCTGCGGTCTGATAGAAGAACGCGGGATCAAAGTGATCCGAGGAACCCATAAAGAATAAGAGAAAACCGCCGTATCTTTCCGGAAATGCCGGAAATACGGCGATTTTTTTACAGAATGTTTCTGCGAAAATTTGTGTAAGTTCTGGTAAAACCAGACATATGGTGGTATAATAAGAACATTAAAAAAAGGCTCGGGTGCAGCGACCTCAAAAAACGCTGCGCTGCAGATTTACTGACAGAAAGTACAGCCGAACAGAAAGAAAGGATGGTGCAGTGTTATGAATTTAAATACAACAAAACTTGAAGAACTGCTCGCAACACTGAAGAAAAAAGAAGAAGAGAAAGATAAGAACACAGTCCTTTGGGTACTGGCGATCATCGGTGCTGTTGCAGCTGTTGCCGGTATTGCGTTTGCAGTATACCGTTTCTTCGCTCCGGATTATCTGGAAGATTTTGAAGAAGATTTTGATGATGACTTCGATGATTATTTCGAGGATGAGGAAGAGTAAGAACTTTCACTGCAGAGGCTGTTTTGAGCAGATCAGAATGGCTGTCTGTTATGTATGAATATGAGAAGCGGATAATTGAAGCCCCGGCGCGATACCGGGGCTTGATTTTTGAAGACGGACCGTGAAACGCTGCACTAGTTATAAAACAGAAAGAGGATTTATGAAAAAAGGTGAAATTTACGAAGGTATTATAGAAAAAGTGGAATTTCCAAACAAGGGTTTTGTTTGGGTCGATGACCAGAAAGTAATTGTAAAAAACGGAATTCCGGGACAGAAAGTCCGGTTTATGATCAATAAGAAACGTTCCGGCCGGGCGGAAGGACGTCTTCTGGAAGTCCTGGAGAAATCTCCGCTGGAGACAAGAGAACCTGCCTGTCAGGAGTTTCCGGCATGTGGCGGCTGCATGTACCAGACCATGAGCTATGAGGCACAGAAGGAGATGAAGGAACATCAGGTGAGGGAACTTCTGGATGGGGCAGTAAGAGAGAGCCTGGCTAAGATCGGGAAGAACGGTGATGGGACAGAAGAAGCTGAGGCTGCAGATCGTTTATATCACTGGGATGGGATCTACGGCAGTCCCATTGAGTTCGGGTACCGCAATAAGATGGAGTTTTCCTTTGGGGATGAGTATAAGGATGGGCCGCTGTCCCTTGGACTTCACAAGAAGGGAAGCACTTACGATATCCTGAATACGGATGACTGTAAACTGGTCCATCCGGATATGACGAAGATCCTAGTCTGTGTGCGGGAGTTTTTCCTGGAGCGTAATGCCAGCTTCTATAAAAAGCTGCAGCATGTGGGGTATCTTCGACATCTTCTTCTTCGAAGAGGCGTCACAAGTGGTGAGATCCTGGTCCATGTGGTAACCACCACCCAGGAAGAATATGATCTGGAGCCTCTGAAAGAACAGCTTCTTGCACTTCCGCTGGAAGGGAAGATCGTGGGGATCATGCACATTTTAAATGATTCTTTATCCGACGTGGTACAGAGCGACGAGACGAAGATCCTTTATGGAAAGGATTATTTCTATGAAGAACTTCTTGGACTGAAATTTAAGATCAGCACCTTTTCCTTTTTCCAGCCAAATTCCTTGGCTGCAGAGATCCTGTATTCCAAGGTGCGGGAATATGTAGGAGATACCAGAGATAAGGTAGTGTTTGACCTTTACAGCGGAACAGGAACTATTGCACAGCTTGCAGCGTCCGTTGCCAGCGAGGTGATCGGCGTGGAGATCGTGGAAGATGCGGTAAAAGCCGCCAGAGAAAACGCTGCACTTAACGGCATTGATAACTGCCGTTTTATTGCCGGGGATGTGCTGAAGGTTCTGGACGAGGTGCCGGAGAAACCGGATATGATCATCCTTGATCCGCCCAGAGATGGCGTTCACCCCAAAGCCCTTCCAAAGATCCTGGCTTACGGCGTAGACCAGATCGTATACATTTCCTGCAAGGTTACAAGTCTTGTGAGAGACCTCCCGGCATTTTATGAGGCAGGATATGAGATGACCCACGCCTGTGCAGTGGATCAGTTCTGCCAGGGCGTTCATGTTGAAACGGTTGTACTGCTTTCCCACAAAAAGCCAGACGGACATATCAACGTAAAAGTCGAGTTTGGCGAGGGTGAGGGCAAAGTTCCGCTTGATAATATTTCAAAAAGAGCAGAAGCGTACAAGCCAAAAGAGCGAGTGACCTACAAAATGATAAAGGAGTACGTAGAAGCTAAATATGGCTTCAAAGTACATACCGCATATATTGCAGAGGTAAAGAGAGATTTAGGATTACCGATGTACGATGCTCCTAATGCGGTGGAAGAATTGAAACAATCGAGGAAGCATCCGACGGCGGAGAAAGTGGAAGCGATAAAGGATGCGTTGAAGCATTTTGAGGTTATATAATGAAATTGTTTGTTATATAAAGGAATTTATGAGTGTTAATACTTAAGATAGTATGAAGGTGAGTTTGAATGGAATTTAAAACAGTAATTTTACGATTTAGAGATTTGGTAACTGAAAATAATGTTACTATAGCTAGACATAAAGATACGATTGATAAAAAGGGATATGTCTGGTGGGGGTGGTGGAATAAGGGGAATGAGAAGCTCCCATTTGAAGAATTCTGTGTGCTAAAAGGTGAAATTGCGAGCAAACCAAAATATTTTTATCTTATGGATTCGGGACAGGAAAAGTTGTATAAGGCTGAATGCCTTGATATAAAATGTTCTGGAAGCGATAAGATATTATCGCCAGAATTGGAATGTACCCCCAATTATTATAATGAACAAAAGTATTATGCATGGTTTAAATTTGATAAAATTGAAGAATGTGAGGCTGATGAAGTTAAGAATTATACATATGTGAAAGTAGATTCACTATTCGTAGAAAATCATTCTAATTATGAAAAATTTTATGGAAAAAGAGTTTATAATATTAAGGAAATGATTCAGCAAAACAGGACAATATGGTTTGTGCGGAACTATAATGAGAATGATGATTCTGATTATGAAATACAATTATTAAATTCTAGTGTTGTAGAGCCACATGACTTTAGTGACAAATATTTTGAAACTGGCAGTGACACTTTGTTATGGTTATCAGATTTGCATTTTGGAACAGATGATGTTTTTAAGGTTAAAATGGCAAAGGAAACAGATGTAACTTTAACTGCACATATTAGAAACGCATATAATGACCTTAACAAAGTGGGAGGCTTGATAATAACAGGAGATATCACATCACTTGGAAAGCCAGAGGGTTTCACCAAGGCAGAAGAATTTATTGTTGATTTGAATAGGAATCTTACAAGAAAACTTATATCTGAAAATATAATTTTTTGCCCTGGTAATCATGATTTTGTGCGTAAAAATGAGATGCTTGGCAATGGAGTTCCTGAGAAGGTTTCAGAAAACCCAGATAGTATCAGTGCATATAAGGAGTTCTATAGTTCGATTCATAATTTGAATCCTAATGAATATATGGCATGTGGGCGTAGATTATTAATGTCTACAGGACGAACTGTAGAAATAGTAGCTTTAAATAGTCTTATTTTACAGCAATATAAGGATTTTGAGGGACATGGATTTTTGTCAGATAAACAGTTAGAGTATGTTGCAAATAAAATGGGATGGGAAGAAAATGTTCAAACAAATTCTGTTCGTATTGTGATAATGCACCATCATTATATGCCAACTTGTTTGGTTGAGCAGGTAGATGTAAAAAAGCCAAGTAGCGTTGTATATGATGCTGAGCGTCTTGTACAGTGGTTAGCAAAATATGACATTAAGTTACTTTTACATGGGCATAAGCATCAATCCTTTGTTTCTAAAATAGGGCATTTTGATAACAGCATTTATGAAATTGATGAAGATAGAATGAAAAATATATACGTTATTGGAATGGGAGGGACAGGAGCTTTTAATTGTGAAAATAAGTTTTCTACATTGACATTTTGCAATGATCATATTGAGTTGAAATTTTTTAGAATATATGCTGATAACACTGAAACAGATAAATGTGTTCAAACATTGCGTATACCAATATAAAATTAGATGGAGGATAATAGATGATAAAGCTAGTAATTACAGATTTGGACGATACATTATACTCATGGATTGGCTTTTTTATACCAGCTTTTTATGATATGGTACAGGAGCTATCTCTATTAATTAACGTGCCTCAAGAGAAACTGTTGGAGGAATATAAAGCAATTCATCAAGAAGTAGGAAGTGTTGAGTATCCATTTGCAACTTTGAACCTCCCATCTGTTAAAAAGAAATATTGTGGAATTTCTGATGAACAAGTCAAAATTGAACTTAACCCTGCTTTTCATAAATTTAATTCTACTCGTAAAAAGTTATTAAAATTGTATCCGGGAGTAGAAGAGACTTTAAAATTTTTTTATGACAATAATATAATGGTTGTTGCATATACTGAGTCAGCAGAAGAAAATGGTTTTTATCGATTAAAGAAATTAGGGATTGATAATTATTTTAAGGAGGTATACGTATCTGATAGTTTGTATAAGCGCCCCGATACTATTCCATCATCTCCCAAAACACATATAGTACATGGCAAGAAACCTAATGCAGAGGTATTAAAAGAAATTTGTTGTGGGGAGAAAGTTTCTGTATGTGAAGCAGTGTATATTGGAGATAGTTTATCTAAAGACATGATGATGGCAAAACAAGCTGGTATTACATCAATATGGTGTGATTTTCCGAGAGACGATATTCGGGACCTATATAGTAAATTGGTAGCTATATCACATTGGAAAGAAGAAGATTTCCAGCGAGAGCAACAATATAAAAATGAGTGGAAAGAAAATGGATATATTCCAGATTATACTATTCATACTTTTGGAGAGTGCAGGGAAATTCTTTCTCAGATTAATAAGCGATGATTATATTGAAAAAGTTTATATATAAAGTTCATTGCTAAGGACTTCATATATCAATAGAAATACAGGCATTCATCGCAAATAGGTAGGAGTTCTCTTTCCTATGAATTGCCGCTTAGTTTCGAGCAGGCAGCAGCCTATCGAAAGGCTAACGGACAGTATGTAAGAAAAAATCAGTGGAGAGATACCACTGTAAGGGTATTCATAGACCTTGATTAACAGTTAAATACGATAAGCGTATCATTAGAAATAGTGGTACGCTTATTTTTTTGTCCCTTTTTGCAGATTTGTCCTTTCCCCTGCTTTCAAATATAATGAAGCTAAAGAAGTGGAGGTGTGCTTATGAGAGATAAATTTAATCATCTGTATTTGGATAGCCACGAAAGAAAACTTTTGATACATAGCCTTGTAGAGTTAAAAAATCAGCTTATTCAGCAAGGCAGATATACGGATTGTGTTGACGAGCTTATTTTTAAGGTCATAAATGCATCGACCAAGAGAATGAAAATTAAATATGTCTAAGGCATTTTACAAAGCCGCTTATTCTTATTGATTTTAAGAGTAGGCGGCTTTTTTGCGTTCTCTGGTAATGTTTACATAGCCACCTTGACAAAGTGGCTAAATCTATGCGAAAGGAGGACGCATCTATGTCAAATTGCAAAGTGATTGCTCTGACTAACCAGAAAGGCGGTGTCGGTTATGAAAAGTAAGTTATTATGCAAAGTGGAGCCCACACTTTGTTGATTATATAAAATATATGGGCCCTTCAGACTTTGCATAATTCGGAAATACTCCTTACAGCGACTTCAACCAATCGAGAAGGTCTTTGTCCTTTTTCCATGTCGGTAATTCATCAGATGCCGGGCTGCTGTAAGCCTCCATCAAAGCTTTCCGTTTCATCTTTTCATCTGCTCGTGCGTAGATTTCAGTTGTTGAAATGTCAGAATGACCCAGTAAATCTCTGATATAAACAAGATTGACACCAGATTGAAGCAGATCGCTTAGAAAAACAGACATTGAACCACTTGTAATTGAAGCTGTTAAAGAATTGGTAAGTGATAAATATTTTGCAAAAGAGATAGAAAAGCGTATTGGCGTACAGACCGATACCACTGCTATTGATAAGGAACTTGCCAATTATGAGAGCAAGCTGAAAGAAGTAGATTTGAATAAAGCCCGTCTGGAACGAGAGATTGATAATCTGCCTATTGATGCTCGTTTCAGAGAAAGAAAAATCCACGACATGACATTAAGGCTTGATGGATTGTATGATACGATTGTCGAGTTGGAAGAACGGATTGAAGATGCAAAGCTGAGAAAAAGTTCTATCGAAATGGAAGCAATCACTCTGGACAATATTTACAAGCTTATGCTGAATTTCGGAAAGCTCTATGATATAATAAGTGACGAGGAAAAGAAAAGCCTTATAACTTATCTAATAAAGGAAATTCAGATATATCCTAATGGAGAGTCAGAGATGCCTTTGAAGTCGATAGAGTTTAATTTTCCGATATATCGTGATGGACAAGAGGTAAGGCGGCTCTTGTGGGAAAAAGGTAATACCGTTGAGACGATTGTTCTTTTGTCCAAACTGAAACAAATGCCGGCATGAAGGTTTCCAATCTGTATATCTCACAGGTAAAGAGAAAATGCGGAATTGAGGTTGGAAAGAATTATAATTTACCTAAAAATGAAGATAGCAGGCAACCGCAGTGTCCAGAAGATAAAGAGAGTGCAATTGTGGAGGCATTGAAGCATTTTAAGATGAATAGTTAATAAAGAGAGGTCAGATGCTATGCCAGGTATACTCGTGGTTGAAGATGATGAAAATTTAAATCGTGGAATTACATTTTCACTGAAAAAATCCGGATATGAGGTTTTTTCAGCAGAATCAGTGAAAAAAGCGAAAAGAATTGCAAGTGATAATAATGTGGATGTTACCATTTGTGATGTGAATCTTCCGGATGGGAATGGACTGGAATTTGTAAGGTGGATGAGATGCAATTATAATACATACATTATTTGTCTTACAGCACTAGATCAGGAGATGGATCAGGTCATGGGATATGAAGCAGGGGCAGATGATTATATTACAAAGCCGTTTAGTCTTTCGGTACTTCTTTTGAAAATAGAAGCACATTTCCGCCGCAGACAGGAGAAAACGGAAGCCGGAAAGATGATTTCGGGAGATATCGTATTTATCGCAGGAGAAATGAAAGTCCTGATAAAGAGTCGTGAAATCAGTCTGACAAAAACGGAGTTGAAAATGCTGACTTTTTTTCTTCAGAATCCGAAACAGATTCTTTCAAAAACACAAATATTGGAAAATGTGTTTGATCTGGAAGGGGATTTTGTGGATGAAAATACAATCGCTGTCAATATCAGAAGACTCCGTGAGAAAATCGAAGACAATCCGGCTGCACCGGTCTATATAAAGAATATCAGAGGTCTTGGGTATATATGGAATCAGGAGGTAAGGCAGTGACAAAGAGATATCACAGGAAACTCACAGCAGCCTTGTCTTTGGTATTGCCGGTCATATTAGTGTTTGCAATATTAAATTGCTTTACCACGTATGTGTTTTATGAAGATTATAAATATAAAATGAATCTTATGACAGAGATTGCTGCAAAGGAAGAATTTTCCGGGCTGGATGCTGTTTCGGAATTGCTTAAGGATAAGGATATTGAAACTAACGAACAGGGAAGGCGATTATTGGAGCAATATGGATACTGGGGGAATAAAGGGAATGCATTTTATTCGCAATTCCGGCATCAGGTTATGGTGACCGGTGCTGTAAGCACTGTGATATGCGTGCTTCTTTTGACTTTTTTACTTTATTGGAAGAAAAAAGAAGATGCGTGTCATCAGAAAATTTTAGACCAGTTGGAAGAAATTCTGATCAGATTCCGTGAAAATAAATTTGATGATTTACTGAAAACGGAAAATCATGCAGAACTGGAAAAATTGAATGACCAGCTTGAAGCAATCGGACATCATATTCAGTTGATAAAGGAAGAAGCAAGGGCAGAAAAGGAGAACACGAAAGAAATGGTTTCTGATATTTCTCACCAGTTAAAGACACCGGTTGCAGCTTTGGATACATGTTTTAGTGTGCTGATGCAGAATGACTTAAGTGCCACAGAACAGGAGGAGTTTCGTATCCGTTGTCGGAGTGCTCTGGATGGACTGGAGACATTATTGCAGTCGCTTCTTGAAATATCCAAGATGGAAACTGGACTGATTCAGATTAATAAGAAAAAACTTCCGCTTATGGATACTGTCATATCTGCTGTGAACCGCACTTATCCTAAAGCGGATGAGAAAGAAATTGAATTTGTTTTTGACTATGAAAAAGAGCTGGAAACATGCACGATTATGCAGGATAAAAGGTGGCTTGGTGAAGCTGTGATCAACGTTCTGGATAATGCGGTCAAGTACAGTCCGTGTGGTTCAAAAATATTTATCCGGTTACAAAAAAGAAACGATCTTGTAAGAATGGAAATTGAGGATCAGGGAATTGGTATTCCGCAGAATGAGTATCACAAAATTTTTCAACGATTTTACAGAGGAAGTTCCAAGGAGGTCATGGAAAAGAGTGGTACAGGAATCGGACTTTTTCTATCGAGAGAAATTATCGAAAAACACGCAGGTACGATTACAGTAACCTCCGGCAAAAAGAAAAAAGGAAGCACGTTTGTGATTCAATTACCATATGTTGGTTAAATTTTAAGTGAGCAGAAATCTTACAATTCTGTAAGACTTCTGCTCGTTTTTTGAAAGTGAAATGAAAGATTGCCCTGATACAATTTGAATGTAGGATGAAAAATGACCAAATATATAAACAGGCAAAGAAAGCGTGCTGAAAAGGTCCGCTTTACAGAATTGAAAAGGAGGCAACACATGAGTGTGATATTAGAAACCAAGCAGCTTTGTAAGTTTTATGGCGCAGGTGAGAATCAGGTCAAAGCGGTCAATCAGGTGGACATTCAGATTGAGCAGGGAGAATTTGTCGCAATTGTTGGAAAGTCAGGTTCCGGTAAAAGTACATTACTTCATATGCTTGGAGGGCTAGACACCCCGACAAAAGGCAGTGTTACTTTAGCAGGGAAAGATTTATACAGGATGAAGGAAGATGCCCTTGCTGTTTTCCGCAGAAGAAAAATCGGATTTGTTTTTCAGGCATTTAATCTGGTTTCATCTGTTAATGTCTGGGAAAATATTGTACTGCCACTGGGGCTGGATGGAAGAAAAGTGGATGAAGCGTATGTAAATGATATTATTGCAACTCTGGGGATTGAAAACCGGATTTATAATCTGCCAAATCAGTTATCCGGAGGACAGCAGCAGAGAGTAGCAATTGCAAGAGCACTGGTGAATCGTCCGGAAATTATATTTGCAGATGAGCCGACAGGAAATCTTGATTCTAAGACCAGTGATGAGGTAATCGCTCTGCTTAAGATGACAGCAAAAAAATATGGACAGACAATTGTAATGATTACCCATGATGACGAAATCGCACAGGTCGCTGACCGTATTCTGGTGATTGAGGACGGACAGGTGGTGGATTTCAGATGAAGGCAATAAGCAGGATTGCATATAGCAATGACAAAAGGAACAGGACAAGAAGTATACTGATCATGATGGCAATCTGTCTGACCACGATGCTGCTTGTTATCATCAGTACTGTGGGAAATGGGGTAATTCATTTACAGAAAAGTCAGGCGGCAGGATCATATGGAAGCAATTATGGTCTGTTTGTTTCCGCAGACGGATCGCAGTTAAAAGAAGTAAACCGCCGTGCGGAAATAGATGCTACAGGCACTATGTGCACCGAAGGTATCATAAAAGGCAATGAAAAAGGCGGGTTTGTCTGCATGGATGAGACTGCAAGAAAAATGCTTCCTTATAATAAAGAATATGAGTTGAAGGAAGGAAAGTATCCGGAAAAAATGCAGGAAATTGCCGCAGGAAGAGCATTTTTTCGTGCAATGGGTTATGGTGATGTAAAGATCGGAGATACGGTTACACTGGATTACCGCGCAGGGATGCAGTCAGAATATAAGCCGGAAGAATTTGTTGTCAGCGGAATCCTATATGATCGGGATGAGTATACCATCGAGGCATCTTATGTTGCTTTCGGGTCACAGGAGTTTTATGATGAGCACGTCGCAGAGAATGACAGACAGTATAATATCTATTTTACGTTAAACGATTCTGCAAATGTATCAATGAATAATATTGAACCGGTTATAAAGCAGATTGCAGCAGCTTGTGGGATCGAAGAAAAAAACGTTATAGTCAATGATCTCTATTTGCAATGGGTCTTGCAGCCGAGTTATGAAACGATTGCGGTATGCGGGGTTTTGATTCTTGCAATTGTACTTTTCTCTGTTGTGGTCATTTATAATATTTTTCAGGTCGGTATTGCCAACAAGATACAGGAGTATGGAAAAATCAAGGCTCTGGGAGCGACAAAAAAGCAGATGAAACAACTGATCTTCAGAGAGGGTATGTTTTTGACAATTTCTTCAATACCGGTTGGATTGCTTCTGGGCTTTCTGATTGCAAAATGCGGTTTTAACTGGCTGGTAGAACAGGGGAATCTTGTATCAACCGGAACTGACTCTATGGGAGTCCAAAATCAGCAGGTGTCACTGTTTTCCCTGCCTGTTATGCTTCTATGTATTTTCGTATCATTTCTTACCGTTGCTTTGGCACTGCGTAAACCAATGAAAATTGTTTCACGGATTTCACCTATCGAAGCAACACGGTATTTAGAAAATGCAGAAACACACAAAAAAGGAAAACGAAATGGCAGAAAAAATGTCACCGTGTTTTCTATGGCAATGGCAAATGTAACGGGTAATCCAAAAAGAACCATTGGTACTATCCTCACACTGGGGCTTTCCTGCGCATTGTTTGTGATTATCTCTAATTATGTGGGAAATATTGACACGGAGCATGAAGCACGTCTTTCCGTTAATCATGGACAATTTGAACTGCAGCTTGACTATTCTGCTGAGTACGATGAAAGATATCCGGAGAATAATCTGGATACGATTCTGACGGATAATCCATTGAATGATTCAATGATTGAAGAAATCAAAAGCATTCCAGGAGTGACAGATGTCATGACGAGAGAGATTGTCTCTGTAAATCTGAACGGAACAAGATTTCCGGCTGATATTGTGAGTAAAAATGATTTTGATTTTATGCGCCAAGATGGGGATATTGGCTCTATGGACTATGATCAGGCGGTAAAGAATGGTGAAATTTTCTTTGGTTGGTTGATGTGGATGGAACAAGATGGATATGCTCCGGGTGAATCCATTGCATTTGACTTTGAGAATGGAAGTGAAACCTATACCTATCAGGGAAAGATTGCAGGATCCTTTGTAAGCGCGGACACTTATCTTGTCATTCCGGAAGGTGTATACCGTTCCATGAATCCGAGGGGAACAGCCTATGGCTATCTGTGGGTGGACTGTGATAAAAAAGATGTTGCATCTGTGGAACAGAGTCTGAATACTTTGATTTCTAATACTTCGCATATAAAAATGGATACCTATCATGCACAGTTACAATCTGCAGAATTCACAGCTCGCATGATGAAGCTTGGCTGTTATCTGTTTATGGCGGTTGTAGGACTCATCGGTTTTATGAATATGGCAAACACCATAATCATGAATATTACGACAAAAAAGCAGGAATATGGTGTATTACAGGCTGTGGGTATGACAAATAAACAATTAAATTTATGTCTGCAGTTACAGGGAATGATGTTTACGGTTGGTACCATATGCGTAGCTTTGATCATTGGTCTGCCGCTCGGCTATGCACTTTTTTCCTATGCAAAACATAATGGAATATTTGGAATGAATATCTATCATGTTCCAATCGTACCAATTTTTATTATGATTTTTTTGGTCGGTCTGTTGCAGATTGTACTTTCCTGCGTTTTAAGCAGTAATCTGAAAAAGGAAACGCTGGTAGAAAGAATAAGGTATCAGGGATAGCAAGTAATATGTAATGAACTAGGTCTTAACGAATAGGAGAAATAGATAACTTATGAGCTTAAGAAAGATCATATTGATGCAGATAGCATATACGGATTTTTAGGTGCTTTTAATGAAGGGTATTCAGAATGTACGGATGCAGAAAAGAAACAGTTCATGCAGGCATTTATTGAACGCATTGATATATTCCCGGAAAGACAGGAAGATGGAAATTGGATTCAGAATATTAAGTTTCAGTTTCCAGTACTGATCATTAAAGAAGGCAAGGAAGTAGCATAAATCAAGGGGATTTCTTTGGACAAGGAGAAATCGGATGAGCATATGATTTCCTTGGAAAAGTTATCAACACTTGAGACGATTGTTTTTTTGTCCCAACATCGAGACAAGAGTACTTGTTTCGATGAACGCGGCAGTCGGCAAATCGAGATGCAAGCATCTCAGCTTGCCTCGTTGCTCGCGCAAAAACCAGATGACATGATAGAGAGCGACTTAGACTTAGATGAGCTGGATACAACCAGAGCTGAGTTGAAAGCTCGTGATTAGAGGGAATGTGTCAGATTGGTAAATGGTATTCGTAATATGGCAGAAGAGATTGTGTTAAAAGAATTGGTGTTCTAAAGCGTGGAAAGCTCCTTCGGGAGCTTTTTGCTGTTTATAAGATAAATTCTGTCGGAGATTTATTATAAAACATTGCTTTACAAGAAGAATAAAAAAGCATATAATTCTTTTATAATATATTTAATAAAAGAGGGTAAGAAAACGGAAAATAAAGATAAAAAAAATATAACAAGAAAAAGAATAATTAATTATGTGCTGAACAATCATGTTACATCCAAGGCGGGAATCGCAAAAGAATTAAACTTGAGTATGCCGACTGTGTTAGCAAATGTGAATGACTTGTTAGAAAAAATGGTGTTGGAAGAAACTGGGGAATATGCTTCGACCGGTGGACGAAAGGCAAAAAGTATAGGGATTAATAAGTCATACTGTCATGCAATGGGAATTTTGATTACAGCGAATCATATAGAAATGGTATTAGTAAATCTTGGAGATGAGATTATAAAAAAAGATCGCATCCGTTTAAAATTTACGGCAGAATTATCCTATTGTACAGAAGTGGCACAAAAGGTCAAAACTTTTCTTGAAGGCGAATTAGCGAAGGATACGCTACTTGGGATTGGAGTGGCGATTCCGGGAATTATTGATCAGAAAGAACGGATCGTTTTAAAATCCCATGCTTTAGGTATAGAGAATTATAGTCTGCGCTTTTTAGAGCAGGCTTTGGAAATTCCAGTATATTTTGAAAACGATGCTAATGCTGCAATGCTTGCAGAAAAAAAGCAAAAGTATCCAAATGCGATATATCTGTCTTTGAACCACACCTTAGGAGGCGCATTCTGCATAGATGGAAAGCTGTTTCGAGGGCAGAACCAGAAAGCAGGTGAGTTTGGTCACATGATACTCGTTCCCGGTGGAAGAAAGTGTTATTGTGGTAAATCAGGATGTGCAGATGCATATTGTGCTGCAAGTGTACTGACACAAGATAACAGGCAGTCACTGGATGCATTTATGGAAAAAATTGAAAGTGGTGATGAAAAAAATTTGCAGACATGGAATGCGTATCTGGATCATCTTGCTGTTTTGATATCAAATCTGCGGATGGCATATGATATGGATATCATACTCGGAGGTGATGTGGGAGGTGTATTGTCAGATTATATGATACCACTGGGAGAAAAAGTGATGGCATATAATGGCTTTGAGCATGATGTTTCATACTTGAAAAATTGTTCGTATAAGAAAGAAGCGTCGGCTGTTGGAGCTGCGAAATATTTTTTTACAAAACATATGGCAGAATTGTAAATTTTTTGAACGCAGATAAGCAGTCCACCGCATCTGGTGCGCAGGGCATCAAGCGTTGGGTAAGGGGATGTTCACTCTGTTGGAGTTAAAAGCTCCCACTGACAGGTTGCAAAGCGAATGCGGATGTCCGATTTATATGTGTGAAAAACAAGAAGTTGTGTAAAATTAGAAAAATAGATTATAGTAAAAAACGGAAAGAAAACAGTAACTATGGTTTTCTTTCCGTTTTTTTTGCGTGTTAATTGTAAAAAATATACAAAAAATGTATTTTGAAATTATGAAATATATAAAAATATGAAAAAACATATTGACAAATTGTGTTTACAGGGCAATAATGTAATTACTTTGATAAAACATTTTATAAAACATAAAACAAAATAACATAAAAAAGGAGAAAACAATTATGTTACAGCAGGTAATGACAAATCCAGGAGAAATTATTTTCAGAGAGGTTCCGGTTCCGGAGGTAAAGGAAAATCAGGTGTTGGTAAAGATTATGAATATTGGGGTTTGTGGATCAGATATTCATGTTTATCATGGAAAACATCCGTTTACAAAATATCCGGTAACACAGGGACATGAGGTTTCCGGTGAGATTACAGAACTTGGAAAAAATGTCACAGAGTTTCATGTGGGACAGAAGGTGACGATAGAGCCTCAGGTATATTGTGGACATTGCTATCCATGTCGTCATGGAAAGTATAATCTCTGTGAGGAATTAAAAGTAATGGGATTTCAGACGACAGGAACAGCATCTGAGTATTTTGCAGTGGATGCATCTAAAGTAACACCTATTCCGGAAGATATGTCCTATGAAGAAGGAGCTATGATCGAACCTCTTGCTGTGGCAGTTCATGGTGTAAAACAGATGGGCGATGTGGCTGGCATGAATATTGCAGTCCTTGGAGCAGGACCGATTGGAAATCTCGTGGCACAGGCGGCAAAAGGAATGGGGGCAGCGAAAGTGATGATCACAGATATCAGTGATCTTAGACTGGCAAAGGCAAAAGAATGTGGAATTGATGTGTGTGTGAATACTCAAAATAAAGACTTCGGTGAGGCAATGATCGAAGCATTTGGACCGGATAAGGCGGATGTGATCTACGACTGTGCCGGAAACAATATCACAATGGGACAGGCAATTAAATATGCAAGAAAAGGAAGCACGATCGTACTGGTGGCTGTTTTTGCAGGAATGGCAGAAGTAGATCTTGCAGTGGCAAATGACCACGAACTTGACATTAAGAGCACGATGATGTACCGCCATGATGATTACATAGATGGAATCAGACTGGTAAATGAGGGCAAAGTTCATTTGAAACCGCTCATCTCAAAGACATTTGCTTTTAAAGATTATCTGAAGGCATACCAGTATATTGATGATAACCGTGAGACAACGATGAAAGTAATTATCAACGTCAGTGAAAAGTAAGGAGTTCGTATGGAAAATAAATATGGAATTGTCGGAGTTGCCCATGTCGGGCTTCCGACAAACGATTTACAGAAAACAGTTGAGTTTTATAAGAGTCTTGGATTTGAAGTAATTATGCAGTCTTATAATGAAAAAGCAGGAGAAAAAGTGGCATTTTTACAGATAAAAAATTACTGTATAGAGACTTTTGAAAATGGGCAGGCGGCAATGTCAGACGGTGCATACCAACATGTTGCACTTGATGTGGAAGACATTGAAAGTATGTATCAGAAAATCTGCAATGAAAAATACACAATTATTACAGACGGAATCGAAGAACTGCCATTTTGGGAAAATGGTGTGAAGTTTTTTATGATCAAGGGACCAAATGAGGAAAGAATAGAGTTCTGTCAGAAACTCTGATAAAAATAGGAGGGACATATGGGAAGCGAAAACAAAAATGGAAAAGTACCGCTGATCAGTAAGATTGCATATGGGTTTGGTGATGTCGGATGTAATTTCAGCTGGATGTTCGTCAGTAATTTTCTGATGATATTTTATACAGACGTGTTCGGAATCAGTATGGCGGCTGTGTCAGCACTTATGCTTTTTTCAAGATTTTGGGATGCGATCAATGATCCAATCGTCGGGGGACTTACGGATAAAACAAAATCGAGATGGGGACGGTACCGTCCATGGCTGTTAGTAGCGGCACCAATTACAGCGATTCTTCTTGTTATGACATTCTGGGCAAGACCCGACTGGCCGCAGAATGGAAAGATCATTTATATGGTAATTACATATTGTCTGCTGGTTTTGGGGTATACCTGTGTGAATATTCCATATGGAACCTTGTGTGGTGCTATGACACAGGATATTGATGAACGTGCAAAAATAAATACATCCCGTTCGGTTGCAGCGATGATTGCAATTGGTGTGTTAAATATTATCACAGTTCCGCTGCTCAGCAAATTCGGCAGTCACAGTGCAAAGACAGGATATCTGACGGTGGCGGTCATATATGGATGTATTTTTACAGCCTGTCATTTCTTCTGCTTTGCGAAGACGAAAGAGGCAGTGATTACTCCGGAAAAAGAAAAAATTTCTGTAAAGATACAGTTGAAAGCAGTCATGCAGAACAGACCATATCTTCTTGCATTGGCAGGACAGATATTATTTGGATTTACATTATATGGTAGAAATGCAGATATTCTGTATTATTTTACATATGTGGAAGGGAATGCCTCCTACTACACAACTTATTCGATGTGCATCATTATTCCTTCTATCATCGGGGCAGCCTGTTTTCAACCATTATTCCGCAAGTTGAATAACAAAGGAAGAACAGCATCTCTCTTTGCTTTATTTACAGGAATTTCCATGTTGTCTATGTTTTTCTTCAATGCCAAAGAATCACCAGCTATTTTTTATGCATTATCTGGTCTCACACAGTTTTTCTTCTCTGGATTTAATACCGCAATCTATGCAATTATTCCAGACTGTGTGGAATATGGGGAGTGGAAAACCGGACTTAGAAATGACGGTTTTCAGTATGCATTTATTTCACTTGGAAATAAAATCGGAATGGCAGTTGGAACAGCACTTTTAGCAGGATTACTTGGAAAATATGGTTATATTGCAAATCAGACACAAAATGCAATTGTACTTTCAATTATGAAACATGCATTTACGACGATTCCGGGTGTACTGTGGATTGTGACTGCGGTTGTATTATTTTTCTACCGGTTAAATAAAAAACGTTATAACGAGATTGTAGAGGAACTAAAAAATGGAAGAAAAAGTTGATATCGTGGCATTGGGAGAGTTGCTTCCTATGATCCAAATTATCGCTCGTCTCTTTGGAAGAGCAAAGAGTATGCAGTGAAAAAAATGAGATCTGTCATAGAATTGGTAGATGTCATGAAGGTATCGGATGAAGAGAGTACTCTGTTGACAGAGGCGAAAAGTTATGAGCAGGCTGCAGATCAACTCCTTGCCATGGGACCAAAGCTGGTTGCCATTACATTGGGAGAACAGGGAGTTCTTATGGCAACAAAAAGCAGAAAAGAAATCATCAAAGCATTTCAGACACATGCGGTCGACACGACTGGGGCAGGTGATTCATTCTGGGGAGGCGTATTATGCAGTATCCTTTCTATAAATAAGAATGTTGAAAAAATGGAATGGGAAGAAATCAAAAAGTGTGCTGTTTTGGGAAATGCAGTTGCTGGATTGTGTGTGCAAAAGAGAGGCGGAATCCCTGCGATTCCAACGAAAGAGGCAGCGCTTGAATTTATGCAGAAATAATGAATGTATATGAACAAACTCGGGGCTGTAAAAATCACGATTTATTAATCGTTAAAGCATCAGCCCCGTGTTTTTCTGTCGGAGTATTATTCAGCTTTTATCTCTCCATCATACTGATAGACTCAATTCCGACACTTCCGCCGCGGACAACTTCGATATGCTTGAACTCTTCTTTGATAAGCTTGATGACCGCGTCATTTTTGGTTGCGGTCTGGACGAATTCCAGAAGGAGGCTGTCTTTTCCATAGTCGATGACACGTGCCTTGAAAGTCTCAGCAATCTGGAAAAGTTCTACTTTATCTTCCGGGGAGCAGCCCTTTACCTTGATGTAAAGGATCTCCTTCATTCGAACGAACACATCTGTAAAATCAATAACCTTGATCACCTCGATCATACGGTTCAGCTGTTTTTTGATCTGCTCAAAGGTTTCATCATCGCTGACTGTGGCGATGGTCATTCTGGAAACTGTTGGGTCCTCCGTGGTTCCAACTGTAAGACTGTCCAGGTTATAGGACTTTCCGGAGAAAAGACCGGAAATCTTGGAAAGAACACCGACCTGGTTTTCAACATAGAGAGAGATCCATCTTTTTTTCATTCCTTTATCCATCATTCATTCCTCCTAACAATCCATGATCAGATCAGCCAGGGTGCCGCCCGGCTTGACCATCGGGTAAACCATTTCCTCCGGATCAATGATAAATTCGATGATCGTAGGAGTTTTTGTATTCTTCTTAGCCGCTTCGAAAGCAGCCGCAATCTGATCCTTCTCAGTTACGCGGATACCCTTTGCCCCATAGCTCTCTGCGAGACGGATGAAATCCGGTGTGTATTCCGGATATTCCTGACCGTCTGTGCGGCGGGAGAGTGCACCGGCCTTCAGATTTGTCATGGCGTAACGTTTTCCGTAGAAAAGCTTCTGCCACTGGCGGACCATTCCGAGATATTCATTATTAAAGATACAGCAGATGATCGGAAGTTCCTCCAGAACTGCGGTAGCCAGCTCCTGAATGTTCATCTGCATGCCGCCGTCACCGGAAACGGAGATGACCGGTGTATCCGGATTACCGATCTTGGCACCGATGGCACCTGGAAGGCCGTAACCCATGGTTCCAAGTCCGCCGGACATGATCAGCTGACGGTTCTCGGTGATGTCCGCATACTGGCTCACCAGCATCTGATGCTGACCTACATCGGTAACAAGAATGGCCTTGTCAAACTGGCGGTTGATCTCGCCGATGATATCCAGCGGTCCCATAATACCACGGTCTTTCATGGTAAGAGGATGCTCTTCCTTCCATTCCTGGATCTGCTTCAGCCATTTGCCGGTATTACAGTCCTGTACATATTCATTCATTTTTGTTATTGCCTCTTTTGCATCGGCAACGATGGGGATGTCTACATGGATATTTCTGGAAATGGAAGCGGTGTCAATATCGATGTGGACGATCTGTGCATGTGGGGCAAATTCATGGAGCTTGCCTGTGATACGGTCGTTAAAACGGGTTCCGATGGAAAACAGAAGATCGCATTCATTTACTGCCATATTTGCGGCATAAGCGCCGTGCATACCAAGATTTCCGATAAACAGAGGGTTCTTTGTGGAAATGGCGCCACGTCCCATAACGGTTGTGACAACCGGGATCTGAGTTTTCTCAACAACCTGGGTAAAAATCTCCTGCGCGCGGGAAATGATCACACCGCCGCCAGCAAGAAACAGAGGTTTTTTGGCCTTCTGCAGCATTTTGAGGGCACGCTTCAGCTGTCCGATATGCACGCTGGTGTTAGGCTTGTAGCCGCGGATATTGACAGTCTTCGGATACTCAGCACTTCCCAGCTCGGCCATTACATCCTTTGGAAGGTCGATGAGAACCGGGCCTGGGCGTCCGGTGCGTGCGATATAGAAAGCTTCCTTGATGATACGTCCAAGATCCTCACGGTTGCGGACGGTAACACCGTATTTTGTGATGCTTCTGGTGATCCCGACAATATCAACCTCCTGGAACGCATCGTTTCCGATGAGGTGACGGGCAACCTGTCCGGTAAAGCATACAAGCGGAACACTGTCATAGTTGGCAGTTGCAAGACCTGTAACAAGGTTGGTAGCTCCGGGACCGCTGGTAACGAGACATACGCCAACTTTTCCGGTAGTTCTGGCATAGGCATCTGCTTCGTGTACAAGGGCCTGCTCGTGACGTGGCAGGATGATGTCAATGCCGCTCTGTTTATATAATTCATCGCTGATATCGATGGTGCAGGCACCAGGATAGCCGAACAGAACATCAACGCCTTCTTCTTTTAAGGCTTTTACAAGCAATTTGTTTCCGGAAATCTGTTTCATGAATTGGTTCCCTCCTTTGATGATGTGAAAAGTTAAGCAGATAAGGGCTGCCGCGAGAAATTTTTCCAATAAAAAAGTCCCGGCATATCGGATAAAATATGCTCAGGACGGATGATTCCGCGGTACCACCTGTTTTCAGAGGTAAAACTCTGCTCTCTGCCAGTACAAAATTATACTGCCTCCCTGTAACGTGGGAATGACGATGAAGCCTACTGCATGAAGATCCATGGTTCAGTCCACTGCTCGAGGGCTACTTCCACAGTTCAGTCACGAAGATTCTCACCGGCCATCTTCTCTCTGTGCATCCGGAGACTGTGTACTACTCCCTGTCATTGCATTTAGTAAATATGGATAAAAATTTTCTATCATTATAATATAAAATATCGGAACTGTCAATCAAAAATCCTGATGGCTCAACGGGTGAGCCGGGGATTACGATAACAGTTCCGATATGGATGATATTAAGTATTAAATATTTTTTCGGTACATCAGCTGTTTCTTGTTACGGAGCTGGAGCCTGCTTACTCAGGATTCGGTATTATCCAGTGTTTCAGGATCTTTTTCCGGAAGGTAGACATGCACTTTCTCGATACGGTTTTTATCCAGCTTTTCTACGATCAGACGGATTCCGTCCTCTGTGATCACTTCGTCACCGGCAACAGGCAGACGATCCAGATGTTCGATGATAAATCCACCCAGGGAATCATAATCCTCGGAATCCAGTTCCGTATCCAGATGATCATTTACGTCATCCAGATGCATGGAACCTTCGATGATATATTCCCGGTCGGAAATCTTCTGGACAAGCTCGTCCTCCTTCTCATCGTATTCGTCATGGATCTCACCCACGATCTCCTCCAGGATATCTTCCAGTGTGATCAGTCCGGCCATATCACCGTATTCATCCAGTACAATGGCAATGTTGAAGGTGGAGTCCTTCATTTCCACAAGAAGATCGGAAATGCTTTTTGTTTCGTAAGTGAAATGCGGCTTTCGGAGGAAATGATCGATAACAAATTCCTCATTTTTGTCGTAAAGAAGAAGATCCTTCATGTTGATGATTCCCACAATGTTGTTCTGGCTGTCCTTATAAACCGGCAGACGCGTGAACTTATCCTCGCGGAAAATATCGATCAGCTCATCATAGGTGGATTCCACATCCGCAAAGGTAACATGTACTCTTGGAACCATGATATCCTTGGCTGTGGCATCTCCAAGATCAAACACATTGTAGATCATTTCTTTTTCGTCGGATTCAATGACACCGTCCTCATGGCTGACGTCCACGATAGTACGAAGCTCCTCCTCGGTCATGGCCTTGCTGGCTGCATCCGGATCCACACGCATCAGGCGCATCACACCTCTTGAAAAGAGATTGATGATAAAGATCACCGGTGTCATGATAGTCATAAGAAATTTAAAGACCGGGATATAGCGGAGGGTGATCTTTTCAGAGTTAATGGTTGCGTAGTTCTTGGGGGTGATCTCACCGAAGATCAGGATCAGAACCGTCAGGATCACCGTCACGATGCTGACCATATAGCCGCCAAAGCTGTATGCAAGTGTGGTTGCAAGGGAAGAAGCCGAAATGTTCACAATGTTGTTTCCGATGAGAATCGCACTGAGAAGCTTGGGCGTCTGGTTCTCCAGGATATCGAGAGCCATGGCTGCACGCTTGTTTCCTTCGTCTGCAAGAGAGCGGAGACGGATCTTGTTTACCGACATCAGCGCGGTTTCGTTAGATGAGAAAAAGGCTGACAATGCCAGCAGAATAAGTAATATGATTATCTGGTAAGTGTCGCTGGGGTCCACTTTCAATATTCACTCCTTTAAAAATAAGATTATTTGGTTAAAAATATACAGATACTCCCACATTATATACGTTTTACTGGATTTTGGCAAGAGCCGGACCGGTACAGCGCATATAGATATTTGGAGATGATTATTTTGGAGGATATTTCTCTGATACAGAGATCCGGGATATCCCTTCAAAATATATCGGCTCTGTCATTGATCTGGAGGCTCTTACAAAAATATCCAGGCAGCTGGATGTCTCTATGGGAGATATGATGGGAATGATGTATGGATTTTCCGTGATCATTTTCCTGGTGGTGATCTATCTGCTTTCCAAGGTCATCATCGAAAAAAATGCCCAGTCGATTTCCATGACCAAGATCCTGGGCTATACAAATGGTGAGATCAGCCGTTTGTATATACTTTCCACATCACTTGTGGTGGTGTTCTGCCTGCTGTTAAGCCTTACGGTTGAACGGCAGATCATGGAAGTGCTGTTCCGCGAGATGATGCTTTCCAGTATTTCGGGATGGATTACCATGTGGGTGGATCCCATGATCTATGTGAAAATGACAGCGATCGGAATCGCAGCCTATGCAGTGGTAGCAGTGCTGGAATTCCGGAGGATCCGTCATGTGCCCATGGATGAAGCACTGAAAAATGTGGAATAATATGTGACATCTGTATATATATCCGGAAATTTTACAGAATATGCAACAGGATCAGGAGTATGTGTGGTTTAACTGAATGCGGATGCTTTTATCCGCTTGAACAGTTGTCTGTGAATAACCACATATACTCCTTAAATATTCATAAATTTCCCGGAATACTGGAAATATTACTACAAACTTGTTATAATAATCCCATACTTCCCGTTGGAGGGAATAATTCAAACAGGAAATCAGGTGAGGAACATGGCAGGCAGAAAGAAGGATCCGCTGTATAAAAGCTTCGGATATGCGTTTCAGGGGATTTTTACCTGCATCCGCAAGGAAAGAAATATGAAGATCCACTGTATGGTGGCAGCGCTTGTGGTGATCGCAGGACTGATCCTTGGGATTTCCGTGACAGAGTGGTGCATCTGCCTGGGGCTGTTCGGAATGGTGATGGCGCTTGAGCTGGTGAATACGGCAGTGGAAGCTGTTGTGGATCTGGTCACAGAGGAACGTCACCCATTGGCAAAGATCGCCAAGGACACAGCGGCCGGAGCAGTACTGATCGCAGCGATCATGGCAGCGATCGTCGGACTGATCATTTTTGTTCCCAAGGGACTTGCTTTTCTGGGAATATGACAGGAACAGAAAACTTTTGTTTCAGGATAGGGTCTGGTGTCGGACTGTGGTGTGATGGTCCGGCAGCTGCCGGTTTCAGGAAAGGAGAAAATATTATGGAATTAGGTGAAGGACTGAAGAAAATTTTACTGGTGGGTATTGGTACAGCAGCAGTGACAGCAGAGAAATCCAAAGAAATCCTGGATGAACTGGTAAAAAAGGGTGAGCTTACGGTTGAACAGGGTAAGGTTCTTAATCAGGAGCTGAAGCATAACATCAAATCAACGGTTAAGACAGCTGCTGATTCTGTAAAGGAATCTGCAGCCAGAAAGAATGATCAGGAAGAACTGAAGGCAACGATTTCCAGGCTGACACCGGAGCAGCTGGCTGCTGTGAAGGCGCAGATCGAGCGCATGCAGGCCGAGGCTGCTGAGGAGAAAGCCGAGACAGCAGAAGAACCGGCAGAGGAAGCTGTACAGGAAGCTTCTGGGGAAACAGAAAATGCAGAAGATACCGGGAGCGAAGAACAGGCAGCAGAGTAACCGACTGCGGATCGCAAATATCCGCTTGACTAAACGACAACGCAGACGAAGCAGTAAATGGAGAAGTTTATGGGCAGAGAAGAAAAGGAGAAAAAAGAGAAAGGCGGATATGGAGAGCGGCTGAGAGAGATTACAGCCGTTTTGAAAAAGCATGCCATTACCCGTGGTGTTTCTCCTGAGAAGCTCCGGCTCATACTGGAAGATCTGGGCCCAACTTATATTAAGTTGGGTCAGATCATGTCTCTTCGTTCCGATATTCTGCCGAAACGCTACTGTGACGAGCTGATGAAGCTCTGCTCAGAGGTACCGCCGATGCCTTTTTCCCAGGTGATCGAGGTACTGGAAGAGTCCATGGGATGTCCGTGGCAGGAGGAATTTCAGCATATTGAGCAGAAACCTCTGGGAGCGGCATCGATTGCCCAGGTACATCGTGCCACGCTGAAGACGGGCGAAGAGGTTGTGATCAAGGTTCAGCGAAAAGGAATCTATGAGACCATGGCCAGGGATATCGGCCTGATGCATAAAGCAGTGCGTCTGATGCCGCCGGTGAGTATTAAGGGCATGGTGGATCTGAACATGGTTTTAAGTGAACTGTGGACTGTGACTCAGGAGGAGATGAATTTCCTGACGGAAGCTGCAAATATGGCGGAATTTGCAAAAAAGAACAAAGATGTGGCTTTCGTTAAAGTACCGATTCTCTACCGTGAGTATATTTCGCCGCATATTCTTGTGATGGAATATATTGACGGTTTTGCTGTCAATGACAAGGCTGCGCTTCTGGCCAATGGTTATGATCTTAATGAGGTCGGAACGAAATATGTGGATAATTTCATCAAACAGGTGATGGAGGATGGCTTTTTCCATGCGGATCCACATCCGGGAAACGTGCGGATCCAGGATGGAAAGATCGTCTGGATCGATATGGGAATGATGGGGCGGCTTACAGAGCACGATCGTCAGCTGATTGCAGAAGCCATTGAAGGGGTTGCCATGAACAACATCGGTAAAATCCAGGATGCAGTTTTGGCTCTTGGGGAGTTTAAAGGCAAACCGGATTCCAGCAAGCTTTATGAGGATATCCGCGGACTTATGGAGAAATACGGTACTGCGGATATGGGGAACATTGATGTGGCTGAAGTGATGGTGGACCTGATGGAGGTCATGAAAGAAAATAAGATCATGATGCCTCACGGACTGACTATGCTTGCAAGGGGGCTGACTCATGTGGAGGGGGTTCTGGCTGAGATATGTCCGGACATCAATATGACACAGATTGCCGCAGCAAGGCTCAAGGAGCAGTTGTTCAGCAACGGGAACTGGAAGCGTGAGATAAAAAAAGAAGGAAAAAATCTTGCCTGGTCCCTGAAACGTGCAGTGGATATTCCTTCTCTGGCAGCAGATTTTCTTCAGGGCTGTATGAAAGGGCAGACAAAGATCAATCTGGATCTTCATGCCTCGGATGATCTGGCGTGGCTTTTGCGGCGGCTGGTGCGGAATATTGTGATGGGGCTGTGGGTGATGGCACTTCTGATCAGTTCCAGCATTATCTGTACTACGGATATGAAACCAAAGCTGTGGGGGATTCCGGCGTTGGGCGCCTTTGGTTATGTGTTTGCTTTTATTATTGTTTTGTATGTGTTTATCAAGCATTTCTTTTCCGGAAAATAAAAGACGGAGATCATTTGCAGAGTCTGCGGGATGGTTTCCGTCTTTTTTTGCTGTTATGGAATTGTTTCGGTCTGCTGTTATAACTGCGATTAGGAGCTATCATCTTCCGACCGGCTGGTAAAGGACGGAGTGCGGGTGTCTGGTCAGGTGTAGATGGTTCCGCTGTAGGCTTTGCGGAATTCCTTTGGGGTGTAGCCGGTTCCCTGGCGGAAGTAGTTGCAGAAGGAGGGAGCGTCCCGGAAGCCGCAGGAGAGAGCTGCTTCTGTGATGGTGCAGGAGGAGGAGCAGAGAAGCTGGGTTGCCATCTGGAGGCGGTGTTTCAGGAGATATTGTTTTGGGGAGGTGTTTTCATGTTCCATGAAGATTCGGTAAAGATAGGAACGGTCGATTCCTACGTAGTGTGCCACGTCTGAGATCTGGATGGGGTAGGCATAGTTGTTTCTGATGTATTCGGTGGCTTTCTGAAAGTACAGGTTTGAGATGTCGGTCCTGCTTTCGGAGGGCTTTTTTTGCATGTCGGATAATATCAGGAGGAGGTTTCCTGTGGAGGCAAGGTCGTTTCCGTTGTTTTCGGAAAAGGTGTCAAGTAGGCTTTGCATGTGGGTGAGGAGGCTGTTTTGCCGGGAGGGTGTTTCCGGGGTGAAGATTGGGGTGTCGGAAAATACGGTTTGTTTCAGGATTTCTTTGCAGGCGGATCCGTCAAAGCCTGCCCAGGCGTAGCTCCAGGGGTCGGAGGTGTCGGCGCGGTAGTAGATGGAGTCCATGGGGCGGATGAGAAAGGCGTCGCCTGCTTTCAGATGATAGGTGTGGCCGCTGCACTGGTAGATGCCTTTGCCGTGGAAGATCACGTGGAGAAGGTAGTGTGGGCGCATGGCCGGGCCGAAGGAGTGGTTCGGGCCGCAGTCTTCCTGGCCGCAGAAGTAGACGGAGAGGGTGTGCTGTGGGTTGGGTTCTTTTTTCATTTGGTTGGGCCTCCTGTTTTTTGTTATGCAGAAAAAACTAAATGTAATTTTGGGTTATAAAATGGGGGTGGATGTTGTATGAGATGATTATACAATATTGGGGTGGGGAGGGCAATGGAAAAGGGGGAAAGGGGACGCCCGTGAGGCGTGTGCTGTCTGTCACCGGGGCTTCGTCGGGGGCTGGCTTCTAAGGCGCCGGAATTCTGCTAAAACCGCTTCAAAAATTCTCGAACTCGCGTCTGAAGCCGCTCAGACAGCGAGAATTTTTGAAGCAACGCAGATTTCCGCCGCCTAAGAAGCAGCTCCCCTCCTGCAGAGTCCGGTGACAGACAGCACACGCCTCACGGGCTGGCTTTTCAGGGCGGAAGGGATAGAGTGGCGATGGCGGGAGGGATTACAGGTAAGGAGGGAGCAGATAGCATCTGATTCCTCCTGTAAAAATTCTGGATTATCGGAGGGATTACAAGTAAGGAGAGAGCAGATAGGAAAATGAGTAGACGGAGTGGGAATTTGGTTCAGAGTGGGAAGTGAGGTGGTTTCCCGGGAGTTGGATGGGTCATCAGCGCTGCGCTGGATGACTGGGACGAAAGGCTGAGTTTCCCTGTGGCCTGCCGGGGAAGAATGGGTCGAGGCGCTTCGCTGTCGACTTGGAGGTGAGTTGTTGTGGTAATGTATTGGCGCTGGGGCGAGATGTGATATTGATATTGTAGAATACATCGGCATCCTCATCGGCATAGCGCAGCATTATCAATACCGTAGAATACATCGGCATCCTCATCGGCATAGCGCAGCATCATCAATACCGTAGAATACATCGCCGTGCCAATACACTAACACATTCCCACAGCGTACGACAATATAGCGTGCCCGGAAAGGGGGAGCGCGAGGGGGAAAAACGGGCCAATGCCATTTAGTTAGAACATAGTATTCCAAAAGATTGCAATGTATGGTAAAAAAGAATTATACATTGCAATCTTTTTTTATACAAAAGGAGGCTCGCTTATGAACTCTACTTTTGCTTCCAGTTATGAATTGCTCCTGTCTGCTATTTCTGAATTAGAACTTCAGAAGGATTCTTTTGTCCTTCACCCTGGCGTTGATTTTTCGAGAAAACGTAAGATTTCCTTTCGGGATACGATCCTCTCTCTTTTAACCATGCAGGGTGGCTCTCTTTCTACTACATCCCATGACTTTTTCCAGCACAGGTTTCCTGCTGATATCCCTTCT